>JAJQDL010000067.1:6156-28233 GCA_021202235.1 Lachnospiraceae bacterium
GTCTCGAGGCAAATGTATCCGAAGGGAAAACCAGCAGCGGAATGTTATTCACCGTCGCATCGGCGCAGGCGGTCACCATATTGGCGGCGCCGGGGCCGATGGAGGAGGAGCAGGCGATAATCCGCTGCCGGTTGTTCTGCTTGGCGAAGGCGATGGCCGCGTGGCACATGCCCTGTTCATTTCTCCCCTGCATCACCCGCAGGCTGCCGGGGTTCGTATCCAGTGCTTCTCCCAGGCCGACGGCGATCCCGTGGCCGAAGATCGTGAAGAAGCCCTCTACAAATTTTGTTTCAATACCGTCCATGGACACATATTGCTGATCCAGAAATCGCACGATGGCCTGGGCGGTTGTCAGACGGATGGTTTGACTCATGCGTTCCTCCTTTGTGACTTACTTCAAAGGGCTGCCGAACTGATAAGGACGGATCAGCTGAACCAGCGTATCATAGCCCTTAAAGAATCCCTCCAGGGTATTGATGAAGGCGCCGTAATGCTCGAACTCGGCCGGCGTCATGCCGTCCTCGTCGTAAGCGCGATGGAAATCCGGCAGCTTATCCAGTTCTTCGAGCCAGCAGGCGGGAACCGGATCATCCATGGTATTGCGAATCTCGACGTTGCTGTTGTCAAAGATCTTCAGATACTTCGCGGTAATGGTCATGGAGACGTCGCCGCCGATGAATTCCTCCCAGTGGTGAAGGTTGCGGTAGGCCGCGGTGAGCAGCCGTGTGCGGTAGCCCCGCTCATTGAAGATCTTATAGGCCTTCTTGAATACAGCCACGCCGCCCCACTCCAGAGCTTCCGGATGAATGGCCACGCTGTCACGGGCCACGGCCTTCTTCAGCCAGTCGTCGATGCGCCCGATCATGATCGTGCAAATCGGCGTCATATGCGCAGTGTCCAGACCTTCCGCCTCCCGGCGCTTCAGGCCCCGCTCGATGGCCTCCGCCACCTGCACCGCCTGCGCCACACTGAAAGAAACGGTTGCGTTGACGCTGACGCCGCGGTAGGTTGCCTCCTCGAACGCCTTCAGACCGGCCTCGGAGATGGGCATCTTCACCTGGATGTTGGGAGCCAACGTATTGAAATGCGCTGCCTGATCAGCCATTTTCTCCCAGTCGTGGTAATACTTGATGTTCGTCTGGATCGAGATCTTACCGCAGGTTCCTTTCTCTTCCTCATAGACCGGACGCAGCATCTCGCAGCCCCGCACGCCCATCATCTCGATCAGCATCCAGGCCACGTCGTCCTCGGTTGCCGTGGGATGATCCGCAAAAAGACCGCGGATCGTATCCTCCCACTCCGGCAGCTCTCTCTGCAGCACCTGGGAAACGATGACAGGGTTTGTGGTCGCACCCACAGCCCCGATGCCAATGCCGTACTCCAGATCCGCCTTGGCACAGGAATCCACCCAGAAATGTGTGTTGGGGAACTTGGCCTTCATTTCCAGCATTTTACTCATTTTCTTACCCTCCTTGTATGGTTGTCTGGTGAAATATGATAATACTGCTTCAGACTGGCACAACAGCGATTCGCCGGTATTTCTGCTTCGTCGCGTCAGTTCGTCGTGCCTGCACATCTTTCATGTGCTTTTCTATTCGGAGGATATCACAAAATACAAAAGCACGCAAGTATTTTTTGAAAAATTTCTGCATTTTTTCATTTTCTTGCGTGCTTTGTGCGTTTTTAAGCTTTTCTCATTTAATTTTAATGTGTGCTTTTTGTGTGCTTTTAATGACTGATCGGAAACACTGGCGGGTTTCGCGATACCGCGGATTTTCTCGAAGAGCGCCCTGCGGGTGTCCGCGCTTACGCGCTCCCGAAAATCCTCAAAACATTCGGAATCCGCTCATTTTTCTTCGAAAAATGGCTACTTCCCCCACAAGGGGCGCCTGCGGTGTCATGTTTTGGCGGGTTCCAAAGTCGCAAATTCGAATGCCAGCATTCGATTTGCGACTTTGGAAGTCTTCGCTCCGCTTCGGTCGGCGCTAAACGGACATCCACTGGATGTCCAGCGCCCTGGTATCGCTACAGGTTATATTTCGTTTTTATGCTGATATCGGTATACATGTATTCCGCCTCGGGTTCTTTGTTCCAGCAGAGCTTGTCTGCCAGCAGGGAAATGGCGCGATGGCCCTGATGGTAACCGTCCTGGTCGATGAGGAAGTCCACAATATCGTTCTGCAGATAGGAGATGTTCTTCGGCGTGCGGTCGTAGAGGATGACATAGGGCCTGTGTGCCGGTTTCAGCTGCTCGAAGGCACGGACAACCCCGGCCTGCCCGCCGGACACGACCAGGATCCCGCCCAGATCCGGGAAGGCTGTCATGGCCTTGACGATGATCTGCTCAACCTCCTCCGTACGGTCGAAGCTGCTCTGCACACCGACGATCTCCATCTCCGGAAAGCTCATCTTCAGCTCCCCGATGAATCCGTCCATACGCTGGCTCGACGCGCTGTTCGAGAAGTTCCCTGTGATGCAGAGCACCTTTCCCTCGCCGCGCATCATCAGCCCCATCAGCCCCGCAGCCGTGCTTCCGCTCTTCCGGTTGTCAAGGCCAACGAAACTTATGCGTCCGGCTCCCACGATATCCGAATTGAAGGTCACCACAGGAATCCCTTCCTCCACGGTCAGTCGATTCAGGCGCTCTCGC
The DNA here is from genome assembly GCA_021202235.1 of Lachnospiraceae bacterium. Taxonomy (GTDB): domain Bacteria; phylum Bacillota; class Clostridia; order Lachnospirales; family Lachnospiraceae; genus UBA3305. Next base: position 8,807 of record JAJQDL010000067.1, read on the forward strand.
ACGCTCTCACAGTCCACCGGCATGATGGCCAGACCATCGATACCCTCCTCTGCGAGTTCCTCAATGAGACGCAGCTGCTCCGCCTCATCAACACCGTTGCTCTCTTTCAGGATCACGTGCACCCCCTGCTTCTCCATGTTGACGCGCGCTGTCTCAATGCCCCGCATGATCTCCAGCATGAAAGAGGACCCTGCGAGCTGCGTGACTACTCCGATCTTCTTGCGAAAGTCTGCCCGCCCGGCGGCTGTCGCCTTCCGCGCGCTCCGCGTCGTATAGCCAAGCTCCTCCGCGACCTGGGTTACCTTTACGGCCACCTCAGGACGTACCCGGCCGCGATGATTCAACACCCGATCTACCGTCCCGCGGGATACCCCCGTCCTCTCTGCAATCTCCTGTATCGTCCCTGCCATATTTCAACCTTTCTGTGCTATTATGTGCTTTCTCTGTATAATGTTGTGTTTTACACACTTTTCATGAAATAACATACCTGAAATCGCCCGCAAAGTCAAGAATAACTACCAAATTCCGTGCCAATTTCACAAATATTTTTCTATTTGCATGTATTCTTGTTTCAACCGCTTCCTTACGCGCAAGTGCACATCCGCCGGAGGCTTTTTTGACATAAAGAAAAGTACGAAAGACTTTCCTTTATGTCAAAAAAACACGCCTCCTCGCAGAGACGTGTTTTTATTACGATTTTTCAGTGGGATGAGCAAAGGATTACTCCTCGTCGTTCATCTCATCCAGCTCCAGAGCCTTTACGCTGAGGCTGATCTTCTTATCATCGGGGTTGAAGTCAACCACCTTCGCCGTGATCTCCTGACCAATGTTCAGAACATCGGAGGGCTTATCAACATGAGAACGGGAGATCTGAGACACATGCAGCAGTGCATCCACACCGGGCTCCAGCTCCACGAATGCGCCAAAATCTGTCATGCGGGCCACCTTGCCGGTCACGATGCAGCCAACGCCGTATTTCTCATCTGCGTTCATCCAGGGGTTCTTGTCAGGGAACTTCATGCTCAGGGCAATCTTTTCTCCCTTGATCTCCTTGATGAAAACTTCTACCTGATCACCGACCTTGAAAACCTTCTTGGGGCTCTCGATCCGGCCCCAGGACATCTCGGAGATGTGCAGCAGACCATCCGCGCCGCCCAGATCGATGAACGCACCGAAATCGGTCAGGTTCTTCACCGTACCTTCGACGATCATACCTTCCTCGATCCGCTCGAAGAGAGCCTTCTTCATCTCCTCCTTACGAGCAACAAGAATCTGCTTGCGGTCGCCGATGATTCTTCTTCTCTTGGGATTGAACTCGATGATCACGAACTCGATCTCCTGGTCGGCATACTTGCCGAGGTCTCTCTCAAAACCGTCGGATACCAGGCTGGCCGGAATAAAGATACGAATGCCGTCGATCATGACACTGAGTCCGCCGCTCAGAACCTGGCTGACCTTCGCCTTCAGAATCGTATGGTTCTCGAAAGCTTCCTCCAGCTTCTTGCTGTTGCGGTCCTGCGCCAGTCTCTTGTAAGACAGAGCCACCTGACCCTCGCCGTCATTGACCTTGAGTACCTTGACTTCCATCTCATCTCCCACATGCACCTTCTCCATCAGATCCACGGAAGAGTCATTGGTATATTCATTCTTCGTAACAATCCCATCGGCCTTATAGCCGATGTTCAGGCTGATCTCATTCTCCTTCACACCGATGACTGTGCCTTTAACAACCGCTCCGGTACGTATTTGATTCAATGAGCCTTCCTCATTTAGCAACTGCTCAAAGCTTACTTCTGACATAAGTATGAACCTCCTCAATAATATTGTTGGGGGTACTGGCCCCTGCTGTGATCCCTACGCTACGTACTGGTGCGAAACCTCGTGCATCTAAGTCAGCGAGTGTCTGTATATAATAAACATTCGGACATACATTCCGGCAGATCTCGTAGAGCTTCTGCGTATTGGAGCTATGTCTCCCCCCAATGACAATCATCGCGTCTACGCCGGCGGCGATTTCTCTTGCCTCAATTTGACGTTCCTGTGTAGCATTGCAAATTGTGTTCACAACAATAGTATTGTAACCCTTTTCCAAAATTTTTTCAACCAGTTCTTGAAATTTCTTATGGTTAAATGTTGTCTGACTTACAACGGTCACATTCGTAAGTTCTGGCAGGGCTTCCACCTCTTCGGGCGTCTCCACCACATAGACCGGCGTCCGGCTCCAGCCGCAGATTCCCTCAACCTCCGGGTGCTCCCGGTTCCCCACGACGATCACGGTCCGCCCCTGGGCAGAGGCTTCCTCTACGGCACGGTGGATCTTTTTCACGAAGGGACAGGTAGCGTCCACGACCCGCAGACCTTCCGCACTCAGTCTCTCCTGCACCGCACGGCTCACACCATGGGAGCGAAGGATTACCGTGCCGCCGGTCTGCGGAATCTCCTCTCCTTCCTCCAGGATCTGCACCCCCCGCGCCGCGAGGTCTTCCACCACCTGTTCATTGTGAATAATGGGTCCATAGGTATAGATCGGTCCCTGTCCCGTCTTGATCTCGCCATACACTTTATCCACCGCCCGCTTCACTCCGAAACAAAATCCGGCTGTCTTTGCACGTTTTACTTCCATAACCCAGTTCCTCCCACATCTGTTCGCGCTTCGGTACGCCCCCGGAATCTGTTCCCCTGCGCCACGGCAGCCGGGGACAGATTTCTGATTCTCAGACTGCCCCGGCTTCTGATTTTCTTCTTTTCAGGCTCCCTTCTCCCGACGTGCTTTTTCATACAGATCAAGGATCACTTCCACCACCTCGTCAATGTTCAGATTGGAAGCATCCACAAGAACCGCATCCTCCGCCTGGCGCAGCGGACCGATTGGCCGGTTCATATCCTGCTCATCGCGCGCCCGAATTCCCCGCTCGATCTCTGCCAGATCACAGGCTTCGCCCTTTTCCGTCAGTTCCAGATAGCGGCGTCGGGCCCGTTCGGAGACACTGGCTGTCAGATATACCTTCAGCAGAGCGTCCGGAAGTACCACCGTTCCGATGTCCCGCCCATCCATGATGACTGCGGTCCGTGCCGCCAGACCCTGCTGCAGCTGCACCATCTTCGTACGCACCGCCGCATACACCGAGCAGAGGGATGCCATGCGCCCGGCTTCCTCCGTCCGCAGCAGTCTGGTGACATTTTCTCCATTCAGAATGACCTGCTGGGCACCGTTCCGGTATTCAAGAGAGACCTCCGCACCGCAAACCGCACGGGAGATCGCCACCTCGTCTGCAGGGTCGATCCCCAGTCTGTGGAAATAGATTCCCATCGCCCGATACATGGCGCCGGTATCCACATAGATCAGCTGCAGCTGCTGCGCTACCCGCTTCGCAATCGTACTCTTCCCGGCCCCGGCAGGGCCATCTATGGCAATATTTTGATTCATCAATTTTTCCTCCTCCGCACAGAATCCCTCTCCGTTCCAACACAGGCCGCTCCGGGCTGCTCTTCCATCATCGGTCGGCTGCCGCGGCCTTTTTCTTTTTCACAACTCCCGCACAGCCTGCGGCATGCCCGGTAGACCAGGCGATCTGCAGATTGTAACCGCCGGTGCTGGCATCCAGATCCAGCACTTCCCCAGCAAAATACAGTCCGCACACCCGCTTTGACTCCATCGTAGCCGGCTGAATTTCCCTGACGGACACGCCGCCCTGGGTGATGATCGCCTCCCGGAAGCTGCGGCTTCCCAGGATACGTACCGGGAAATCCTTCGTCCGAACCAGAAGCATCCGGCGTTCTTCCCGCGTGATCTCCCGCCCCCGCTTCTCAGGCGGGATCCCTGTCAGCCGCAGCATCACCGGAATCAGACTGGACGGGAAAAGAGTTCCCAGGATATTTCGCATTTGTTTCGCGGCTCCGGCCGTCAGCTCGCGCAGCAGCCGGGCGTCCAGCTGTTCCTCCGTCAGCGCCGGTTTCAGATCAATGTGCAGAGCCAGCTCACCCTGCCGCAGCTCCTCCGCCACAAGACTGCTGGCCGTCAGGATCACCGGGCCACTGACACCGAAATGAGTAAAGAGCATCTCTCCAAAATCACTGGTCAAAAGCTTCTCTCCCCGGCAAATACGAATTCCTACATTCTTCAAGGCCAGCCCCTGCAGCTCTTTGCAGGAGCTCCCATCACCGAGAACCGCATCGAACGGCACCAGCGCCGGATGCGGTTCTGTCACCGTGTGTCCCGCCTCTCTGGCCCAGCGGTATCCGTCTCCGGTAGAGCCGGTCGAAGGATAGGAAAGACCGCCGGTCGCTACGATGACCCGGTCAGCTTCAATTTCCCGTCCGTCGGAGAGAAGGACACCGCGACAGCGGCACGTCGTTTCCTCCAGGAGCAGCGACTTCACCAACGTATTCAGATGCCAGACAACGCCCGCACGCTCCATTGCTCTCTGCAGAGTGCGCGTCACATCCGAAGCCCGATCTGATTCCGGGAAGACACGATTCCCCCGCTCAATCTTCAGCGGCAGGCCCCGCGCCGTGAGGAAATCATACATATCCCAGTTGTTCCATTTGCAGAAGGAGGAATAGAGAAAACGTGGATTCGTCACGATATGCCTGAAGAAATCCTCCTGATCCCCGGCATTCGTAACATTGCAGCGGCCCTTACCGGTAATGTAAATCTTCTTCCCCAGCTTCTCATTTTTCTCATAGAGAACGACCTGCTCGCCGCTCTCCGCGGCCGCGACGGCAGCCATCATGCCTGCCGCGCCTCCGCCTACGACCACTGTTCGTCCCATCTCTATTGGTAAGCTCCACCGTTGTACTCCGGTCCGACCACGATGGAAAAGTGAAAGACCGGCCTATCTACCCGACGGATTGAAAGCGGCATATGGGGCACTCCCGCCGGCACAAAGAGCAGAGAAGTCTTCGTCAGCCGATGTACCTCGCCGTCCAGTGTCACATCCAGCTCCGCACCCAGATCATAAGGATTCTCCGGATCGCTTCCGAAAAAACCGATCAGTTCATCGTACTCGTGCACATGCTCCTCGAACACGGGATCCTTCTCCGGCACAGCATAGTACCAGGCCGTATTCATCTGAAATGACCCGGGCATCACATTGTCGTCGATCCACAGGATTCGTTTCGAAAATTTTCGATACATTTCCTGAAATTCCGGCGTTCCCATGCCCGGATCCTTCAGTTCCTGCAGAATATAGCGCCCCTTCTCGCCTTCATTATTGTTATACATCTCATTCCTCCTGCTAAAAAACACCTCCGGGGTCTGCCCCGGAGGTGTCGCACTCATTTCTCTTACACGGGCTGTACGGAACACTCCACATCGCCGCTGACGGGGGCATTACCCTCACGCAGCGCTTTTCTGTGCTTGAAGAAGTCCATCGCCACCTGAGGGAACAGCGCATAGGAGAGGACATCCTCATCCTGCTCCTTCCACTCTCCCAGCTCCGCCTCAAGCTTCGGCAGCTCAGGTTCCAGCAGATCGGCCGGACGGCAGGTGATCGGCTCTTTATCGCCGATGACCTTCTTCTGCACTTCCTTGTTGAAGGGAAGAACGGTCTGGCCATACTCGCCGGCGAACATGGCCTTGGTCTCCTTGGTCGCAATCTTATAGCGCTCGCCCATCAGGACATTAAACACAGCCTGAGTTCCCACGATCTGGCTGGACGGGGTCACCAGAGGCGGCGTACCCATATCCGCGCGCACGCGGGGTACTTCCTCCAGCACGTCGTAGAACTTGTCCTCGGCGTGCTGATCCTTCAGCTGGGACACCAGGTTGGACAGCATACCGCCGGGCACCTGATAACGCAGTGTGTTGATATCCACGCCCAGGATCTTGGTGCTCATGAGGCCGCTCTCCAGAGCCTCCTCACGCAGCGGACGGAAATACTCAGTAATCTCGTTGAGCAGGTCTTCATCCAGGCCAGTGTCATAGGGGGTTCCCTTGTAGGTCGCCACCTGAACCTCGGTCGCCGGCTGGCTGGTGCCCTGTGCGAACGGTGAGATAGCGGTGTCGATGATATCGCAGCCCGCCTCCACGGCGCGCATGTAGGTCATCTCCGCCACGCCGCTGGTGCAGTGCGTATGCAGCTCCAGCGGAACATGAACATTTTCCTTAATTGCAGATACCAGTTCCCCTGCATAATAGGGAACCAGAAGACCCGCCATATCCTTGATGCAGATGGAATCTGCACCCATATCCTCCATCTTCTTCGCCAGATCCACATAGTATTCGGTGGTATAGGGTTCTCCCAGAGTATAGGAGATGGCCGTCTGTACGTGGCCGCCCTCCTTCTTGGTGGCGTTGACTGCGGTCTGCAGGTTGCGGACGTCGTTCAGCGCATCGAAGATACGGATGATATCAATGCCGTTGGCGATGGATTTCTGCACGAAATACTCCACCACGTCATCGGCGTAATGCCGGTATCCGAGGATGTTCTGACCGCGGAAGAGCATCTGCAGCTTCGTGTGCTTGAAGCCGTCGCGGAACTGGCGCAGTCTGTCCCAGGGATCTTCCTTCAGGAAACGCAGGGCCGTATCGAAGGTCGCGCCGCCCCAGCACTCCACCGCATGATAACCGACCTGGTCCATCTTATCCATGATCGGAGTCATCTGATCGGTGCTCATACGGGTGGCGATCAGAGACTGATGTGCATCCCGGAGGACGGTCTCTGTAATCTTTACAGGTTTTGCTTCTGCCATTTTCTCTTATCCTCCTATTACACGCCGAAGATGGCCATGAAGGTACCGGCTGCAACGGCCGTGCCGATCACACCGGCCACGTTCGGTCCCATGGCATTCATCAGCAGGAAGTTCGTCGGATCCTCCTCGGCGCCCACCTTCTGAGACACACGGGCCGCCATAGGAACCGCGGACACACCGGCCGAGCCGATCAGCGGATTAATCTTGCCATGCGTCAGCATACAGAGCAGTTTACCCAGCATGACGCCGCCGAAGGTACCGAAAGCGAAAGCGATCAGACCGCAGATAACAATCTGAATCGTAGAAATCTGCAGAAACGCTTCTGCGGAGGTCGTCGCTCCCACGGAAGTTCCCAGGAAGATAACCACGATGTACATCAGCGCATTAGCTGCCGTCTCCTGCAGCTGTCTGGTCACGCCGCACTCACGGAACAGATTGCCGAGCATCAGCATACCGATCAGAGGCGCCGTGCTGGGCAGGATCATGCAGACCACAATGGTGATGACGATAGGGAAGAGGATCTTCTCCAGTTTGGATACCGGGCGCAGCTGCGGCATCTTGATCCGCCGCTCTTCCTTGGTGGTAAAAGCCTTCATGATCGGAGGCTGAATCAGCGGCACCAGAGCCATGTAGGAATAAGCTGCCACCGCAATCGGTCCCATCAGGTCGGTCTGTCCCAGCTTACTGGCCAGGAAGATGGAAGTCGGGCCGTCGGCGCCGCCAATGATGGAGATGGCCGCCGCGGCCGCTCCGTTAAAGCCCATGGCCATGGCCAGGAAATAGGCCACATAGACGCCGAACTGTGCCGCTGCACCCAACAGGAAGCTGATCGGGTTGGCAATCAGCGGACCAAAGTCTGTCATGGCTCCCACACCCATGAAGATCAGGGACGGCAGGATAGACCATTCATCCAACAGATAGAAATAATAAAGCAATCCGCCTTCTTCGTTAATGGCCGGATAGATATTCACCAGCAGCATACCGAAGGCGATAGGTGTCAGCAGCAGGGGCTCAAAGCCCTTGGCGATGGCCAGATACAGAAAGATACACGCGACGATAATCATCACGTAATTCCCCCAGTACAGATTGGCGAATGCGGTCTGCTCCACCAGGTTTGTCAATGTTTCAGCAATACTTCCCATGATAAGTCCTCCTTACTCTCGGATTCCTAGTTCATGGTGGCGATCAGGTCACCGAGCTCGACGGGGGTACCCTCGGATACACTGATGGAGGCCAGAGTTCCATCCTGCGGTGCCACGACCGGGATCTCCATCTTCATGGATTCCAGAATCACGATGCTGTCGCCGGCCTTCAGAGTCTGTCCGGCAGAAGCGACGATCTTCCAGATCTTGCCGGCTACCTGAGCCTCTACACGGACACCGCCTGTCGCTGCTGCAGGTGCGGGTGCTGCTGCGGGTGCAGGGGCTGCTGCCGGAGCCGGAGCCGCCGCCGGCGCGCCGGTGTTCTCCACGGTCACGTCATAGGATACGCCATTCACGGTGATTTTGTAAGTGTTCATTTCTACGTTTTTCCTCCTGAATCTTTTTCAGATTTTTTCAGCTTATTTGCTCTTTTTGATCGATGTCACCCTGAAATTGCCTCCACAGGTCTCTGCCACAGCCGCCAGAATCGCGGCGGCCACAGGACCCTCCACCTCGTCAGAGATCGTCACCTTGGCACTCGCCATCGTACCGGGGCCGACCGGGGCTGCCACGGCCGGAGCGGGAGCCGCTGCAGGAGCCACTGCAGGCTTCTTCGCCTCTTCCTGGGCCTTGGCCTTCGCCTGTCTGTTCGTATCCCACTGGTTCACGTACTTGAACAGAGAGATAATCAGGATCAGGAACGCCAGGATCACAAACACCGTACCCAGGCCAACGACCGCATTCGTAACTGCCTCGGCTATGTTGCTTGCTGCCAGTAAAGTCATCTTTCTCACCTCTTTCATCTTATATTTATGAAGAAATAGAATCAATTCTCTCCCGCATATATCCTAATACAAAATGTGGGATTTATCAAGAAGTATTTCGTGCAGTGTGCCATTATTTTTCCGTCCTGTCGCCCTTTCCCGGCATGCGCCGATCGCTCTGCGTCCTCCAGTACAGTTCTTCGTCCGCATACCGGGTCACAAGGCAGGCCAGATTCCCGCACTGCCAGTCATAGTAATCCCGATGCGGACAGCTCAGCCGGTCCATGACGGCCATGATGGTCCCGCCGTGAACGACCAGCGCTGCATGAGAAAGCCCACGCTCCGTCAGGATTTCCACGACCCGCCGGAAGCCCGCCAGACACCTTTTCTGAAACTGTGCGCGGTCCTCCCCGCCGGGAAAAGCGATCCGGCCGCCGCTGTCAATCCAGGCCTGATAAGCGGGATTTCCTGCTAATTCACGATAATTCCGATACTCAAATGTCCCGAAGTCGCATTCGGCAAACTCATCAATCACGATCGGTTCAATCCCCGGATAGAGAAGCTCCGCCGTCTCCCGGCAGCGAAGGCGGGGACTTGTAAAGACCATGTCCGGCCGCGCCGGATGCAGCGCCCGCGCCGCCCGGATACCCTCCGGCGTCAGCGATTCCTCCGTAACGCCCACATAGCGCCGTTCCCGGTTGCCCGGCACCTCGCCGTGGCGTATCCAATCAATCCGCATCCCATGTCCTCCTCCCGGGGAATCCGACGTTCCGGCACAGACGATATGCTCTTTTCAAAGCAGATCGCATCGTTTTCCTCTACAGAAGCTTCGGCAGCACCGCCAGTACCAACAGCTGCGCCAGCTCGCACAGCTGCAGAAAATACACCGCCAGATCCCCGGTGATCCCCCCGAACTCCCGCAGAGAAAACCAGCGATAATAAGCAAATACCAGCAGTCCGGTCAGAATCACCGCGCCGCCCAGCAGCCCGCCGAGCCAGAGCAGCAGCGCTGCGACGAGAACCGTCTCCAGGATCAACACCCGGCACACGGTTCGTCTCTGTGCCGCATCGTGAAAGGTGCGCGCCAGACCGCTGTCCCGGGCGCAGGGGAATACGGTGATACTCAGGCCGCTGAGGCACCGGGAATAAAAGAACATGCAGGATGCCACAGCAGCCGTCTCCTGCGTGATCTCACTCCAGGCTCCCGCCTGAAGCAGCAAATAGACCGCACACCCCAAGATGGCAAAGGCCCCCGTGTGAGAATCCTTAAGAATCTCCAGCTTCCGCTCCCGGTCTCCCCAGGAGCTCCGGGCATCCATCGTATCCATGAACCCGTCCATATGAATCCCGCCCGTCACCAGAACCGGCGCCGCTGTCAGCAGAGCCGCGGAAAACAGGCTGCCGAAACCGGCGTACTGTGTCAGGTGAAACACCAGGAAAGTCAGAAGCCCCACCGGAATCCCTACCCAGGGGAAGAAGCACAGGACATAGCGCATATTTTCTTCCGACCATTCCACCCGGGGCATGGGGATTTTAGAATACATCGCAAAGGCGATGAGGCAGGAAGGAAGCATCCTTAAGCCTCCCGTACCATGGCTTCTTCGATCCCGGCCACGAACAGGATATGGTAGTCCTTCTCCGGATAGTTTTTCTCAGCCAGCGCCGGGTCCATGAAGAATTCCGATCCCATCGGCTGGCGGTACAGCTTCCGGCACTTGAATGCCAGGCTGGCCTCCCGGAAATACGGCACATCCCCGTCCATCTCTACGGTCAGTCCCGCCGTCTGAATCTTGTCCTCGTCGCGGCCGGACACGCTGCCCAGATGCGCCAGAGCCTTCCGGTATGTCTCCTCAAAGAAGGTGATCGACAGCTTCTCCGCGGCATCCACAAATTCCAGCGTATATCTCTGCGGACGAATCACCAGGTAAACCACCGGCTGTCCCCAGATCACGCCCATGCCGCCCCAGGAGGCCGTCATGGTATTCACCGTACCGTCCGGCTTGGCTGCCGTGATCAGCATCCAGTCCTTTCCGATCATCTGAAATGCATTCTTCTCCAGCTCCTCCGGCTGGATCTTTTTCCACTGATCCATACTCTTGCCCTCACAATCTCTTTCATTTTCGAGCCGCCATTTTGCGGCCACCCTGACATAACGATAACACACCTGCCCGGCTTTTTCAACGGGTTCCGCGGGTTCTCATCCTGCAAATCTGCGCAGGCTCCACCCTGCCCGCGTCACGGTTCCGTCCGTATAAACAGGCGTCAGCGCCAGGATTTCATCCTCCAGCCACAGGGCGGCGTAGCCGACGGCCAGACCGGGAATTACCGGGGCGGTCAGAGTGGCATGAAGCGTCACCTCCCAGTGGGCTTCCTCCTCTTCCGCCAGGAGAAGGCGTTTTGTGGTCTCCTCCACCCGGAGAGAGACGTACTCCTCTGTACCGCCGGACACCGCCATCTGTTCGAGAAGAATCTCCCCCGTATCGTACTCCACATAGTCAAATGCATCGAGGCCGTACTGCATTAACGTACGCGTGTCGGACCATTTGTAGTCCCGGTGGCTCGGCCAGCCGCAGGCCAGAAGCGCCACGATAAAGGTTCTCCCGCCATCCCGCAGCGCTCCCACATAGCAGTAGCCTGCATTGCCGGTGTAGCCGGTCTTCCCGGAAAAGGCTCCCTCCATCTGACTTAAGAAAGCGTTATGATTCGTGCAGGAAAAGCTCCGCGTGCCGCTGCAATCGGTGAAGCTCCAGTCCGCTGTGCCGGTGATCTCACAGAAATCTTCATTATGGACACAATAGCTGAGGATCGTCGCCATATCCCGGGCCGATGCGGAATGGGTTCCCTCCTCATCAGAAGCATCCAGCCCGTTCGGCGTGATGAAATACGTCTCCTCACATCCGAGCTCCCGGGCCCTGCGATTCATCCGGTCGGCAAATTTCTCCACACTTCCGGCGATATTTTCCGCCACCACGACCGCCACATCATTGTCGCTCTCCAGCATCATGGCATAGAGAAGGTCGCGCAGATAATAGGTCTCCCCTTCCTGCACACCCAGGCGTACCTCCGGCATGGAAGCAGCATAGGCGGACACGGTACAGACCTGAGCCGGTTCGCCTTCCTCCAGCGCCAGGATGCAGGTCATGATCTTGGTGGTACTGGCCATAGGGAGTGCCTCATCCCCATTCTTACTATAGAGAACGCGACCGCTCTCCCCGTCCATCAGGACCGCGCTCCGGGCATAGAGCTCCGATTCCGCCGGCGCCTCCGCGGCTGACAGACTTACCGGTTTCAAAGTCAGGAGCACCAGTGCGCAGAAAAAGAGGCACGCGCATCGCAGCAGCGGCCTCTCCCCTCGTCTCATTTTCCGTTTTCCCATCTGATTCCCTCCTCGTCCCATACGCCGACCAGCATCCTTACAGCATATGAAAAAAAGGGGAGCATCCATGACTTTCACAAAATATTTCCCGCAGAACACCGTCTCCCTCACAGCCATTGCAGCAATTCCGCCGCTTTCCGGAATTCCGCCGTTTCCCGGCACCTCTCCCGGGCACACACAGCCAGCACCGCGTCTCGCCGCCCCGGCTCCACCGGGAGCCAGGTCACCAGGAAATCCGTCTGTATCCCCGGCGGATCCTCCACGCACCCGTCCCGGGTTATCCGAAAAGAATCCAGTGACCGCCGCAGACCGGTCCCCCGCATCTTGAGATACGCCTCCTTGGCCGTCCAAATCCGGCAAAATGCTTCCGCCGGGTTTCCCGCCCTCTCAATCTCGGCTGCTTCCTCCCGACAGAACCGGCGGACAACCGCCCCTCGTGCCCGCTCTGAGACCATCTGTACATCCACACCGACCGCTCCGTCTGCCAGAGCGCAGGCAGCATACTGTCCGGAATGGCTCAGATTGAAGGAGACATCGGGCAGATTTCGCAGGAACGGCTTGCCGCCCTCCGCGCGTTCCCAGAGCCATGGAATCGGAGCAGGAATCCTCTGTTCTCTCAGCGCGCGGCGAAGCAGCAGCTCCGCGGCCGCCGACTGCAGCGCGCTCACACTCCCGCTCTGTTTCTCCCATTTCTCCCGCCGCTCTGCAGACAGTCGTTCAACAGCCTCCGCAGGCATGCCGCGTTCCATCCACTCCGTCAGGTCTGCCACGTACACCTGCACCATCGTCCGCTATTCCCTGGCCTTCGCCGCCACAGCTTTTTCGTGCTCCTCCTTGAAAGGATTCGGATAGCTGACAGACAGGAGCCTGGCCGCCCGGTTGGTGCGATTGACCCAGTTATGCGGACAGTTAGAGTGGATCTGAATACTGTCTCCGGGATACAGCGTATACTCCCGGTCATTATTATACACGGTGACCACGCCCTCCAGGACATAGATGAACTCCTCGCCCGAATGACGGTGGATGGCTCCCTCCGGTTCCGTATTAGCCGCGGCCGGCATCAGCTGAAAAATCCGCGGCAGAATATCGAATCCATACAGATCCTTGCTCAGAATCGACTGATAGATCTCCGGGCTGGTGGCATTCCAGTGCAGCTCCGCGCAGTGCGACACCGGATCATGAGAGTCGGCACTGGCGTCCGTAAAAAAGGTAGACAGCCCGACACCCAGAATCGAAGCGATCTTCGCCAGAGAATCCACCGCGATCGAAGACATCCCGCGTTCCAGTTGGGACAGAAAACCGATCGAGAGTCCCGTCTCCTCGGCCAGCTGCTTCAGTGTATATTTTTTCTCTTTGCGCAGAGCCTTGATGCGCATTCCCATGGTCTCATTTTGATTCATCGTGAACTTCCTCACTTCCTATATGACAGTCTCTCCCGCTCGGAAGAACCGTTTCCTCTTCATGATACCCACAGTTTTTCGGCGTGTCAATCTTTTTAGCACAAAGAATGCGCCTGGCGCATCCGCCGGACGCAGAAAAGAGCGCCGAAGCGCTCTCCCCTGTCTCGTATTTTTTACACTTACTCTGTACTCATCAGCAGCTGAAGCTCTGCTCCGTCCGCTCGATAATTTCATCCTGCAGCGGCTTATCCAGGTTGCGGAAATGATCGCTGTAACCGGCCACGCGGACGATCAGATCCTTGTAATCCTCCGGATGCTTCTGTGCCTCCAGCAGCAGCTCACGATGTACTACATTGAACTGCACATGGTGGCCGTCCATATTGAAATAGGTCCGGATATAGTTGGCCAGATTATCAAGCCCTTCCTCACCTTCCAGCACTTCAGGCGTGAATTTCTGGTTCAGCAGCGTGCCGCCAGTCTTCAGATGATCCATCTTGGCACAGGACTTGATGACGGCGGTCGGGCCGTTGACATCGGCGCCTTTCTCCGGGGAGATGCCCTCGGACACAGGCTTGTGCGCCAGACGGCCGTTAGGGCTGGCGATCATCACATCACCGAAGTACACATGGCAGGTCGTCGGCAGCATATCTACGCGGTAGCTGCCGCCCCGCATGTTGGGCCGCGCGTTGATATTGTCAACGAAATAGTTGAACACCTTCTTCATCAGGCTGTCCGCGTAATCGTCGTCATTGCCGTACTTGGGCGTCTTGTTGCGCACCAGGTTCAGGATCCGCTCATGACCCACGAAATTGTCCTTCATCGCCGTCAGAAGCTCTTCCACCGTAAACTTCTTTTCGTCGTAAACATTGTACTTGACGGCGGCCAGGCAGTCGGTGATCGTACCGGTGCCCACGCCCTGAATCACGCTGGTATTGTAGCGGGCGCCGCCGGCGTTGTAATCTTTGCCGCGGGCGATGCAGTCGTTGGTCAGGATCGAAAGGAACGGCACCGGCATATAGCGGGCATACAGTTCCTCGATGACGTTGGAGCCGCGCACCTTGATATCCAGAAAATAATTGATCTGTGTGGTGTAGGCATCCCACAGCTCGTCAAAGGTCTTGAAATCCTTCGCCTCACCGGTCTGCGGTCCCAGCTGCTTGCCGGTCATCTGATCGACGCCGTTGAACAGCGTCAGTTCAAAGATCTTCGGCAGATTGAAATATCCCTGCAGGATATAGGCTTCATTGCCAAATGCACCGGTCTCCACGCAGCCGGAGCAGCCGCCCTTTCTGGCGTCGTCCAGACTCTTGCCGGCATTCATCAGCTCCTGAATAATGGCCTCGGTATTATAGAAGGCGGGCTGTCCCCAGCCCTCCCGAGCGATCTCGCAGGCCCGCTTCAGGAACTTCTGCGGATTCTTGCGGCTGATCTGTACATTGGAGTTGGGCTGCACCAGACGCATCTCGTCCATGCAGTCCAGAATAATATAGGAAACTTCATTAACGCCGTCCTCGCCCTCCGGGGTGACGCCGCCGGTGTTGATGTTGGCGAAATCCGTGTAGGTACCGCTCTCCTTCAGCGTAACACCCACCTTGGGCGGCGCGGGCTGGTTGTGGAACTTAACCCACAGGCACTCCATCAGCTCCAGAGCCTGATCGCGGGTCAGGATGCCTTCTTCCACATCCTTCTCATAGAAGGGTCCCAGATGCTGATCAAAATGTCCCGGCGAGTAGGCATCCCAGGGGTTCAGCTCCGTCGTCACCGCCAGATGCGTGAACCAGTAATGCTGGATCGCCTGATAATAGGTCTGCGGCTTATGCGCCGGTACTACATCGCAGTTGGCCGCGATCTGCAGCAGCTCTGCCTTCCGCTTCTCATCCGTGCACTCAGCCGCCAGCTGACGAGCCAGCTCCGCATAGCGACGACCCAGGATGATCACTGCCTCGCAGGCGATGTGCATGGCATTCAGCTGATTCTTCTTATCGATGGCCTCCGGATCATGAATATAATCAATATTAGCCAGAGATTCCTCGATGTCCTTCTGATAATCCAGATAGCCCTTCTCGAAGATCTTCACGGAGCCGACCGTATGTCCGGGTCCGCGCTGCTCCATGAATTCCGTGAAGATACCGGCCGCATAGGCCTCCTTCCACTCGTCCGTCATGCTGTTCAGGATCTTATGACGCATCGAGCGCTCCTCCCAGTAGGGAATGATCTCCGCTTCCTGTGTCTTCAGATCGTCCTCGGTCACCGTGAAATTGACCACGGCCCGGTCGTTCATCGTGTGCATATCCTCCAGCGTATGGCAGCACAGCTCGGGGAAAGTAGGCGCCGCCTGCGGGTAATCTCCCTTCTCGCCGACGATCAGCTCATCCTCACCGATGTACAGCTTCTTGTTGGAGAAGAAATGCTTCAGCGTCAGCGCCCGCAGTTCAGGCACCGACACCTTGCCTTCATACATCTTGTAGGCTTCCGTCTCCAGCACCGCGCGCTCCATGTAGATGCGGGGCTGGGTCTCCAGACTCTGTCTTCTGAGTCTCTTAATGCGGTCATTCATGCCGCGTTCCTGCATTTGTGCCATGTGATCAACCTCCTATTTGAATGTTGGCAAAGCCACTTTGTTGGAACTTCTCGATGACGTGATTCAGCCACGCGCCCTCCGGGACGCGCATCCCCTCTGAATCGTAGGGGCGGTTCAGCTTCGCATATTTACCGGAACCGGTATTGTGATATTTGAGCAGATTGACACGGTATACGTTGATCCGGTTCTCCCGCAGGAAATCAATCACCGCGTCGATGTGCGCATCATCAGCATTCACTCCGTCGATCAGCGGAAGGCGGATATTGATCTTCCCCCCGTCCTCGCTCAGCCGCTTCAGGTTCTCCAGAATCAGCCGGTTGTCGACCCCTATATACTCCCGGTGAGCTTCCGGATTCATCAGCTTGATATCATACAGGAATGTGTCCGTATAGGGCAGGACACGCCGGATGTTCTCATAAGGCACATGCCCACAGGTATCGACATCGACACTATACCCCTTAAAATGCAGCCGCCGCATCAGTTCCTCGATATAATCCATATCCTGCGCCAGCGCCTCGCCGCCGGAGATCGTGATGCCGCCGCCGGATTGTTCGTAGAACATCTTATCCTTCTCCAGCTCCCGCACCAGGTCGCGCATCTCATACTCGCGGCCTGCGCCCTCCCGGGCATTATGTACGCATACATCCAGGCAGTCTCCGCAGGCGGTACACAGATTCCGGTCCGTCCACACCTCCTGCCCCACGTAGGAGACCGCTTTCTGCGGGCAGGTACGGATACAGGCGCCGCACCCGGTACAGCGGCTGCCATACACCAGAATCTCCTTCTGATAACTCTGGCTCTCCGGGTTATGACACCACTTGCAGCGAAGAGGACATCCCTTGAAGAAAACCGTCGTGCGGATTCCCTCTCCGTCATGCACCGAATACTTCTGGATGTTGAACACCAAAGGCTTACCCATGCTCCCTCTCTCCTTCCCTGTTCACGCATCCAGGCAAACTTTTTATCGGCTCCCCTCTTTTCTGCCGAACCTCGCGGAGAGCTTCGACGTTATCATGCACCGTGTACTAGAATGCGTTCTAGTTTTTCTATATTATACCGCACCTGCACCACAGATGCAACCCTTTTCTTAATTTTCTTTTGTCAAATGTCTCCTCTGCGAATTTTTCTTTTGCCGAGCTCTATTTGCAGCCGAAACAACAAATAATCCGACATTTTTTTCAAATGTTTCTCATCCTGACATTTTGTCAAAACATTTCTGCTTTACGTTGTTTAAAAAGAGTGTTATAGTAGGATTATATGTCCGCTTTGCGGACGCCACCATGACGGAAATCAGAAAGAGGAACTATATCATGCCAAAAAAGAACGATACTAAGAGTCGGATCGTGGAGGCCGCCTGGCAGCTGTTCCACGAAAAAGGGTATGAGGAGACCACCATCGAGGACATTATCTCCCTGTCCGGAACCAGCAAGGGAACTTTTTATCATTATTTTGCCGGTAAGGACGCTCTTCTGAGCTCTCTCTCAGATATTTTCGACTCCTTTTACGAGGAATCTGAAGCAGCCAGCCCTCTGGCGGACAACATGGACTGCGTGGACAAGCTGATCACTCTGTGCTGTCAGATCCACAAAATGATCGGCGAGCGGATCCAGCCCAGCCTGCTGGCCTCCCTCTACTCATCCCAGGTCGTCACCCGGGGAGACCGGCATCTCCTGAACCAGAACCGTTATTATTATAAGATGATTCAGCAGATCGCCGAGAAAGGCCTGCGCCGGGGGGAGATCCGGCAGGATCTGACTGTGTTCGATGTAGTTTCATACTATTCCATGTGCGAGCGGGCCATCATCTATGACTACTGCATTCACGATGCCTCCTATGACCTGGGAGAGTATACGGCTCAGGTCATTCCGCTGATGCTGGAAGGACTGCGGGCATAGCCATCTGAGGGTATGCACAAGGGGAGCGCCGCGGCGCTCCCCTTTGTGCGTAGTTTTTTCTCAAAACTGCTTTTATTTCTCAGCCTCGATATATTTCTTATTGATATCCTTCCACATCTCCGTATCCACGCCCTTCCAGGACAGCTTATCGGGATTGTAGTAAGGATCCTTCTTGGCCTTCATCTGCTCCTCATAGTCCTTGTACAGAGCCACTGCCTTGGGAGACAGCGCCAGTACGATGACCATGTTGATCCAGGTGCAGGCGCCCAGTGCCAGGTCGGAAAGGTTCCATGCCAGATCGGACTCGATGATACCCCAGATGAAGATGAGGATCGGCATACCAATCTGCATGATACGGGTCACTACCTTACGAATGTTCGCCTTTCCTTCGCCCTGGAACAGGTACATAGCAGCCGTCTCAGCCTCATAGAAGTAACTGATCAGGCAAGTGAAGGAGAACAGGAACAGCATGATGGCGATGAACAGGGGAGCAACGCCGCCCATGACCTTCTGGCAGGCCAGCTGTACAAAGATGACGCCGTTGGTACCGGCCTCGGCCAGTGCCGCCATCTGATCGGAGCCGCTGCCTACATAACCGCTGGAAGTGTTGAAGCAGTCCGTCAGGAGGATCATCAGACCGGAGCAGGTGCAGACGATTACGGTATCCAGCCAGACGCCCGCCGCGTTGGCCATACCCTGCTTGATGGGATGGCTGGTCTCTGCCGCTGCCGCCGTAGGAGAGGCCTCGCCCATACCGGAAGCACTGGAGAAGGTACCTCTCTTAACACCCTGCTGGATGGCAACGCCGATGGTACCGCCGAAGACCGCGTTCTTACCGAATGCACAGCTGACCACGTTGGCGATCACTGCAGGTACCTGGCCGATGTTCATGATGACAATGATGACAGCCACGGCAAGATAAATCACCGTCATAACAGGAACCACATAGGAAGCCACCTGACCGATTCTCTTGATGCCGCCGATGATGGTAACAGCCACGATCAGAGCCACGATCAGAGCGCAGACCCACATCGGTACGCCGATGGCATTGTTGAAGCCGTCGCAGATCGTGTATGTAGCCGCTGCCGGCATGAAGATCGAGGTGCCGAGCATCAGAATGATGGCCATGAAGCTGCCGTAGGCCTTCCAGCCCAGGCCGCGCTCCGCGCAGTAGGCGCCGCCGCCGCGGTACTGGCCGTCCACACGAATCTTGTACAAACAGGCCAGTGCACACTCAGTGAAGCACACTGCAGAGTTGGTCATACCTGCCAGGATCATCCAGAACAGAGCGCCGGGGCCGCCGGAATAGATAGCAACGGCCACACCGGCTACATTGCCGGTACCGATACGCATGGCCATGGTCGTACAGAAGGATGCGAACGTCGAGATACCGGAATCAGACTCCTGACGATCGATGATGCGGCTCCACATATCCTTAAAGTGCACGAACTGGAAGAACCCCAGCCGTACAGACAGATACAGGCCGCTGCCGACGATGACTAACAGCATCCAGACGCTCCAGAACCAAACATTTAAAAAATAAACAATACTTTCTACTGCAGAGTACATAATGATT
>JAJQDL010000048.1 GCA_021202235.1 Lachnospiraceae bacterium
GGGGATACCGGCCGTTCTCTTTCCCACGATGTAGGCGAAGATATCAAACAGCTTCTTGGCAATGCCGCCCCGGGTCATCAGAGCACCCGACAGCATGAACAGCGGGATGGCCAGGATGGGGGTCGTATTCAGACCGGAGATCATGGCCTGAATAACATAGTTCATATTTCCGGCAAAGGAGCTGTTGATCAGCTGGGGGATGACCGTAGCCACACCCATGGCAACGCCCATCGGCAGCGCCAGAATCATAGCAACCAGGAAGATACCGAATACAAGTCCTAACATGATTTCGCTTCCTCCTTCTTCGTGTTTTTCTTAAACCAGCGGTACAGATCCTGAATCTCACGCACCACACCGATCGCGGAACCGACGAACACGGATCCATAGATGATCCACATCGGCCAGCCCATGGCCGAGCTCTTCATACCGCCCGCCTTGGAATTCATCGTGGCGAAGTACGCATAATAGGTCAGATACGCGAAGAACACCAGCGTAACAATGCGGCCGATAAGATCCACAGCCTTCTTCAGCCCTTCAGGGAAAAATCCCAGCAGGATGTCGACCTTCAGCATCTTTTCCCGGCGAATGCAGTAGCCGATGGATAAGAAGCCTGAAAAGACAAACAGATACCGGCAGAACTCCTCCGGCCAGGACATGGACGCCTTGAAGAAGTAACGCATGATGATCTGCCACAGCATGACGCATGCCATGATGACCAGGAAGATCATCAGGATCGTCTCTTCAAAGTCTTCATCCAGCCATTTCCAAAATTTTTTCATTCTGGAAAAACCTCCTTTCTCCTCTCAAATTGGAGTTAGTAAAATAGTGACCAGGCGGCAGACCTCTGGCGTTCCGCCGCCGATGGTTTTAATTTAACGAAAAAAACGGCAAATGTATACGGACTTTTTTCCGGTTTAAGCACACATTCCCAAAAAAGATGAAGAAATGTTCACGATTCGCAAATTTGTTAGTGTCTTTTTGTATAAAAATATTTCAAGGCCATATGAACACTCCATATAGTCCGGGAATCCCGCATGAACCATTCTTCCTTTGCTCCTGTTTATTCTGTCTGTCCCCGATACTGCCCCGGCGTATAACCGGTCACCTTCTTGAAAACACGGATAAAATTCTGAATGGAATTAAAGCCACACTGGAAACCGATCTCCTTGATCGTCATGGAGGTCACCTTCAGCATCTGCCGTGCTTTATCCACACGGTAGGAGGCCAGATAGGCGCTGAACTTCTCCCCGCTGATCTCATTGAACAGCTCGCTGAGATAGGAGGCGCTGATCCCGATGTGCTCTGCCACATCATTGAGAGACAGGTTGCTGTTCGCATAATTCTCGCCGATGAATTCCTTCGCGGTCTCAACGTAGCGATAGCGATTTTTCTTATTGTAATTCAGGATCAGCCGACAGATCTCCTGACATTGCTCCAGGATAAAGGATTCCAGAGATTCCTCATCCTGAAACCCACGGATCGCCGCCGAGGTCCGGCTTTCCTCCAGCTTCTCCTGTTCCTCCTGTGTCAGCGGATAAGAGATGAGCTTCTCCAGCATCTCATCCATGAACATCTCCAGGCAGACCTTGCTGCCCTCCAGGTCATCTCCATACTGTTGGAATACCTCTGCCATGACCTGCTCCACCATAAGCTTCGCCCCTGGTCGCTCTCCCCGGGCCGCCAGGGCGCTGATGCTCCGGCTGCGCTCCTTAAACCAGTAGCGGTTGAGAACGATCTTCGTCTCTGCCTCCGGCGTTTTTTCTTCGCCCACAGTCTCGGGCTGTTCCACACTCTCCTCGCTGCGGCTGCTATAGCGCTGATAATGCACTTTTTCTGCCGCTTCCAGATAAGGTCCCCGGATGTCTATTAGCCGGTTACAAATCTGGCCAGACTCTACATAAAGCGTGTAGGGCAGTCCCTGCGCACTCCTGCGCAGCGTCTGCTGCACAGAAAGGAACTCTCTCTTGACCTCGACAGCGGAAGTCTCTTCCGGAAAAGCCAGAATCAGCGCCATGGAAACGCGATCCAGACGATACCAGTAAAACTGAAAACCGGTAGCCTTCGAAGCCAGCTCACTCAGCATGTTCTGCAGGGAGGCGAGGTACAGATTCCATTCCGTATCCGACACGCCGCGGTTGCCCGGTTCCTCGATGAAACAGAGTCCCACAGCGAATCGCCCGGTGAGAGGAAGGGGATTCCCTATGCCCGCCAGCATCTCCTCCATCCGCTCCATCGTATAGTCCTTCCCGCCGAGAAGCTTCAGTATCGTGCTCTCCAGGATCTCCGGCGCTACAGAACTGACGATTGCAGACAGATATTCCTGCTGATCCAGCGCCTTCGAATAAGCCCCCTCCAGCAGATCAAATTCATTATATGTCTTTTTACTGTCGATCGCCGGAACCGCTTTTCCGGCCGCCAGATTCACCAGACGGTTGATGGGCTGATAAATGCTGCGCACCACATAAATCGTAATCAAAACGCTAAAGGCCAGCACGATCAGCAAAGCAGGAACCAGAGCCCGCAGCGTATCAGCCAGTGTCACTTGCATAGCCTCATAGTTAATCTGCAGAATATACTGCCATCCCAGACGTTCCGATACCACATAGTAATAGTTTCCGTCCGTCCGGATATTCTCCTCCCGCACCTCCTCCTGCGTGAGGAATTCTGTGCCGGAATCCCAGTCCACTTCAACTTCCCCATAAGGAAGACAATCCGTCAGCACCGGTTCTCCCATAGCATCATAGAGAAAGACAATATCCTCCACCTCATCGAATTCATTGGACAGAGCTGAATTCAATGCCTCCTGATCCACCTCATAGATCAGAATTCCGATCGGTTCGCTGGTGAGCGAAAAATACTGCACCAGAAAAATGTTCCCATCTGCCGTTACCAGATATGTACAGACCGAATCTGTCACCGACTCTGCAAAAAGGATACTATTCTCTCCCGAAGAGACACTGTCCAGAATATAGGCCTCATCCCATTCGGAAATATCCTTGACCGAATAGGAACCATTCTCCATCACCGAACCGTCGACAACTGCATAAAACATGGCGCGTTCCACCACAGTCCCCCGCGCACTGCTGTTCAGCTGTCGAATCATCCGGTAAATCTGTGTCTGAGGATCATCCGACGCTCCGGCGACCATGTAACTGGTGAAATCCGAGCTCCAGAGAATCTGCGTCATGCTCTGGGACAGATCATCAAAGATCTGCTCCACCGTCCGATTCAGAGCTGTGACCCGGTTCAGATCGCTCTCCATCACCTGTCGCTGCTGATTGACCGTGGCGATCCGGTTGATCCAGAACGTGATAAAAAACAGCATAACCACCAGCAAAATCAGCAGGCTCCAGAGAATTCTCGTAAAGACACTGCGATGGGAGGTTAATTCTCTGGCCAGTTTATGTTTCATTCCTGTCAGCATGTTCTTCCCTGCCATTTTCTGTAAAAGCGCGACCCTTCCCCCTCTTTCACACCATTTGCTTCCATCCGACAATTCACAGGTGTGAAAACCTCAGAGCAATCTGCCGTATTACCTTTTTGCTCAAAAATCTGATGTGTTCCTACACATATAACGGATTCATTTTATCACAAGATTACGTTTTCGTAAAGATAAAGAGAACACAAAAAGCCGGCAGGAAAAACTCCTGCCGACACTCTAAAGCCTTCTCTGTATACTATCACTCTGCGATCGCGAGAGTCTTTTTGATCTCATCCACCGCTTTCTGATAGTCTACCTCAGAGTTGTAATCGCCCTCGTAGACCTCTTTATTTCCCTGAAAAATAAGAATCGTATCCGGTATGCAGCCGGACCAGCCCTCCAGTTTAAAAGTAAGATCGTGAGCCTTCAGCCATCCTTTCAACGCGAAGAAATCCATCTCCTGCCTCCTATTTCTGCACCTGTTCTTCCGCTCTCCTGTTCCACTCCCGGGAAATATTCTTTCCCATCTCCACCATGGACTGAATCTTTTCATCCAGAATCTCGTTAGCGAAGAGGGCAGTAGGGCCGGACATCGCCACTGCGGCGATCCGCTGCTCCTCGTCCGAGAGAAGCGGTACCGCCAGACCAAAAAGTCCTTCTTCCCGCTCTCCGACACTCAGCGCATAGCCCTTCTCACGGACCTCCGCATAATCCACGAAGTTCTTCCCCTCCATGAGCTTCTGTCTGTCTCCCTCCGGCATATAGGCCAGGATGATCTTTCCCGCTGCACCGCGCACCAGATCATGACGGCTGCCGACCTCCACGACCTGGCGAAGCTCACGCCGGGAATCTACGGATTCGATGCA
>JAJQDL010000012.1 GCA_021202235.1 Lachnospiraceae bacterium
AATGTTATGTGTAATCTGGGAGATCTCGCCATTGATCTTGGCTATGAAAAAGGAAGAGAGCAAGGACTGAAACAGGGACTTGAACAGGGACTCCAGGAAGGCATCGAACAGGGAGTTCGCTCCGGACAGGATGATCTGATACTCTCCATGCTCAGAAATCATATCTCTCCGGAGGATATCTCTCACATGACCAATCTTCCTCTGGAAAGAATACAACGCGCCGCGAAGGCCGGGATCTGAATCTGTCTTTTCCACTCAAAAGGGGCGCCCATATGGGCGCCCCTTTTTGTATGCGCACAACCGCGTAATGAGTTTTATGGCTTGCGCCATACGCGACCGGTGCGCCTCTCTCTTGTTGTTATGGCTTTTTTACCCCACATTCCTCTTCCCATGCATCTTATCCAGCATCCGACGGATGTCAGAGAGACCGGTCCGCACGCTGACCTCGCCGCCACGGATGGTCACAAGGCTGGGAGCCTGGCGGATGCCGTACTTCTTCGCCAGCTCCGGCTGCTCGTCCGCCAGGATGTAAGTATAAGCAACACCGGCATTCTTCAGCATCTCTCTGACAATCCGGCAGTTCGGGCAGGTCGTCGTGCCGAAGAGCAGCGTCTGACCGACTCCGTCCATCTTGACAGCGGGCTTCACCACAATCCGGGGCGTCTCCCCGTCACGCGCCGCGCGCTTCGCCGGCTGGCTGACCGAGGCGGCAATCTGATAGTTCTTTCTCTGCTTATATTCCTGTGTCTTGCCGTCGTTCCAGTTCTGCACCGGGCGATAGTAGCCGGTAATGCGGCTGTAGACCTCCGCCTTCTCATGACAGATCGGGCACTCGTACTGCTCACCTGTGAGATACCCGTGATTCTTGCAGACGGAATAGGTCGGCGACAGCGTATAATACGGCAGCTTATAGTTCTCCGCAATCTTCCGCACCAGCTTCGCTGCGGAGCCCCAGTCTGACAGGCGCTCGCCCAGGAAGGCGTGGAAGACGGTGCCGGATGTATAGAGCGTCTGCAGCTCGTCCTGCACATCCAGAGCCGTAAAGATATCCTCTGTATAGCCCACCGGCAGGTGGGAGCTGTTGGTGTAGTAGGGAGTGCCTCCCTCCTCCGCCGCCGTGATGATATCTGGGAACTGCTCCACATCATGCTTCGCCAGCCGGTAGGAGGTGGACTCCGCCGGAGTGGCCTCCAGGTTGTAGAGGTCACCGTACTGCTCCTGATAGTCGGAGAGACGCTCACGCATATGGTTCAGCACATCCTTCGCAAAGGCCTGCGCCTGCGGACTCGTCAGATCCTTCCCCAGCCATTTGGCGTTCAACGTGGCTTCATTCATGCCAACCAACCCGATCGTGGAGAAATGGTTCTCAAAGGTTCCCAGATAATGCTTCGTGTAAGGGTAAAGCCCCTCGTCCAGCAGACGGGTAATGACCGTTCTCTTAGTCTTCAGCGAGCGAGCCGCCACATCCATCATCCGGTCCAGTCTCTTGTAAAAATCTCTCTCATCCTCGGCCAGATAAGCAATCCGGGGCAGGTTAATCGTCACAACGCCCACGGAACCGGTACTCTCCCCGCTGCCGAAGAAGCCGCCGGTCTTCTTTCTCAGCTCGCGCAGATCCAGACGCAGACGGCAGCACATACTGCGCACATCGCTGGGCTGCATGTCGCTGTTGATATAGTTTGAGAAATAGGGCGTCCCGTATTTGGCCGTCATCTCGAAGAGCAGACGGTTGTTCTCCGTATCGGACCAGTCAAAATCCTTCGTGATGGAATACGTAGGAATCGGGTACTGGAAGCCCCGGCCGTTGGCATCGCCTTCGATCATGATCTCGATGAAGGCCTTATTCACCATATCCATCTCCGCCTTGCAGTCCTTATGGCGGAAGGGCATCTCCTTCCCGCCCACGATGGCCGGCAGCTCCGCCAGATCATCCGGCACGGTCCAGTCGAGCGTGATGTTGGAGAACGGCGCCTGCGTGCCCCAGCGGGACGGCGTGTTAACGCCATAGATGAAGGACTCGATGCACTTCTTCACCTGCTCATAATTCAGGTTGTCCGCCTTGACAAAGGGCGCCAGGTACGTATCGAAGGAGGAGAAAGCCTGCGCTCCGGCCCACTCGTTCTGCATGATGCCGAGAAAATTCACCATCTGGTTGCAAAGGGTGGACAAGTGTTTCGCCGGCGCCGAAGTGATCTTGCCGGGAATCCCGCCGAGCCCCTCCTGGATCAGCTGCTTCAGCGACCAGCCGGCACAGTAGCCGGTAAGCATGGACAGATCATGCAGATGGATATCCGCGTTGCGGTGCGCGTTGGCGATCTCATCATCATAGACCTCAGAGAGCCAATAGTTGGCCGTGATCGCGCCTGAATTGGACAGGATCAGACCGCCGACGGAATAGGTCACCGTCGAATTCTCCTTCACCCGCCAGTCGTTGATATTCACATAGTTGTCCACTGTCTTCTTATAATCGAGGAGCGTAGACTGCATCTTGCGCAGCTTCTCCCGCTGACGGCGGTACAGGATATAGGCCTTAGCCACATCAGAATAACCTGCCAGGCTCAGCACATTTTCCACACTGTCCTGAATATCCTCCACCGCGATCTGTCCGTCCTGGATCTTCGGTTCAAAATCTGCCGTCACCTTCAACGCCAGGAAATCAATAACGGAATTGTTGTACTCCTTCTCCGTGGCATCAAACGCCTTCTTAATGGCATTAATGATCTTCTGGATGCTGAAGTCCGCCACTTTTCCGTCTCTTTTTACGACTCGGTACATAT
Organism: Lachnospiraceae bacterium; assembly: GCA_021202235.1. Classification (GTDB taxonomy): domain Bacteria; phylum Bacillota; class Clostridia; order Lachnospirales; family Lachnospiraceae; genus UBA3305. Next base: position 2,778 of record JAJQDL010000012.1, read on the forward strand.
CGCCTTTCTACCTCCGAATTCCCCCTGCAAAACTTTTTGCCGTTCAATATAAAACAGATCCTGAAGGGTCTCATATTATACACAAACCCGGGACATATTTCATGCCGCGCAGCGCGCAGACACATTACCCAGTATAAAGCCATATATTGTTCGTGTCAACCGAAAAAACACAAGATGTGGGATTTCGTCCAAAGCATATCCCCTTCTCCGTCCTCCGATTTTCCCTTCCGAAGACCGGAAAATGCACGGATTTCCGTGCATTTTCATTCCCCCCGCAGTCTTGCTCCGGGGCAGATTTTTCGCGCCGCCGTCAGCATCCGCTGCAGCTCTTCGAGCGAAAAACAGCCCAGCCCGTCCGGCGCCAGGACACCCTCCGATTCTTTGTAGGACTGCAAATAGTAACTTTCCTCCCCGGAGATCCAGGCAGCAATCTCCGGAATCTCCGCCTCCCGGTGCAGCCCCTTCACCAGAGTCGTGCGGAATTCATGGGACACGCCGCTCTCCCGCAGCAGCGCCGCGCTGCGCCGGACGCGGGGCAGGATGTCCCCGGCATCCCGGCCGACGACGTCCCCATAACGTGCCGGAGAAGCTTTAATATCCATTGCCACATAATCCAGAAGTCTCTCCTGCAGCAGCCATTCCAGACGATCGGGGAAGGAGCCGTTGGTATCCAGCTTCACCAGATAACCCAGCGCGCGGACGCGCCGAATGAAATCCTCTGCGTCCGGCTGCAGCAGTGGCTCGCCGCCGGAGAGAACCAGCCCGTCCAGGATGCCCCGGCGCTTCTCCAGATACGCGAAGACCTCCTCTTCCGCTACCGGCCGGACCTCATCCGCGCCGGTCACCAGTTCTCCGTTATGGCAGAAGGGGCAGCGGAAATTGCAGCCCGCCGTGAAAACGATGCAGGCTACCTGCCCCGGATAATCCAACAGGGTTAATTTCTGAAATCCGCCGATCCACATACGTCGTCCCTCCACGCTGCATTTCCCACAAATTCAGGAATTTCTCTGGTACTTTTCCACAATTTCCAGGAACTTCTCCCCATATTTCTCACATTTGCTCACACCCACGCCGTGAATCTCGAGGAATTCCTCCTGCGAACGGGGCATCCGCACGGCCATATCCCGCAGCGTCCGGTCACTGAATATGATGTAGGGCGGCACGTGCTCCTGCACGGCCAGTTCCCGGCGTTTCTGCCGCAGCTCTTCGAAAAGAGGGAAGTTCACATCTGTCGAAGCTCCGCTGTTCCCGTGTGCCGCTTTCTTTACCCGTGCACGTGGCTCCTGCTTCACCGTTTTCATGACGATCCGCTCCTCCAGCGCCTCGTGGCTCTTTCCGGTCAGCCGCACGATCGGATAGCGCCCCGAAGTCTGGTGCAGATACTCCCGGGCGATCAGCTCGTTCAGGACCTGACGCACCCGGTATACAGGGATCTGTGCCAGACTTCCGTAAGAAGGGTGCTTCTCAAGACCCAGCTTCCTGAGCCGGGCGGGCCCCCCCA
>JAJQDL010000042.1 GCA_021202235.1 Lachnospiraceae bacterium
ACCGGCATGATGCCGCCGCCCAGAGCCTTGCCCAGCACATAGATGTCCGGCTCAACGCCCTCCCATTCACTGGCGAACATGCGGCCGGTCCGCGCGAAGCCGGTCTGCACCTCATCAGCGATCAGCAGAACATTGTTTTCCTTGCAGATCTCAGAGGCTTCTTTCATAAATCCGGCCGGAGGAACGATGATGCCGGCCTCACCCTGGATGGGTTCCATGAGGAAAGCCACGGTGTTGGGGGTGATAGCTGCCTTCAGCTGCTCGATGTTGCCGTAATCAATGTTGATGAAACCGGGCGTGAAGGGACCGAAACCACGGCGGCAGGAAGGATCCGAACTCATGGAGATGACGGTGATCGTCCGGCCGTGGAAGTTGTTGTTGCAGACGATGATTTCCTGCTTTCCGTCCTCCACACCCTTGACGAAATTGCCCCAGCGCCGGGCGGTCTTGAGCGCCGTCTCCACGGCCTCCGCGCCGGTGTTCATGGGCAGAACCTTCTCCTTCCCGGTCAGATTGCACAGCGACTCATAAAAATCACAGAGCAGCTCATTGTGAAACGCGCGGGAGGTCAGGGATACCTTATCCAGCTGATCCTTCGCCGCCGCCACGATCTCCGGATGCAGATGTCCGAAGTTCAGTGCGGAGTACGCGCTGAGCATATCAAAATACTGCCGCCCCTCCGGATCCGTCACCCGGGCGCCGGACGCCGTCTCGAACACGACCTCCTTGGAATGATAGTTATGAGCCCCGTATTTTTCAGTCTTTTCAATGATTTCTCTTGATGAACGCATACTTCACATCTCCTTTGCAAATATTTTCCTTTCAGATGTCCTGATTATAGCAAGCACTCGTCGAGGCCGGAATCTGTTTTTTTACAAAAGAAATGACTTTTTTTATACTTTTCTACAAAGTCTGCAGCTCATACAAATGCATGACCAGGAACATCGTTTCATAGAAATACTCTGTCTGAATCAGTTCCTCCGCCTTCTGCAGGCGGTAGCGGATCGTGTTCGCGTGCTGGTACAACTCCTCCGCCGCCGCAGAGATCTTCCCGTGATGCTTTACGTATACCTGCAGCGTCCGGAACAGCTCCGAGTGATAACGGCTGTCATATTCCTGCAGCGTCCGCACCACACGCCGATATTCCGCGATCACTGTCTTATCCTCCAGCAGCGGCAGCAGGAACTGATAAATATCGATATCCCTGTACCGTTCACAGAGGCTCCCGCGGAAGCGGGCGGCCGCATTCGCCGTCAGCGCCTGCTCGAGCGCTGTGTCAAAGCGGATTAGATCCGTATGGATCTCACTGAGGCCGCAGCGGTACTCGCGGATATTTTCGGAAATCCCCTGCAGCCAGACCTCCGCTGCCCGGTACGGTTCAATGTCCTGTTCCGCAAGAAAGTTATAGATGAGTACCATCCGGCTGCCGTACTTCACCAGACGGATCTGCGGATCCCCCTTCCTCTCCCCCCGCCGGTAGGACAGGCGGTTGAAGACCGCTTCACTGTTCCGATCCTCCCGCACCGGCGACAGGCAGGCGACAAAATACCGCCCGTAGACGAATCCGCACAGCTTCCGCGCAAAATCCACGACGCGGGTCTCCGGATGCGGATTGAGAAAATCCTCCAGAAGCCGCTCATCGGAGAGATAAGCTTCCTTCGTCTTCATTACCTCATCCACGGCGACAATGATATCCTCCATGGAAATATCGTCAAATAAAAACAGCGGCAGCTTCTTCTGCTCAGCGAAGCGGATCACTTCCTCCGGCAGCTCCTGATAGAAGATCGTCTTCACAGCGATTGCCGCCACCTCGCGGTCCAGCAGCGCTTCAAAGGACTGCAGGATCAGCTCCGGGGCGTCTTTGGCAAAAAACAGGGACGTCAGAATAAAATCTCCCCGGTGAAAGACATGGAATGCATCGGGATCGAGTTCATATTCCAGCCTCGTCGTATTGGCAATCGTATGTCCCAGCCCCTCCGCTCCGGCGATCAGGCGAAAGCTTTGAAAAATCGGGATTTCCTTCAGTTCCTCCACCTGCAGCATAGGCGCCTCTCTTTCTCTCAGCAGGTATTTTCCGTGTAAGCTCTCTTTTTTAGTATAATCTCATTTTGTGAAAAGTGAAAGAATTTTTCAAAATATTTGTAAAAAAATAAATGGCATATCTGACGAAATATGCTATTTTATTTACAGGGACGGTAGAATCTTCGTGAGTCTCCCGCATACGCGAATTACAGCATCATCACATAGTGCCTCCGGCGGATGCGCAGCGGCTTCCGGCAGCAGGTGCCGGAAGCGTTGGCCGATTCATTTGATTTGAGATATTGGGACAAGGAAGTCTGTAAACAGTTGAGATTTCTTTGTCCCTTTTTATTTCTCCTCGGGAAATCTATCCCCACGAGACATATGTAATAACCACCTGGCTGAAAATAAGGAGGGCCTATGAACATTTATGAATCTGCTCTGTCGATTCAGGACGAAATCGCAGAGTACCGGCGTCACATCCATCAGCATCCGGAACGGGGCTTTTATCTGCCGGAGACAGCCGCCTATGTGCAGAGCTGCCTGGCGGAGATGGGCATCATCTCCACGTTCTGCGGTGGCCCGATCGACCGGAAGACGCGCGAAAATTTTGTTTTCGCGGGCTTTCCCGACATGGAGGAATCCACCGGCGTGGTCGCGACCATCGGCTCCGGCTCTCCCTGTATCCTCTTACGGGCAGATATGGATGCACTGCCGATTCAGGAAACCCCTGGACACGTCCCCTTCACCTCCTCGAAAGAAGGAATCTCCCACATGTGCGGACACGACGCGCACACGGCGATGCTTCTCGGCGCCGCCCGCATCCTGAAGGAGCATGAAGCCGAGTTGCCCGGCACGGTCAAGCTGATGTTCCAGACCGGGGAGGAATGCGGTTGCGGTTCCCGCTTCATGGTTGAACACGGTGTCCTCAAGAACCCGAAGGTGGATGCCGCCTTCGCCCTTCATGTCATGCCCAATCAGAAGCTTGGAACCGTCGGCTACGCGGCAGGCATCTCCTCCGCCGCCATGGACACCTACATGATCCGTATCCAGGGAAAGGGCGGACACAGCTCCACGCCCCAGGACTGCATCGACCCGCTGATGATCGCCAATCAGCTCTATACCACACTAAATCTTTTTTCCGGACGGGAGATCGATCCCCGGGAGACGGTCGCGCTCACGGCCGGTCAGTGCGGCGGCGGCGAGGTTGCCAATGTCATCCCGGATACCGCCCAGCTCATGGTCTGCGCCCGCACCTTCAACCGGGACGTGACCAGCCATCTCGTCACCCGGATCCCGGAGCTCGTAGAGCACACCGTAAAAATGTGGCGCGGCGACTATGAGATGATTCATTTCCACACGCCCTCCACCTACACCGACCCGGCGCTCTGTGAGGAGCTGAAGCCCTATATCGTGGAGATTGTCGGGGAAGAGAATATTCAGCAGATACCGGGCATGGCCGGGACCGAAGATTTCGGCTATGTCACCGAGCAGGTGCCGGGCATGTTCCTCTTCGTCGGCGCCGGAGAACCGGACGCGGCCCCTCTGCACAACCCGGACATGGTGCTGGATGAACGGGTTCTCCCTCTCGGAGCTGCCATCAACGCCAACCTCGCCCTCCAGTGGCTGAAAGGACACAAAGCATGAAGAAATATGATACGCTGTACCTGCACGGAAATGTTTTCACCTCGGACACCTCCCGGCTCCGCTGCGATGCCTTTGCCGTAAAGGACGGCCGCTTCGCCTGGGTCGGCGATGCCGCCTCTCTCGATGCGGCTCCGGGCTCACTGGCCGAAGAGGTCGTCGATCTGCAGCAGGCCTGCGTCCTGCCGGGCTTTGTGGACAGCCATATGCACGCAATCATGCTGGCCGGCTGCTGCCGTTCCATCTCTGTCCTGCCGCCCCACATCTGCTCCATCGAAGAGCTGGTGCAGGATATCCGGGCTACAGAGGAAAAACAGGGCGTCGGCCCCTGGATCCTCGGTTACGGATATGACGAGAGCAAACTGGCGGAGAAGACCGCCCCGACCGTCCGCGATCTGGACCGCGGCTCCTCCCGCTCTCCAGTTCTCATCTCCCGTACCTGCGGTCACATCGTCTCGGTCAACAGCGTCGTACTCGCTCTGGCCGGAATCACCCGCGACACACCCGACCCGGAGGGCGGCCGCATCGGGGGGTTCCCGGTGGGCAGCCCGGACGGGCGGCGCTCGGTTGCGGCCCGCAGGCG
>JAJQDL010000177.1 GCA_021202235.1 Lachnospiraceae bacterium
ATCGTGATCCTCGGGAATCCAGGCATCGTGTGGCTCGGGTGAAACGAAATTGCGGCGATTTCATCAACGTGATGGTGTCCGGCATTCTGGATTTCTCAGAGTATGGACGGATGACCTGCCCTTCTCTTGAAGATGAGGAGATCCGGGAGATCGTGAACATCGCTCACGGTGAGGGCATGGCGATCATGCTCCATATCAACGGGACCCGCCCGATCCTGGCGGCCATTGAGGCCGGAGCAGACAGCCTGGAGCATGGTTTCTACATGAGCACGGAATGCTGCCAGGCGCTGGCAGAGCATCGGGAGACCGCCTGGGTGCCGACGCTGGCTCCGGTGGGCAATCAGATCGGCTGCGGCCGCTACCCGGATGACGTGCTGCGGGAAATCCTTTTCCGTCAGCAGCGAAATGTGCGCCGTGTGGTACAGGCCGGAGGCCGGGTGGCCCTGGGCAGCGATGCAGGAGCCTATCTGGTACCGCATGCACAGGGCGTGACAGACGAGCTGGGCTACCTGACAGAGGCGCTGAAGACGACCATGGAGCCGACAGCGATTCAGACGATGCTGAAGGAAAACGAGGACTGGATCCGGGCGAGGTTCTGCCGGAGCTGAGGCAGGAGTCAATAAGAAGAGAAGGCAATGAAAATGAAATTCTCTCGGACGAACTGTAACAAACTGCTTTGCAGGGTTTCATATAAAAAATAAGGAGGACACAGATGAACAGGGTATATGATTTTCTGAAGAAGGCCGGGACATATTATCTGGCGACGGACGATAACGGGCAGCCGAGAGTCCGCCCCTTTGGGACGATTCATGTTTTTGAGGACAAGCTGTATATCCAGACAGGAAAAACGAAGGACGTGGCGAAGCAGATCGCGGCGAATCCAAAAGTAGAGATCTGTGCGATGCTTGGGGATGAATGGATCCGGCTGTGCGGCACCCTGGCTATTGACGACAGAAAAGAGGCGCAGGAATCCATGCTGGATGCTTATCCCCATCTTCGCAATATGTATACAACGGGGCCGGACGGCAATACGGCAGTGTTTTATTTTAAGGATGGCACGGCGACCATTTCTTCGTTCAGCCATGAGCCGGAAGTGATACAACTCTGAGCTCCGGTCGTTGCAGAACCGGACAGGGATGTACTGCTGACGCAAAAATATTTCAGACAGAAAATCTGGACGGCGCCGCCCTTCACATAAGTGAAAGGCGGCGCTGCCCAGATTGATTATGCGCAGGGCTGCGCAGATCACTCTTTCGCGGCGATGACCTCCACCTCACAGAGCACGTCCTTGGGAAGACTCTTTACGGCCACGCAGGAGCGGGCGGGCTTGCTGGTGAAGTAGCGGCCGTAGACCTCGTTGAAGGCGGCGAAGTCCGCCATGTCAGCAAGGAAGCAGGTGGTCTTGATGGCGGCGGTGTAGTCGAGGCCGTTCGCCTCCAGGATCGCGCCCAGGTTTTTCATGACCTGTTCAGCCTGTTCGGTGATGTCGCTGCCGACCACTGCGCCGGTGGCGGGGTCGAGGGGCACCTGACCGGAGGTGAAGAGAATGCCATTGTACTCAATGGCCTGGGAATAAGGGCCGATGGCCGCGGGGGCCTTATCTGTGCTGGTAACCTTTAACATAGTGACGTCTCCTTTACATATGAAAGAATAGGGATGTGTTCCGCCTGAGCGAAATGCATGTTCATCTCTACCATATCATAAGAGAAAATCCCTGTCAAATCTGCGTGCATTTTCGGCGGTAAAGGGAGATGCCGCCTGCACTATAAATATAAATAGAATATGAAAAAACGAAAAACATATCGGAATCCGTGTTGACGGAAGGCGGCGATTATACTATGATAAGGCGTGGATAAAACGTGAAAAAGCTCCTGTTTGCCGGTATATTTGCGTGGAAAACCGGCTGCGGGCGTCGAGGAAGGATTACTGTGATATCTGGTCCGGAGGCGTTTCCTGTGCAGGAGCTGTCAGGAGGAGGTCATTTCCATGACAAAAGTGTGCTGCTTAAATAATATTTCCAGCAAGGGAACCGACCTGCTGGGAGCGGAGTATGTGCTGACCGACGAGCTGGCAGAGGCGGATGCGGTTCTGGTGCGCAGCGCATCCATGCACGAGGCAGAGCTGCCGGAGTCTTTGCTCGCGATCGCGCGGGCCGGAGCCGGTGTGAATAATATTCCGCTGGAGAAATGCGCGGATCGGGGCATCGTGGTGTTCAATGCGCCCGGTGCGAACGCCAACGCAGTGAAGGAGCTGGTGCTGGCGGGGATGCTGCTGGCGTCCCGCGACATCATTGGCGGTGTGGAGTGGGGCCGGGCCAACCGGGAGAACCCGGATGTCTCCAAGGCCGCGGAGAAAGAGAAGAAGAAGTTCGCAGGCTGTGAGATCGCCGGCAAGACGCTGGGAATCATCGGCCTGGGCGCGATCGGCTATAAGCTGGCGAAGGCGGCCGAGGCTCTGGGCATGCAGGTGCTGGGCTATGATCCCTATCTGGATCTGCAGGACGTGAAGATGACAAAGAACCTGGATGACATTTTCGCGGTCAGCGATTATATCACGCTTCATGTGCCGCTGCTGCCGGATACCCGGGAGATGATCGATGCCGCGGCCATTGCGAAGATGAAGGACGGCGTGGTGATCCTGAACTACGCCCGGGATCTGCTGGTGCAGGAAGCGGATCTGGCGGAGGCCCTGAAGAGCGGCAAGGTGAAACGCTATCTCTGCGATTTTGCCAATCCCAATACCCTGGCGATGGAGAACTGCATCGTCACGCCTCACCTGGGCGCTTCCACGGAGGAGTCCGAAGAGAACTGCGCGATTATGGCGGTCGAAGAGATCCGGAACTATGTGGAGAATGGAAATATTATCAATTCCGTGACCTTCCCGCGCGTCGACAAGGGCGTGCCTGCGCGGGCGGTTCGTCTGGGCGTATTTTATAAGGATACGGATGCACTGGAAGGGCTGAAGGCTCTTCTGGGCGACGATGTACAGGGCGGCATGCGGGGCGTCTATGGTTACGCTGTTGCAGACTTGGATGAGACCGCGGATCTTGATGCGGTGAAGTCGATTCCCGGTGTGTACCGGGTACGTGTTGTCCGCGGATAGATGCGCGGACGATTTGAGGAATGCGCAGCATTCCGGACAGAACGGCAGCGGGATCGTATGCTGCCGGTCGGATGTGAAGGTGTACAGAGGAGTAAAAAGGAGACAGAGGGATGGCAGTGATCAGACCATTTTCATGTATCCGGCCCACGATGGAGAATGCGTCCGTGGTGGCCTCGCGGCCGTATGATGTGTTCAGTGAGGAGGAAGCCAGGCAGGCGGTGGGGCGCAATCCCCACTCGATTCTGACGATCACCCGGCCGGAGACCCAGTTCCCCGCAGGAACAGATCCTGCGGCGCCGGAGGTCTATGCGGCAGCCGGAGAACGGCTGGAAGCCTGGATCCGCCAGGGGATTCTGGAGGAGGACCGGGAACCTTCCTACTATATATATGAAGTTTCGGTCGGCGCACACCAGCAGACTGGCCTGGTGGGGTGCGCTTCGGTGGATGATTACTGGAATCATCAGGTGAAGGCGCACGAGGCGGTGCGGACGAAAAAGCTGGAGGACCGCACCCGCCATATTGAGGCCTGCGCGGCGCAGACCGGGCCGGTGTTTCTGGCCAGTCATGCCTCCCCGGAGATCACGAATACTCTGGCTCACGCCAAGCTGCGGGCACCTTTGTATTCGTTTACCTCGGAGGAAGGCGTCGGGCATCGGGTATGGAAGCTCTCGGATCCGGCAATCGTGGCTTCACTGGAACGGAAATTCGCCAGCCTCGGGCCGGTTTATATCGCAGACGGACATCACCGTGCATTTGCGGCGGCCCGTGTCTGTGAGAAGATGCGGAAGGCGAATCCGAATTATACAGGGGAAGAGCCGTTTAATTATTTCCTCTGTGCCGTGTTTCCCGAGGATGAGCTGCAGATCCTCGCTTACAACCGGGTGCTGCGCGACCTGAACGGGTTGGGAACGGGAGAGTTCCTGGCGCGGGTCGAGGAATCCTTCGATGTGCGCCCCGTCGGGACTACCGCCTTCTATCCGAAATTCAAGGGTATTTTCGGCATGTATCTGGATGGCTGCTGGTACATGTTATCTGCCCGGAAAAAGATCCTTTCGCAGGATCCGGTGGAGGGACTGGATGTGTCTCTGCTGCAGAACTATCTGCTGGGGCCGGTCCTGGGGGTAGAGGATCCCCGGACAGATCCGCGGCTGGATTTCATCGGCGGCATCCGGGGCTTCCGGGCGCTGGAGGAGCGCTGCCGGGAGGAGATGCGGATCGCTTTTGCGCTGCATCCGACTTCGATCCGTGAGCTTTTCGCTGTGGCGGATGCGGATCGGCTGATGCCGCCCAAATCTACCTGGTTCGAACCGAAGCTCGCCAGCGGTCTTTTCATCCATCGGATCAGCGGCGCGCAGGAATAATGAAACAGATTGACAGGAGAAGTGCAGGAACTATACCACAGACAGGAGGGAACACGCATGTTCCAAGTCAATGAAAATTATGCGAAGCTGCCGGGCAGCTATCTGTTCGCGACCATCGGCCGCAAGGTGAAGGCCTACCAGGAGGCGCATCCGGAGAAGAAGATCATCCGCCTGGGAATCGGAGACGTGACCCAGCCTCTGGCGCCGGCCATCGTGACCGCCATGCAGGAGGCGGCCGGAGAGATGGGGCAGGCAGAGACATTTCACGGCTATCCGGATTACGAAGGGTTCGCTTTTCTGCGGGAAGCCATCGCGGAAAACGACTATCGGGCGCGGGGCGTGGAGATCGGTATTGATGAGATCTTCGTCAATGACGGCGCCAAGTGTGATTCGGCAGATCTGGGAGATATTTTCAGCCTGAAAAATAAAGTGGCTGTATGCGACCCGGTGTATCCGGTGTATGTGGACTCCAATGCCCTGGTGGGCCGCAGCGGCGACTGGCTGAATGACGAGGGGCGCTGGAGCAATCTGATCTATATGCCCTGTACCGCGGAAAATGGATTCGCGCCGGAATTCCCGCAGGAACAGCCGGATATGATCTATCTGTGCTTCCCGAACAACCCGACCGGAGCGACGGTGACGAAGGATCGTCTGCAGGAATGGGTCGATTATGCGCGGAAGATTGGTGCGGTGATTATCTATGACGCGGCTTATGAGGCGTATATCTCCGAGCCGGATGTCCCGCATACCATCTATGAGTGTGAGGGAGCGAAGGAGTGCGCTATTGAGATGCGCAGCTTCTCCAAGAATGCCGGTTTCACCGGCGTTCGTCTGGGATTCACTGTGGTGCCGCGGGAGTTGAAGTGCGGCGATGTGTCCCTGAACCAGCTGTGGCTGAAGCATCAGGAGATCAAATTTAACGGTGTCTCCTATGTGATCCAGAAGGCCGGAGCGGCTGTGTACAGCCCTGAGGGACGGGCACAGACGCAGCAGCAGGTGGCTTATTACATGAACAATGCCCGCGTGATCCGTGAAGGACTGGCTGCGGCAGGCTATACAGTGTCCGGCGGTGTCAATGCGCCGTATATCTGGCTGCGGACGCCGAAGGGAATGACCTCTTGGGAGTTCTTTGATTATCTGCTGGAGACGGCCAATGTGGTGGGAACCCCCGGTTCCGGCTTCGGACCGCACAGTGAGGGATATCTGCGTCTGACGGCGTTTGGAAGCTATGAGAATACTCTGGCGGCGATCGAGAGAATTAAAAAGCTGTAGAGCAGCGTCAATGTGTCCCTGACGGCGCCGCCCCCTGACGCCGTAGAGGGGCAGATCTGTTTGTGCGAGGAGGCGGCGAAATGGCTGCGACGAAGACCTATAAGATGGGAAAGAGGCTGATCCGGTATCGGAATATCCTGTATGTGCTGGCCAGTCTGGTGATCTTCTGCTTTTATTTTATTTACGATTACGTGATGGTAGTGGCTTTTCCCTGGCTGGACGGAGCGCCGCTGGTGGCGCTCTTTCTTCTGATCGAGGCGGTGATGATCGTTCTGGTCCGCTGGGGGGCGGATAAGATCCTGAACAGTACGACATACCGTGTAACGGACGAGGCGCTTGAGATTCAGATAGGGAAAAATACGACGGTGCTTCCCTGGAAGGATTTTGAAGAGGCCGCTTATAAAGATATGAACTTCCGGGCACAGTGCCCGGTGACTTATACGGTGCAGGGGAAGAGCTTCCTGCCCAATCAGTATCTGGACGGGCTCTGGACCATGAATCAGGAGATCGTGAATCATATTCGTCCTTATGCGAAGATTGAGGAGGGGCTGGAGCGCAAGCTCAGCGCGTTCGCCTGACGATAAATGGAAATGCCCCCCGGGGGGTTCACTTTTTCTGACACTGTGCTATACTGGGGGCAGAGAGACCGGAGTCGCTCTGAGACAGGGCTGGATCCGGAACGATGAGAAGGAGGCATATCATGCACGACGGACACGATGTACATTCCGCGCACCATCACCACCACCACGACCTGGATGCGTCTTCCTCCAGTCGGGAGGAGGCAGTCGCTCTTCTGGGCTATATGGTCGCGCACAACGAACATCACGCCGAGGAGCTGGCTGAGCTGGCTGAGACCATGCGCGGTCTGGAGCTGTTCCAGGTGGCGGAAGAGATCGAGGGAAGTATCGTAGATTTTAAAGAAGGGAATCTCAAGCTTCGGGCAGCGTTCGCGCTGTTGAAAGAGTAATCTCCTGCGGAATGGTCAGCTTTTATTCAGAGCACTGTCCGCAGCGCAAATGCATGGAGCTGTGTGATTAAAAAATTGCTTTTATCCTGCAAAGTGTCAGGAGTAAAATTCTTGGACAGGAGGCGAGGAGCATGTGTCTGGCTGCCGCGTATAAAAACACGCAGACACCGGAGAATCTGGTGTGCAAATTCGTCAGCAACATCGGTTTTCGTGACAAAAAGGTCGTATTGACCGACATTTTGGGCGAGGAGATCGAAGTGGACGGCGAGCTGAGCACCGTTGATATGGTGAAGAACATTGTCGAGATCCGGTGCGCGTAAGGCGATCGGACGACAGAACAGAGTCGTAAAACTGACAAATTGTATGAAAAGACGGTTTTTCCTTCGGGGGGAGCCGTTTTTTATTGATAAAAATGTAGGAAACTGATATTATTATCCGGGAGGAGGGGATCCGATGAAGGAGTATGAGATGGTGCGCGAGATTTTCAATGAGTGCGCCAACAATCAGATGCGGGACGTCTTTTTTGAGGAGCTCACACTGGATGATACGGATGTTTACATCCATACTCTTTTTCAGGAAAAGCAGGCGCAGATCGAAAAGAACGTTTCCTCCGATGGCGCTGTGCAATATGACGTGGAGGTCGCCGGACTGCGGCAGCGATTTATCTTTTCAGAAATATGATCCTCGGAGTGTCCTGAAGAAGGAACACCCTGTGCCAGATCCAGACGCGGGGTGTAGTACGGGATACTTTGACAAAAACGTATCGAACCAGATAGAAGTTTAACAAGTAGGAGGGACTTAAACTATGGCTTATACCATTGCGGTGGCCGGTAAGGGAGGCGTAGGGAAGACAACGACCTGCGGCTTCCTGATCGATTATCTGTGCAGGAAGAAGAAGGGGCCGATTCTTGCAGTGGACGCGGATGCCAATTCCAATCTGAATGAGGTGCTGGGCGTCGAGGTCGAGATGACGCTGGGAGATATCCGCGAAGAGGTGGCCCGGGCTGAGACGGCGGCGGTGAATCCGATCCCTCCGTCGATGTCCAAGCAGGACTACATGGACTTCAAGTTCAATTCCGCCCTGATCGAGGAGGATGATTATGACATGCTGGTCATGGGGAGAACCCAGGGCGCAGGATGTTATTGCTATGTCAACGGGCTTCTGCAGCATGAGATGGCGAAGCTTGTGGGCAACTACACCTATATGGTGGTGGACAACGAAGCAGGGATGGAACACATCAGCCGGGGAATTCTCCCGAAGGTGGATCTGTTCATCCTGGTCAGCGACTGTTCACGCCGCGGGATCCAGGCTGTGGGGCGGATCGCGAAGCTGGCAAAGGAAGTGCAGATGGATGTGAAGGACATCAAACTCATCGTCAACCGGGCGCCGGCCGGGGAACTGAACCCGGGCATTCTCGAGGAGATCGAACTGCAGGGGCTGGATCTGCTGGGCGTTCTGCCGCAGGATGAGATGGTGTATGAGTACGACTGTGCCGGGAAGCCGACCGTGCAGATCCCGGACGATGCGCCGGTACGGCGGGAACTGGTAAAATTACTGGAAAAACTGAACCTGTAAGAGGTTTGGGTTTTTATAAAGAATGGCAAAGGCGGATGCTTTTGTCATTCATCAGGATAAAGAGAGTATAGAGGTAATAGGAGGACGTATGGAAGAGTTCATGCTGACAACACTCGAAGAAATGGAAGCGGAGACAGCGAAACTTCTGGAGACCGGTCAGAAGGTGGGCGCGGATTCCTGGCAGCAGCGTGCGAAGAATCAGGGCAGCCACTGTAAGTTCGGCGAGGAGGGAACCTGCTGCCGAATCTGCACCATGGGACCCTGTCGGATCACGCCCAAGGCGCCCCGCGGCATCTGCGGCTGTGATGTGCATGGGATCGTAGGCCGGAATTTCCTGCGCTTTACGGCGGGCGGTGCTGCCACGCACTCGGATCACGGCCGCGAGATCTGCCACACGCTGTATCTGACCAGCGAGGACGGCAATTACAGGGTGAAGGATCCGGAGAAGCTGAAAAGGATCGCTGCGGAGTGGGATATTCCCACGGAAAACCGGGATATCTACGACGTGGCGCACGAGGTGGCGGAGACCGGCCTGATGGAGTACGGCAAGCCCTTCGGGACGCAGCGTTTCCTGAAGAGGGCACCGGAGAAGACCCAGGAGATCTGGAAACGCGAGAACATCGAGCCCCGGGCCATTGACCGGGAGGTGTCCTGCGCCATGCATATGACGCATATGGGATGTTCCTCCGAGCCGGAGGCGCTGGTGCGTCAGAGCCTGCGCTGCGGACTCAGCGACGGCTGGGGCGGTTCCATGATGGGAACCGAGTTCTCCGATGTCATGTTTGGCACGCCGGTGCCCCGGGATACGGAAGCTAATCTGGGCGTCATGGAAGAGGACATGGTGAATATCATTGTTCATGGCCATGATCCGTCTCTGTCAGAGATGATCGTGGAGTACGCCGAGAAGCCGGAGATGATCGCGCTGGCGAAGTCCGTAGGCGCAAAGGACATCAATATCGCCGGGGTCTGCTGCACCTCCAATGAGGCTGCCATGCGTCACGGCATTCCCATGGCCGGGAACTTCCTCTCTCAGGAAAACGTGGTGCTGACCGGCGCCTGCGAGGCCATCGTGGTAGACGTGCAGTGTATCTTCCCCGCATTGGGACCGCTGAGCAAATGTTTCCATACCAAATTTATTACGACTTCTGAGATCGCCCGCATGCCCGACTCCGATTTTATTCATTTTGACTCGCAGAATGCCGGGGAGAATGCGGAGAAGATCGTACGGATGGCGGTCGAGAACTTCCCCAACCGGAAGAAGGATCTGGTCTATATTCCGAAGATGAAACAGAAGGCCACGGTGGGCTATTCCTATGAGAGCATTGTGAAGACCCTGGATACAGTCACCAACAGCTTCGTAGATGCGACCGGTTCGACCAGACCGCTGATCGAGTGTATCAATTCCGGCGTCATCCGGGGTGCGGTAGCCATGGTGGGCTGCAACAACCCCAAGGTTCGTCAGGATTATGCGCATATCGAGCTGATGAAGAAGCTGCTGGCGAATGATATCGTGCTGGTGCTTTCCGGCTGCTCGGCGCAGGCGGCGGCCAAGGCGGGTCTTATGAGCAAGGAAGCGAAGAAATTCTGCGGCGACGGCCTGCGGAGAGTCTGCGAGCTGGCGGACATCCCGCCCGTGCTGCATATGGGGTCCTGCGTGGATATCAGTCGTATGATGGTTCTCGTCTCCAATATGTCGAAGGATTCCGGCTGGGATATCAACATGAGGCCGGGCGTGGGCTGCGCGCCCGTGTGGATGTCTGAGAAGGCTGTCTCCATCGGCAACTACGTCGTGGCCACCGGGCTGGATACATATCTGGGTGTTTATCCGCAGACGAAGGGTTCCAGCAAGGTGGACGGTCTGCTGCAGGGCGGATTGAAGGACTGGGTCGGCGCCTGCTACCATGTGGAGCTGGATGTCGACAAGCTGGGCGACGCGATCATCGAGGGCATCGAGGCCAAGAGAACCGCGCTGGGCATCTGATCGGAGTGAGGTCTGGATATGATTGTAGCTGTCTCCGGCAAAGGCGGGGTAGGAAAGACTACCTTTGCCGCTATTCTGTCAAGGCTTTATGCGGATGAGGGACGGACGGTCCTGGCCGCGGACGTGGATCCGGATGCCAATCTGGGGCTGGCACTGGGATTTCCCGAGGAGGAGCTGGCGGACATCACGCCGGTTTCGCGGATGAAGGATCTGGTGAAGGAGCGGACCGGTGTGGATGATTCCGGTATCGTCCGGTATTTTAAGATGACACCCCGTGTGGATGATATCCCGGACCGTTTCGCGAAAACCTGCAACGGCGTGAAGCTGCTGGTCATGGGCACGGTGGATGTGGCCGGGGCCGGCTGCGTCTGTCCGGAGCACGTTCTGCTGAAGCGCCTGCTGTCCCATCTGACGGTGCAGGACGACGATGTGGTGGTCATGGACATGGAAGCAGGCCTCGAGCATCTGGGGCGGGGGACCGCTTCCAACATGGATCAGTTCGTCGTGGTGATCGAACCGGGGGCTCGCAGCATTCAGACCTATAAGCGGGTGAAGGAGCTGGCCACGGACCTGGGTGTGAAGCAGGTGCGCGTAGTGGCCAACAAGGTTCGCTCGGCCGAAGACGAGGAGTATGTCCGCAGCCGGATCCCGGCGGAGGACCTGCTGGGCTTCGTGCACTACAGCAGCCGCGTCATCGATGCCGACCGCCAGGGAGAATCTCCGTACGACTACGACGAGGAGGCCGTGGAGGAGATCCGGGCTATCAAAGCGAAGCTGGAAGCCTGATGGAGACGCATACGAAAATATTTCTGAACAATAGAGACGATAGATAGAAAAAATCATGATATGAAAGTCGATGGCTCCGCTCTGCGAGCTGCCGCCATCGCACCCGCATTCGCAATCTGCTCATTTTTCTGCGAAAAATGGCTGCTTGCTCATACGGGTTAGCCCGTCCGATGTCAATGTGTCCCTGCGTGTAAACACGCGGTCCACATTGCCGCCGTCCGGGACTTTCATAGTATATTGGAGGACAAACGTGGCAACATTATTTGAAAGAGTTTTTAAAGGCTCGGATGAGATGTATGAAAGAGCGGTGAAGTCCCTGGAGGAGGTCAGTGCCAAATACTCCGACGATACGGCCGTCGCCTATCCTGACACAGCCTATTATCTGCCCTGCATCTACGCCATGACCGGTGAAAAGATCACCAATGTGGGTGAGCTGAAGAACATCATGGGCTGGATACGCTCACAGATGACCCGGGAGAAGAAGACCCACGACATTTTCACCTCCGGTATCGGCACGGCCTGTGCCGCTGAGGTGATCGAGGCCTGTAAATATGTGGACGGGCAGACGCCCTATGACCATGCACCCCTGTGGGGACACTGCACTGACGCGGAGGTCCGTGAGCTGGGCGTGCCGCTGGTGACCGGCGATATCCCCGGATTTGTGGTGCTGATCGGACCGGCGCCCTCGGATGAGGAAGCGGTGGCGACGGTGAAGAGTTATCAGACCAAGAGCATTTTCGTGTTCCTGGTGGGCGGTATCATTGACCAGGTGACACGGATGGGCGTGCAGACCGGTTTCAATGTACGTCTGGTGCCCGAGGGCTATGATCTGTGGTCAGTGGCGCACGTCATCTCGGTGGCGGTGCGGACGGCTCTGATCTTCGGCGCCATCACGCCCGGCGATTACGATGGAATCCGGGAATATACCTTTAAACGGGTCAACGCCATGGTCAACGCCTACGAGCCGGTGGACGATATGACGGTGGCCTGCGGCGCTGGTGCGATTTCCTACGGCTTCCCTGTGGTGACCAACGACGACAATGATATGTGGCGCGTACCCATGAGCCTGATCGTACAGCCTGATACCACGAAGTTCGTGGAGACCTCTCTGGAGGCGCGCCGGATCAAGCTCAAGGTCACCAACGTGGATATCCCCGTAAACTATGCCAATGCCTTCGAGGGCGAGATCATCCGCCGCGGCGATATGCAGATCGAGGCCGACGGTTCCCGGAAGGACTGCCTGGAGCTGGTGCGGACCCGCGAGCTCTCTGAGGTGGAGGATCATAAGATCACCCTCATCGGGCCGGATTTCGACGAGTTCGAGGTGGGTGCGAAAATCAACCTGGCGACCATCGTCGAGGTGGCGGGCAAGAAGATGCAGACCGATTTTGAATCCGCGTTCGAGCGGAAGGTCCATGCCTACATCAAATGCATCGAGGGCGTGATGCACACCGGTCAGCGTGATATGATCCGTATCCGCGTCAGCAAGAGCGCTTATGAAAACGGATTCCGGGCGAAGCATCTGGGCGAGGTGCTGTATGCCAAGGTAAAGGGCGAGTTTGACGCTGTGGTGGACAAATGCCAGGTCACTGTGGTGACGGATCCTGAGAAGGTGACGGCGCTGCGGAAGGAGGCCAATGAGGTCTTCGACAAGCGTGACGCCCGCCTGCTTTCCCTGACCGACGAGACGGTGGATCAATTCTATACCTGTATCATGTGCCAGGCCTTCTCCCCGTCCCATGTCTGCATCGTCACACCGGAGCGTCTGGGACTGTGCGGCGCTGTGTCGTGGCTGGACGCCAAGGCGACCAACGAGCTGGATCCCTCCGGTCCCTGCCAGGTGGTGCCGAAGACCGGCGTCATCGACGAGAATCTGGGCAAATGGGAGGCCGTCAACGAGGCTGTGGCGAAGTATTCGCAGGGCGCGCTGGATAACATTTCCCTGTATTCCATCATGGAAGACCCGATGACATCCTGTGGATGCTTTGAATGTATCTGCGGCATCGAGCCCTTCTCCAACGGCGTGGTGATCGTGAACCGTGAGCATACCGGCATGACTCCTCTGGGCATGACCTTCTCCGAGATGGCTTCCATGACCGGCGGCGGCGTGCAGACGCCCGGCTTCATGGGTCACGGCAAGCATTTCATCGCTTCCAAAAAGTTCATGAAGGCTGAGGGCGGCGTGCAGCGCATCGTGTGGCTGCCCAAAGCACTGAAGGAACAGGTGGCGGATAAGCTGAATGCGACGGCCAAAGAGCTCTACGGCATCGATGACTTCACCTCCATGATCGGTGATGAGACGGTGGCTGAGGACCCCGAGACCCTGGTGGAATTCCTCTCCGGCGTCGGACATCCGGCCCTGGCTCTGGATCCTCTGATGTAAGAAACTTTCTCCGCAAAAGCCCGGATTTTTGTTTGACAGTTTGTTGACGAATCCGGGCGAGGGGAGTATTATAATATTTATAAGTTATAATATCAGATTTTATTTAGCTTAACGGGCGGCGCGCCGGGCGGATCCCAAAGGGCCTGACGCGCATCTGTCCCTGACGACAGAGCCGCTCATGTATAGAGAAAATAGCAGTAAAGGAGTAACAAAAATGCCATTCAAGAAAACACCTCAGAAGTTTTCGGCTGCCATCAAGACGGTCGAGATTGGCACCGGTGACCGGAAGATCGCCCTGGGCGGCGAGTCCGTGATGCCGCTGTACAGCTTTGACGGTCCCATCGAGAATGCGCCCAAGGTGGGTGTGGAGATCGTAGACACCGGATTCGCAGATGCGCCGGAGGGTCTGAAGGCCTTCTATGCCGGATGCGAGACCATGGCGGAGCAGGCGAAGAAGGCCGCCACCATGGAAGGCGCGGATTTCCTCTGCCTGCGCTTTGAGAGCGCGGATCCCAACGGGGCGAATACGCCCGTGGAAGACTGTGTGGCTGCCGCGAAGGAAGTAGCCGACAGTGTGGATCTGCCCCTCGTGATCATGGGCTGCAAGAACAATGAAAAGGACGCGCAGCTCTTCGAGAAGTGCGCCGAGGCGCTGGCCGGGAAGAATATCCTGGTGCTGGCCGCCAAGGAAGAGAACTACAAGGGCGTGGGCGCCGCCGCCGGTCTGGCTTACAATCAGAAGGTGGGTGCCGAGTCCTCTGTGGATATCAACCTTGCCAAGCAGCTGAACGTCCTCATCACCCAGCTGGGTGTGAGCGGCGACAGCATCGTCATGAACCCCGGTACCGCGACCGCCGGTTATGGCTTCGAGTACGTGGTCTCCACGCTGGAGCGTATCCGCCTGGCGGCTCTGGGCCAGAATGACACTACCCTTCAGATGCCGATTCTGACACCTGTTGCCTCCGAGACCTGGGGCGTCAAGGAGTCTGTGACCGAGGAAGCAGATATTCCCGAGTGGGGAGACCGCGAGACGCGGGGAATCGACATGGAAATCGCTACCGCTACCGCTGTACTGGCTGCCGGATCCAACGGCGTGATTCTGAGACATCCTCAGTCTGTCGCTACAGTATCCCGGCTGATCCGCGAGCTGATGTGAGTCTGAAGGAGGGAAAAGAAGATGGCATTAAAAGGTATTGATATATTTAAAATGTCGCCCAAGAAGAACTGCAAAGAGTGCGGTGTGCCGACCTGTATGGCGTTCTCCATGAAGGTCGCGGCCGGGGCTCTGCCGATCGAGAAGTGTCCCTATATGGGCGCGGATGTGATCGCGAAGCTGTCTGAGGCCACGGCTCCGCCCATGAAGACCATCAAGGTGGGCGATCTGTCCATGGGCGGTGAGACTGTGATGTATCGTCATGAGAAGACCTTCGTCAGCAAGACGCTGTACGCGGTCTCTGTCTCTGATACCCAGGAGAACGCTGACGCGGTGTTCGAAGAGCTGAAGACGGTTGACTACGAGCGGATCGGCGAGAGAGAATACGCGGAATTCGTCTTCGTGAAGCACGATGGCGATACTGATGTTTTTGTGGAAATGGCAAAGAAGGCGGCTGCAACCGGACGCCAGGTGATCCTGGATGTGGATTGCCCGGTCTGCGCGGAGGCCGCTCTGGAAACCATCAAGGACGCGAAGCCCGTGCTCAACGGTGCCAACGCGGAGAATGTTGAGAAGATGAACGAGCTGGCCGGTAAGTACGGCGTGGTGCTCGGTGTGAAAGCAGAAGGCCTGGATGCTCTGTATGACCTGACTGCGAAGATTGAGAAGATGGGCAACAAGAACCTGATTCTCAATGTCTCCACTGCTTCTATTAAGGAAGCCTTCGCGGAGGCGGTACAGATCCGCCGCGCCGCGGTGAAGAATACAGACCGGACGTTCGGTTATCCGACTCTGGTGAACACCGCTGCTCTGGCACCCGGAGATCAGTCAATGCAGACCGCGCTGGCTTCCCTGTTCACCATGCGCTACGGTTCGGTCATCGTGATGGAGTCCATGTCCTATGCGCAGGCTCTGCCTCTGTTCGGTCTGCGGCAGAATGTTTTCACGGATCCGCAGAAGCCTATGAAGGTCGATCCCGGCATCTATCCTCTGAATGGCGCCACCGAGGATTCCCCCTGCGTCATCACCGTCGACTTCGCCCTGACCTACTTCCTGGTGTCCGGCGAGATCGAGCGCTCGGGTGTTCCTGTGAACCTGCTGATCAGTGACGCAGGCGGATATTCCGTGCTGACGGCCTGGGCGGCCGGTAAGCTCAGCGCTTCCACGATCGCCAAGTTCATCAAGGAAGCGGATATTGGCTCCAAGATTAAGAACCGCACCCTGATCCTGCCCGGCAAGGTGGCTGTCCTGAAGGGTGAAGTGCAGGAGAAGCTGCCCGACTGGAATGTGATCGTGGGTACCCGCGAAGCCGTCGAGCTGGTTCAGTTCCTGAAGGAATTCAAATGATACAAGGGACAAAAGTCCGTGAATCAGATGCTTGCATCTGCATTCATGGACTTGGGTCCCGCAACAATATGAGAAAGTAGCCATTTTTCGAAGAAAAATGAGCGGATTTCGAATATTGTTCGGATTTCGAAAGTGCAAAGCACGAAGAAATCCGGAGTATCATGCATAGGAAAACCGCTTTTAACGCGGAGCGATCCGCGGAATGATAAATCATCCAAAGGAGATAAAAAAATGGCAAAATTTATTACGATTGGTGAGCGTATTCACTGTATCTCCCCCTCCATCCGCGAGGCGATGGCCACCAGGAATCCCGAGCCGATTCTGAAGCGTGCCAAGGAACAGCTGGACGCAGGGGCAACCTACCTGGACGTGAACATCGGACCGGCGGAGAAGGACGGCGAAGAACTGATGAAGTGGGCCGTGGAACTGCTGCAGGGCAATTTTGACAATGTGCCTCTGTGCCTGGATACGGCGAATAAGAAAGCCATCGAAGCCGGTATCTCCGTTTACAATCGCTCCAAGGGTAAGCCCATCGTGAATTCTGCGGATGCGGGAGACCGTATCGAGAACATCGACCTGGCGGCGGCGAACGACGCCATCGTTATTGCGCTGTGCTCTGCTCACGGCATCGCCGCGGACAATGATGAGCGTATGATGCACTGCCAGACCATGCTGGAGAGAGGTATGGAGCTGGGTATGGAAGCCGAGGATCTGTGGTTTGACCCGCTGTTCCTGGTTGTCAAGGGGATGCAGGACAAGCAGATGGAAGTTCTGGAAGCCATCAAGATGTTCAGCGAGATGGGTCTGAACTCCACCGGCGGTCTGTCCAATAACTCTAATGGTATGTCCAAAAACATCCGCCCCATCATGGATTCTGCCATGGTGGCGATGGCCATGATGCAGGGGCTGACCTCTGCCATCGTGAACCCCTGCGATCTTCGCCTCATGGAGACCATCAAGTCCTGTGACGTGCTGAAGAATAATACTCTGTACGCCGATTCCTATCTGGAACTGTAAGAGAACTTTTGAGAGCCTCCGTATGCCGGGGGCTCTCTGTGTATACCGGCAATCCCCCGGTGGGGGATTGCACGGAATCCGGGGGCAGAGAATGTTCTGCTCCCGCTATCTATCAATGCAGGAGGTAAAAGATGAGCGTATTGACAGATTTGATCTATGGCGGCTCCCATGCGGTAGCCGGTCTGACGGAAGGCGCGGTGAATGATGCGATCGCCAAGTACGGTGCGGATAAGGCGGTTGCCTTCCCGGATACGGCGTATTTCCTGCCCACGATCTATGCGGCGACGGGCGTGAAGGTGAAGACGTTGGGCGATCTGCCCGCTTGTGTCGGTGTGCTGAAGAGTCTGATCACGGATCAGGAGGATCTGGGCCAGGCACTGAATGCCGGACTGGCAACAGCTGTGGGTGCGGAGATCCTGGAAGCGCTGAAGTATGCGGAGAGCGACGACCCGTATGCCGATGAGGCCGGGATCGGCTTTGTCTCCGACCCGATCATCCGTTCCCTGGGCGTGCCGCTGGTGACCGGTGATATCCCCGGCGTGGCGGTGGTCCTGGGCAAGGCAGACGATCCGGCTGATGTGGTCAATGTGGTGAAAGACTACCAGAGTAAGGGCATTATGAGCTTCCTGGTGGGGGATGTCATCGATCAGTGCATCGAAGGCGGCGTGAAAATGGGACTTGAGTTCCGTGTGGTGCCGCTGGGTCACGCGGTGACGGCTGTCACGCATGTGGTCACTGTGGCTATCCGTGCGGCGCTGATCTTCGGCGCCATTGAGCCCGGCAAGCTGAGCGATCTGCTGACCTACACCAAGGAGCGTGTCCCGGCCTTCGTGAATACCTTCGGCGCGATCGACAATGTGGTGGTCTCCGCGGGAGCCGGCGCCATTGCCCTGGGCTTCCCCGTGGTGGTGGACATCGACCTGGGCGAGAATCAGGTGCCCGGTGCGCTGGAGTCCGTGACGGATCACAGCCTGACCGTTAAGAAGTCTCTGGAGCTGCGCAACATCAAGATCAAGGTGACCGAGCTTCCGATCCCTGTAGCGTTTGCTGCGGCCTTCGAGGGTGAGATCATCCGCCGGAGCGACATGCTCACCGAGTTCAGCTCCCATGCCAATCCCACCTGCGAGCTGGTGGAGTCTGTGGAGGCGGGAAGCATCGAGGATCACAAGATCACGGTCGTTGGCCCCGACATCCCTGCGGGCGGCGAGCTGCCTCTGGCTACTTATGTGAAGGTCGCCGGCGCGAAGATGCAGCCTGACTTCGAGTCCGTCATCGAGCGGAAGTTCCACACCTGGTTCAACTACATGGAGGGTGTGATGCACACCGGCCAGAGAAACCTGATCCGTATCCGTGTCAACAAAGAAGCGGCGGCAAAGGGTCTGACCCTGCACCATTTCGGTGAAGTGCTCTACAACATGATCATGGATGAGTTCGACAGTGTTGTGGATAAATGCGAGGTCACCTTCTACACCGAGAAGGAAAAGGTCGAAGAGATCCTGAACGAGAAGGCACTGCCTACGTATAATAAGAGAGACGATCGTCTGGCCTCCCTGACCGATGAGAGCGTCGATCAGTTCTACACCTGCATCCTCTGTCAGTCCTTCGCGCCGTCCCACTGCTGCGTGGTGACTCCGGAGCGGCTGGGCCTGTGCGGCGCCGTGTCGTGGCTGGATGCCAAGGCCACTAAGGAGCTGACGCCTACCGGTCCCTGTCAGCCCATCCCCAAGGAAGGATGTCTGGACGAGCGGCTGGGCCGCTATACCAAGGTCAACGAGGTGGTGGAGCAGGCGACGCAGGGCGCTGTGAATTCCGTGACCCTGTACTCCATCCTGGAGGATCCGATGACCTCCTGCGGCTGCTTCGAGTGCATCTGCGGCATCGAGCCCGCCTCCAACGGCGTGGTCGTCGTCAACCGTGAGTATGCCGGCATGACTCCGACGGGCATGACCTTCGGCGAACTGGCCTCCATGACCGGCGGCGGCGTGCAGACGCCCGGCTTCATGGGCCTCGGACGTCATTTCATCGCCTCCAAGAAGGTAATCAGCGCCGAGGGCGGTGTCAAGAGAATCGTCTGGATGCCCAAGGAGCTGAAGGACGACGTGGCAGACCGCCTGAATAAGACAGCCAAGGAGCTGTACGGTATCGACAACTTCTCCGACATGATCTGCGACGAGACCATCGCCACGGACACGGAGGAGGTGCTGGAGTTCCTGACCGAGAAGGGGCATCCTGTGCTGGAGATGGAGCCGCTGATGTAGAAATCCGTATATGTAATCGCAAGGGGCTGCTTTTCACAGCCCCTTTTTTGCCAGTTTATACGGAGTGTTTTCATTCACGGGTTTATACGGAGATTTAGGGGGAAAGAGCATGATGAAAAAGAGAAATAAGCTGGTTGTACTGTTTGCATTGATCGCAGTTCTCGCGCTGTCCGCTTGCGGAACATCGTCAGATGAACCGGAGAATTCTTCGTCACAGGAAACGGAAGCTGTTGGGACGGAGACGACGGAACCGGAAGTAGATTCGACAGAAGAGGAAAACTCTGCGGCGGTACAGGCGGAGGGGAGCAGCGAGGAGTCTGCTGAATCGGAAAGCCCGGCAGCGGATGCGGAGACGATTTTATCCGGCGATGCAGCGGCAGCCACCGTTGCTCTGAAGGTCAGCAGTGAGACCGCGTACAGGAACTGGTACAGTGAGGACGGAGAACAGTGGCTGATGCAGGCGGCGTGCGACAGCGTTCAGGTGCAGGGAGAGGGATGCGATCTGCTCTGCGAAGCGGTGAATCTCTGGAATGAAGAGCAGACGGCTTCTTTCTGGGAGAGCTGTGAGGCATTGTCTGAGGAGGCGGCCTATTCCATCGAGTATGTGGAAACAGATCCGGACAGCTATTATTACGATTCCGGCCGGGAGATTGAAGTGACCCGTGCGGACGAAAGCGTCCTGAGTCTGACGATCCTGTCTTCCAGCTATGTGGGAGGCGCCCACGGAGATTCCGGGTATACAACAGTGAATTTCAGCACAGAGAGCGGAGAGATCCTGGCGTTAAATGATATCCTGGAGGATGCCGACGGATTCCGGGAGAAGATGGAGGCCTATATCCTCGAGGAGCTGGAGGAAGAGTACAGTGAGGGGCTCTTTGAGGGATATGAAGACACTGTCGCCGCCATGTGGGAGGCCGAACCGGTCTGGTATCTGAACGCGGAAGGGATCACCTTTGTCTTTAATCCCTATGAGATAGGCCCCTATGCGATGGGAACGGTACGTGTGACCTGCCCCTATGAAAACATCAGCGATTATATGAAGGAAGACTATGTCGGCCTGCAGGGAACGGGTTCGGCGCAGTTCTCAGAGAATACAGAGATCAAAACGGAGTCCGGCACCGTCACTGTGAAGATGGAAGTGGATGAAGATTACGGGATGTCCCCGATCTCCGTGTGCCTGGATGAGGAAGCTGTATCCGTCGGAGAATTCGGCAGCTTCGGAGAGGCCTATCTGCTGCAGCTTGCGGACGGACGCAGCTTTGTGCTTCTCGATGCAGACTATATGTCGGATGACTATGTGACATTCCTCTATGAAATCACGGACGGTTCGATCACTCTGCGGAGCAGTCTGGAGAGCGTCAGCCTGGAGCGGGGGACGGTGAGCGCCGGGGGGATGACACTGGTCATGCGTCTGGGTGTTCTGGGGAACTATGATTCTCTCATGGAATATGAAATCGGGGAGGATGGCGCGCTCGAACAGGCAGAGGAGGTCTTCGAGATCCTGCAGGACGGCTATGCCTGGCACGTTCTGACCGTTGTAAAAGAACTCCCGGTCACGATGAACGGAGGGTCTGCGGTGCTCCCGGAGGGCAGCCGCATCCGAATCACGAGCACGGACAATGCCGGAACCGCGTATTTTACGGAGGAGGACACCGGGGAGACCGGGAGTATTTCCTATGAATACGGCGAAGAAGAAAACGTGTGGGAGCTGTATATTGACGGTGTCTCCGAGTATGAATATTTTGAAATGCTTCCCTATGCGGGATAGACACCGAAAGGATTTGCTTTCGGCCTGATTCTTTGTTATGATACGGGAAGATCTTTGAGGATATAGAAGCAGAGGGAATTCTTTTTTCGATCCGGACATCAGAGAAGAAAGGACAGACTCACATGGCAGAAATTATTTTTCAGTTCGAGACGGGAGAACCGGTGCGTGCGGAGGCCAATCCGGGGGAGAACCTCTTGGAGGTGGCGCGCAGCCATAATGTGGCGATCGACGCGCCCTGCTCCGGCAACGCATCCTGCGGGAAATGCCGGGTGAAGCTGGTGCGCGGAGCGGTGGATGCGGAGAAGACGCTCCACATCACGCAGGAGGAGTATGACGCCGGGTGGCGGCTGGCCTGTGTCAGTAAGGTCTCCGGCGACGTGACGGTGCTGGTGCCGGATATTGCTTCCGCTTACAAGAGCCGCATGAAGGTGGCGGATCTGAGCTCCGGCGAGGAGCTGGCCATCTTTGATGCGACCATGGAGGAGCTGAAGGAAGCGGGCATTGTCTTTGAAAATACATTTCGCGTGATTCCGCTGACGATGGCGGCGCCGACGCTCGATGATACGATGCCGGATAACGAGCGGCTGCTCTGGGCGCTGCGGAGTGAGACCGGGTGCGAGGACATTTCGATCACCTTCCAGGTGCTGCAGTCTCTCTCTCAGGTGCTGCGGGACAGCGATTTTCAGGTGCAGGCGGTGGTGACACAGGAGGGCACGGGTCTTCAGGTGATGAATGTGCTCCCGGCGGACCGCGAGGCAGTGGCGGCCGGGCTGGCCATCGACATCGGCACGACGACGGTGTCAGCGGTCCTGACCGATCTGCTGACCGGGAAGATCCTCGCCAAGGCCTCCGCAGGCAACGGGCAGATCCGCTATGGCGCGGATGTCATTAACCGGATCATCGAGTCTACACGGGCCGGCGGACGGAAACGGCTCCAGAAAGCGATTATCGAAGAAACGCTGAACCCGCTGATCGCGGAGATGTGTAAGAGCGCGAAGATTTCCGTGACCTGGATCTATCGCCTGTGTATCGCCGGAAATACGACAATGAACCATCTGCTTCTGGGCGTGTATGCGGATCCGGTGCGCATGGAGCCCTACATTCCCACCTTCTTCTATACGCATGCGGTGAAGGCGCACGATCTGGGCCTTTTCGCGGCGCCGGAGGCGAAGGTGGTGATCTCGCCCAATACGGGCAGCTATGTGGGCGGCGATATCACAGCCGGGGCTCTCTCGAGCTGTATCTGGGATAAAGAAGAGTTTTCTCTGTTCGTCGATCTGGGAACCAACGGTGAGATTGTCTTCGGCAACCGGGATTTCCTCATGAGTTGTGCCTGCTCGGCCGGCCCGGCCTTCGAGGGCGGCGATATCAGCTGCGGCATGCGGGCGACGGACGGGGCCAGCGAGGCATGTACGATTGATAAAGCGACCATGGAGCCCGGCTACCGCATCGGCGGGGCGAGGGGGCGGAAGCCGGTGGGTCTCTGCGGCTCCGGCATCATTGATGTGATCTGCGAGCTGTTCCGCTGCGGCATTATCAATGCTAAGGGATTGTTTGTCCGCGAGGGACCGCGGGTGCGGCACAATGAGCACGGGATGGGAAGCTATGTATTGGCTTTCCGCGAGGATGCGGCTTCTGTGAAGGATATTGAGATCACAGAGGTGGATATCGACAATTTCATCCGTGCCAAGGGAGCCATCTTCTCGGCCATCCATGTCCTGCTGGCTTCGCTGGATTTCGAGATTGATATGATCGAGCACATTTACGTGGCGGGCGGCATCGGCAGCGGCATCAACATGAAGAACGCGGTGATGATCGGCATGTTCCCCGATGTGGACCTGGAGAAATATCGCTACATCGGCAATTCCTCCCTGTCGGGCGCCTACACGATCCTGTTGTCGGACGCGGCGGAGGAGAAGGTGCATGAGATCGCTTCCAATATGACCTATGTGGAGCTGAGCACCAATCCGGGTTATATGGATGAGTTTGTGGCGGCCTGTTTCCTGCCTCATACGGATGCGACCCTGTTTCCCAGTGTTATGGAAGAGTTGAGTGAATAAGATCCGTGAGTGAAAGGCAGCAGTGAGGCGCTTGCGATGCAGAGGAAAAACTGTGGAAAGGCCGACGGACAATATGCGTCTGTCGGATCTTTTCTGCGAGGAATAGAACACGGAGAGGAAATATGATTGACAGAACTCAAATCAAGAATAATAAAGAAGAGGTGCCCTGGGAGCATTATCTGGAACAGTTTCAGGATATCAATCCGGCGGCTGCGGCGGCGCACTGCCGGATTCCCTATGATGAAGAAACGAAGGAGTTTACCGTCGAGCTGCTGGGCGTGACTTATCAGGTGCATTTTCCGGATTTCGCGGTGCGCACGGAGGAGACGGGCTTCGCGGCTCTGCGGGACCTGACATCGGCGAAGATTCTTGTGATCCGCTACCTGATCGAGGGAACATATTTCCCGGCGGGAGGGAAATATCTGACCTTCCGTGAATCCCCCTGGGGAGAGGTTTACCATGTACAGTTCTCCGGGCGCTGCCTGTCGCGGCTGGCCTTCGGCTTCGGTTATAAACTGCCGGTCTTCGCGGAGGCCATGCGGACCCTCGGAGGCGAGCGGGTCTCTACGGGAGATGAAGGGTACCGTTTTGAATTGATGCCCGGATTTACTCTGCAGTTCATCCTCTGGGGGGCGGATGACGAATTTCAGCCCTCTTCGCAGATCCTCTTTTCGGATAATATTCCGCTTTCCTTTTCGGCGGAAGATCTGGTGGTGATGGCGGAGATCGCGCTCACCACGCTGCAGCAGCCGGCGCAGAGGCTGGAGAAAAAAGAGCGCATGGAGGCAGGAAAATGACATACGAGGAAGCGCTTTCCTATATTCATAAGGTGAACTGGCTGGGTGTCAAGCCGGGACTGGGTCGGACCCGGGAGCTCCTGGCGAAGCTGGGGAATCCGGAACAGGAGCTGAAATTTGTCCATATTGCGGGAACGAACGGCAAGGGATCCACAGCGGCGATGACCGCTTCCGTTCTGGAACGGGCCGGTTACCGGGTCGGTCTCTATACCTCGCCCTTCATCCACCGCTTCAATGAGCGGATGCAGGTGAACGGCGAGAGCATCGGGGATGAGGAACTGGCGGAACTCACTGAAATGATTCAGCCGTTGGCGGAGTCCATGGAGGACGCGCCGACGGAATTTGAACTGATCACAGCTCTGGCGATGGAATATTTCCGGCGGCATGCCTGCGAGATCGTCGTGCTGGAAGTGGGACTGGGCGGAGAACTGGATTCCACCAATGTGATTTCTGTGCCGGAGGTAGCGGTCATCACCTCCATCGGCCTCGATCATACGGCGGTGCTGGGAAATACGCTGGCGGAGATTGCTTCCGCCAAGGCGGGTATCATTAAAGAGGGCGGCGACGTGGTTTCCTACGGGAAGAATCCGGAGGCGGACGCCGTGATCGAGGAGGTCTGCCGGGAGAAGAAGGCGCGGCTGCGCAGACCGGAGTACGATTCGATGCATTCAGTCTTCCGGGAGCTGACGGGGCAGACCTTTGATTACAGGAATTTGCAGGGACTTCATATCCCTCTGCTGGGGCTCTATCAGCTGGATAATGCAGCAGTGGCACTGACAGCACTGGACGTTCTGCGGGAAAAGGGCTGGAAGATCACGGATGAGGACATATGCGAAGGTCTGGCCGCGACGCGCTGGACCGGACGGCTGGAGCTGCTGTCGGAGCATCCGGCAGTGGTGGTGGACGGCTCCCACAATCCGCCCGGAATCCGCGCCACGGCGGAGAGTCTGCACACCTACTTCGGAGATCGCAAGATTACTTTCCTGGTGGGCGTGATGGCAGACAAGGATGTCGACACGATCCTGTCGACGCTCTATCCTCTGGCAGGGGAATTTATCACCGTGACGCCGGACAATCCGGGCCGCGCCATGCCGGCGGCGGAGCTGGCGGAGCGGCTGCGGGGTATGGGGGATCTTCCGGTGACGGCGGCCGCCTCCATCGGTGAGGGCTGTCAGACGGCTCTCGCTCATGTCGGGGCAGAGGGCGTGATCTGCGCGCTGGGTTCTCTTTATATGGTGGGAGACATGACGCGGGAGATGAAAAAATGTTTGGCGAAATGAAGACCGGGGGTCAGAGGCATCTGATCCCCGAAAATATTTTTTGATTCATGAAGTGTTTTCATGAAATTAATGCTTTACTTTCATGAATTTCTGTGCTATACTACGACATAGTTCGGGGGTATCTGCTCCCGGCGCCCCGGAGAGAAAGGATTTTTCGCAGGGGCAGGAGGTCTTTTATGATGAGTCAGGCTTACGCGTATTTTTCCTTTACGAGCTTTTGCTTTGCAGGGTTTACCGGCAGGGCTGTTCGTGATGGGATGAAGGCAGAAGCGTGATCTCATCCGGCACTGGATCAGAGTGCAGCGAACGGCCCGGCAGACGAAGCGTCTGTGGGGTCTTTTCATTTGCTGCGAAAGTCCCGGACGGCGGCAATGTGGACTGCGTGTTTACACGCAGGGGCACATTGACATCGGACGGGCTAACCCGCATGAGTATGTAGGCCGATAGGCCGGAATACGAATGCGGGTGACAGCTGCGGGAGTGCGAAGCACGGAGCAGCTGACTTTCATACAGGGCGGCACAGATTTGAAAACGAAAAGGAGAAGAAAAGCCATGCAGAAGTTAGAGAGCAGAAAGAAAGTAACAGTGAAGGGCAAAGTGTTCGGCGGAGAGAAGGTTCTCTCGTGCATCCCCATGGTGTCCAAGACGATGGACGCGCTTCTGGAGGACACGAAGACCATCGCCGCGCTGAAGCCCGACGGCATTGAGTGGAGAATCGATTCCTTCGAGGGAGCAGGAGACCCTGAGGCATCCGTGGCGGCCCTTAAAGCGATTCATCCGCTGGTCAGTGACATCGTTGTCATCTTCACACTGCGGCACAAGGCCGAGGGAGGCGCACAGGATTTGACACAGGAGCAGCGTCTGGCAACCATCAAAGCCTGCGTTGAGACGGGTCTTGTGGATGTGGTGGACTTCGAACTGAACAGCAATACGCCGGAGGAGATTCAGACCGTGCGGCAGCTCTGCACGGACAACGGGACTGCCCTGATCCTTTCTGCTCACAATTTCAAGGAGACTCCTTCTGAGGAGGATATCATGGCGACCCTGGAGGCCGAGCAGGCGGCGGGTGCTGACATCTGCAAATTCGCTGTTATGCCGAAGGATTTTGACGATGTACTGTCTCTGATGCGTGCGACCTACCGTTCGCGCATGGGTAAGATCGAGGGCCCTATCATCACTATGTCCATGAGTGAGACAGGCAAGATCACCCGTGTCATCGGCGACAGCTACGGTTCCGATCTGAGCTTCGTGCTTGGCACCGAGGCCAGTGCTCCCGGTCAGATTCCCGTGAAGGTCATCAACCAGCTCTGGGAACTGCTGAAATAACCATCGCTCCTTAAGTTTCAGGCATGGCAAAGCCGGTCGGCTGCGCCATGCCTGTTTTTATATAAAGGAAAAGCCCCGTCAAGCGGCCATGCGGGAGCCGCCCTGGTGCGGGCGAAGGTTCTATTTCCTTCCGTTACATCATAGAATGGATATAGTGAACGCGGTCTTTCCCTCCGGGGCATCCCGGCGGCGGACCGCGGCGGCAGGCCGGAGAGAGGGCAGCTGCCTGAAAACGATGGATCGGGAGGTTCTTCTATGATGGAGTATAAAAGGTTTGTATCCTATCTGTACCGCTACGAGGGCGGGCAGGGGGAGCGGAATGCCGGATTTGTCAGGCTGGAGGTGAGAAACAGCCAGTGTCGAATCCGGATTTTTTTGCATCATCTCCCGGAAATGCAGACCGAGGGGGAAGCGTGGATGTTCCGGCAGGAGGGAGAGCACTTCCGGATGGTGCCTCTGGGGCGGTTTACGGTGCGGGAAGGAGGCGTGGAGGTGTGCCTCGCCACGCGGGCCGACAGCTTCCTGGACACAGGGCTGCCAGTGACGGCCTTTCGCGGACTGGCTGTCTTCCTGGGGGCAGAGGAACGGCTGTATCTGACGGTCTGGGATGACGATCCGGTGGATCTCGCGGTAATCCGGCGGCGGGGGGAAGAGCCGGAAGCGGAACCGGAGATGGAAAAAACGGAAGAGAGGGGGGATCCCGGAGAGACAGGGACTTCGTTCGAGGTGCCTTCCGGGAAAGAAAACATATCTGTAGAAGCAAACGCTTCGCTTGAGAAGGAAGAGCCCCCCGTGGAGAAGGACGAACCCTCTATTGAAAAGGAAGGGATCCTCATAGAGAAGGGCAAATCCTCTTCTGAAAAGGAACAGAGCCCCGTGGAGAAGGGCGAACCCTCCGCTGAAAAGGAACGGAACCCCGTGGAGAAGGAAGCCCTTTTCGCGGAGAAGGAAGACCTATTTGCAAAGAAAATAGGACCGGCCAGAACAGAAGAAGGATATGCGGAACGGGAAGCTACTGCTGCAGATCGTCAGCGCCAGTCCATCGAGAGGGATTTCCGCATCTGGTGGCGGCAGCTGCTGGAGGCAGGGTCTGCCGTGGTGGAGCGATACGTGGGACAGAGACAGGTGAAACTTGAGACAGCGGAGCTCTCCACAGAGAAGCAGGAAAATTCCAGAGAAATCTCAATCAACGTCCCCTTGCCGGATCCCTCTCCGCCGGACTGGGCGGCGCTGTGCCGGCAGCTGCCCCATTTCCTCCCCGGCGGACCGACGGCGCAGCGGGAATTCCTGCGTCTGTCGCTGCAGGACATCGGTCGGCTGCCCCGAGTCTACTGGGACTTCGGGAAGAATGCCTTCGTTCTGTATGGCTTCTCCCTCGGAGTAAATATAGTATGGAATTTCTTTTGATAACACAAGATATAGTGTGTAG
>JAJQDL010000059.1 GCA_021202235.1 Lachnospiraceae bacterium
CGTGGAAAATGGTTCTTTTTCTTCTATCTTCATACTATCCTCCCCTCTCAGCCTTCGTCGCTCTCCGGATAGAGAATCTGCTGCAGCTCTTCGAGTGCCTCCGGGTAATCAAAGGTCGCGCTCATGCCGAAGAGCTCATAGCTCAGGTCGTACACCCGGCCGTTCTGTACCGCTTCGAAATGCTGCCAGATATCATTGGTGGCAAATTCCTCTTCAAACATTTCCAGCACCGAGTCCGGCAGAGTGTGCGCCGCCCGCAGGATGATGTCCGGCTCCTTCGTTTTCATGTCCTCGGTGTTCACCGTGAGGAACTCCGCGTCCGTCCCGGCGTAGACATTCTCCCCACCGGCCATTTCGACCAGGCTTCCTACATAGGAATTCTCCGTGGCGATGATGTAGCTGCCGGGAAGCCCCATGAGGATCAGAACCTTCGGGCTCTCCTTCCCCTCATTCCTCTGGCTGTATTCCTCATAAAATTCCGTGAATTCCTCCACGAGCGCCGCCGCTTCCTCCTCCCGGCCGAAGATCTCGCCGAGCTCCTGGATGGAGCGGTACATGCCCTGCACGCTGCGCAGGTTCAGGAAGGCGTATTCCGTGTCGATGGCTTCATACTTCGGCTCCAGATCGCTCTGCAGGGAAATGGGGCTGAGGATCCAGTCGGGATTGAGGCTGGCGACGATCTCCATATCCGGCGACATGGCCGTTCCTACCGTCGTCACCTCCGCGTAGCGCTCGGGCAGCGTGGAGGTCGTCGTGCTGCACACGCCCACCAGATCGAGGTTCAGCTTATCGCAGATCTCCGCCGTCGCCGTCGAGGTCGCGACGATCCGCGGCTCCTCCTCCATCGCGGCCACCAGCGCCTTGGCCTTCGCCACCGCCGCGAGCTCCACCGGATCAGAAATGGTAAGCAGTGTCGTGACGCTCTCATAGGTCACGGCCGTCGCCGTCGTCCCGTCCGGATGCTGATTCACGCAGCCGGTCAGAAGCGAGACGCACAGGGCAGCCGCAAACAGCGCCGTCCGCCAGCCTCTTCTCTTATTCTTCGTCGTCATCATCGTCGTCGCCTCCCCAGCGCCGCCAGTTCTTCCGGCAGTAGATCACCACGGCCGCCGTCGTGCCGTTGGAATCCGTGCCGGTCCCGGTCACGGCCATCCCCGTGCTGCTCCAGGAGCTGTCGCCCACATTCTGGACGGTAAAGCTCTGGTTTGTCGTATAGTCGATCAGACTCATTTTAAATGTCAGGTAATACTCCCCGTATCGGTCAGCTCGAGCAGGCCGGTCGTATAGATCGTGCCCTCCACCATGCCCTGCCCGGTGGCGTAAGAAGATGAACCGCCGGAATCCTCGATCTCCCCGGTCACCGGATGCGCGTAGCACGGCGTGACCGCACAGGTATAGACGCTTCCGCTCGCCGCCCGCACCGGCGACGCCGCGCCGACGCGAAGCCGCAAGACCAGCAGCAGAAGCGCCGACAGCGCCGGGATCCGGCCTCTTTCTCTGTTTTCCCTCATTTTTTCTCTTCCCTCCATCCGACAGGGCGGACGGAGCCTGCGCTCCGCCCGCACCGGTCGGTCTTAACCGTATTGCCGCCACGGAGTCCCCCTGAAAAGCTCCTTCATATGCCTGTCGTCAGAACGGCAGCAGTCCGCGGCTCTTGTCATATAGGGAAGTACGAGGGACTTTCCCATATGACAAAAACAACCCGCCGGGTTTCTTTCCCGTACTGCAGTTTTATACAGTCAGAAAGAAACCCGGCGGGCTGACGATTGTTCTTCTATTCTATCGTTGCCGGTCAGGCCAGAGACAGAGCAATCCAGTTTTTCACAAGATCAATGCTGACATTCGCATATTTAGCAATCAGCTCCTCTGCCATGCCGTCTCTATGCATACTGATCACTATTTGCCTGGCCTTCTCCATCTTCCCCTGTTCATAAATCTTTTCTGCTACTTCGCACATTTCTTTATAGCCTCCTTTCTCGGTCTTCAAGTAGTGTACCCGTTCTGATAATTCTCCCTGACTCATATCGTCCGGGTCAGCTTTCTTAAAGTACTGCATCATTTTCGCGACTTCACTGCCGTCGTCCACCGCCGCATTGACAAAGATTACATGTTTTCCATCATCGTATGGTATTGCCGATTTCCCAAGAGTAATGTTCGCCGGGTATACCGTTTCCCCGGCATGCCACAGGTCCGTCTCACTGATGTATATAATATACACATCGGGAAGTTGATTATGTTCGGCCCCCTTATCCAGAACGCTCTTATCGATCATGGATCCGTAATATGACACAAGGGACAAAAGGTCAGGAATGGAACGCTTGCGTTCCAATTCATGACCTTGGGGACCGCAACAACATGAGAAAGTAGCCATTTTGGCCAGTATTTGGGCCAAAATGAGCGGATTTCGAATGTTGTTAGGATTGCGAGAGTGCAAAGCACGAAGCAATCCGTAGTGTCATACCCTTTTGTCGCTTAAATCACAATATCTCGTGCGCCTCGCGTGGTCTTTCGTGTCCCTCCTCTGGATTTCGATGTTTACCAAACGCCCTGTGCTGTCCTGGGCAAATGCGTCGAGGATCGCGTCTTTTGCCGTCAGGTTCAGCAAACGGTACTGGCTTTTCACATCGATGATCCTGATGTCATCCCTGCCCAGGATTTTGCGGACCACATACTGGCAGGCTCCTGTATCCTGTAACGCGACCGAAGCGAATGTATCGCTCAGCAAATTGAGCTTCCGCATGTTCTCCGCGCCCTGCCGGATCGCGTCCATGCGGTTCTTCTGTTCCTGTTTCATAGACCTTCCCACCTCTGATTATATAGTCTTACAGTTGTTTTCACAATACTATTTTGCCAGAGGAGTCCCCGAAAGTCCACAAACTAATTGTCACTGTTTTACCATCACTTTTTGTCCCCATCGCAAGCGGTCTTATAAATCACATCCACACCACCAGCATCGCCGTGCTCTCCGGCATATGCCGTTCCCCGACACTGCAGGTAACGGTCACGGCAAGCGTGGCGGCGTAATCGCGCCCCGGGCTGCGGCGGATCCGGAAGGCGTCCAGAGGAAGGCACACTTTCCCGTCGCGGATGCGGCCAGCTGCATCGTCCCGTTATACGGGTATTTCAGCGTTTCCAGATGTCCCTGCATCGCGCGGCCGTTCGAGGCCGAGGCCGCGTTCATCTCGCGGATCGTCAAAAGCAGGACATTTTCCTTTCCGGGACGGAGTATGCCCGGCTTCTCAAAACCCGCGTTCGCCATGGAATAGTGACTCTCCCGCCGGTCGTCCACGCCCAGACGGTAGAAACGGAAGCCGACCTTCCGTTCCCCCTCCGCGCACACTCACTGTCCGTCATACAGATACCAGAGCGGCCGCAGTTCGTGCCCCCTCTGCGGATGCAGCTCGAAGAAGCTGCCGTCCCGCTCCACCCGCAGCGGCATTTCATCTTTAAAATCTTCATATTCGTCTGCCAGCACGCGGGGGTGGCCGTCGCCGAGCAGATAGAGGAAGCCGCAACACTCATAGGTCCCAATCTCATAGAGGATACGCAGGTCGAGATTGCGCATCACCCGGGCGTGAGCGCTGCCGTTCTTCAGGAAGTCCATGATGCCCTGCATCCCCTCCTCGTCGAGCACATGCTCCATGCGGCAGGCGTTCTTCTCTGCGGTGCGCTCGTCCATGCCAACGATCATCTGCAGGAATTCCGTCAGATATTTATGCCGTGAAATACAACGGGCGCCCTGGATCTTCCCGTAGTCGGTCAGTGTCAGTTCCCGGCCATCCTCGCCGGACCAGAGCTCCAGCCAGCCGCGGCCGATCATCCGCCGAATCATGGCCCGGAGCGTCTTCCGGTGGATACCCGTCTCCGCCGCCAGCTCTGCCAGCGTCAGAGAGCGGCCCTGCAGAAACTGTTCATAAAGATCCTCCAGCAAGTCCTCCTCCCACTCCTCCGTACCCTTAGGGAACGTCGCGCCCGGCTCCTTCCGCATGTCTCCGTTATAGGTTCGCTTCATCATGGCCCCTCCGCGTTTTTGTTAGTTTTAGCAAATTAT
>JAJQDL010000032.1 GCA_021202235.1 Lachnospiraceae bacterium
GGCTGTTTGGGATGAAGGGAGTGTGGGCTGCCGCGTTGCCCGGGGAATCCGCTCGTGGGCGGCTGTTTGGGATGAAGGGAAATGCGGGTTGCAGTTTGAAACGGGTAATCTGTACATGATTTAGGGAGGTGCAGCGCATGAGGGTGCTGGCACACGGGAAGATCAATCTGACATTGAATGTAGTGGGACGCCGGCCGGACGGGTATCATGATCTGGAACTGATTTTTCAGCCGGTTTCGCTGGCGGATGAGCTGGAGATCCGGGAGAATGGGACAAATGAGCTGCGGTTTTCCTGCTCTGTGCCTGAATTTGCCGGGGAGGATAATCTGGTCTGCCGGGGATACCGGCGGATGTGGGAGCAGTTTCCGGAGAAGGTGCGCGGGCTGACGGTGCATCTGGTGAAGCGAATTCCCTCGGGCGCCGGGATGGCGGGAGGGAGCGCCGACTGTGCGGCGCTGCTTCTTTGGATGAATGAGTATTTTGCGCTGGGGCTTGGTCGGCAGGAGCTGACGGAGATCGGGGTGTCGCTGGGCGCGGATGTTCCGGCCTGTATGATGAAGCATGCGACGCTCGGGCAGGGTGTCGGGGAGATCCTGACGGATATCAGGATTCACCGGGATTATCCGCTGCTGTTGCTGAAGCCGGAGGTGTCTTTTAATACGGGGGCGATGTTCCGGGCGCTGGACGCGGCGGGATATGAGAAGCAGAGACACACAAGCGCCGGGATGATCGAAGCAATGGAGGCTGGTGATCTGACGGCGATGTGCGGGCATCTGTATAATGTGTTTGAGGAGGCTGTGCCGGAGCGGGCGTTGATTCAGGGCTTGAAGGTGCAGCTGATGGAGGCAGGGGCTCTGGGGAGTCTGATGACAGGGTCCGGGTCGGTGGTGTACGGGATCTTCGCGGATGCGGAGGCGCGGGATCGGGCGTTCGAGACGCTGCGCGGACTGAAAAATGTGCGAGTGTATGCCTGTGAGGCGATGAATCGATGGGAATAGCGATCAGATACCTGTTGCCCAGGCATTGTCATCATTATGATATAGAACATCGGAATTTTGATAAGTGAAGGCCGGGAATGGTATAAAGAGATGGATGGGAGGAAGTGCGGGATGGCGAAGAAGGAGAATAAGTCGAATGCGATGCGGATTCTGGAGCGGAGCAAGATTCCTTATGAGGCGCATACGTATGAGTGTGAGGAGTTCACGGACGGCGCGCAGATCGCGGATAAGCTGGGTCTGCCTCATGAACGGGTGTATAAGACGCTGGTGACGGTGGGGAAGAGCCGGGGGCACTATGTGTTTGTGATTCCGATCGATGAGGAGATCGATTTTAAGAAGGCGGCGAAGGCCGTGGGTGAGAAGTCTCTGGAAATGCTGCCGCTGAAGGATTTGACGGCGGTGACAGGGTATGTGCGCGGCGGCTGTACGTCGATCGGTATGAAGAAGGCATTCCCGACGGTATTTCAGAAGGAGATCGAGGAGCTGGACCGGGTATTTGTGAGCGGCGGCCGACTGGGTCTGCAGCTGGAGCTGTTGCCGGCGGATCTGATTCGCGCGGCACGCGGCAGCGTGGCGGATGTGATCGCAAGATGACAGGCGCTGTTATGCGGGAGAGTGCATCTGGGCGGAACGGGATTTACCTGTGAGTACAGGGAAGGAGAGACACAGATGTTTCAGGGACAGAAAGTAACGGCGTTGTTGCTGGCGGCGGGCAGTGGGACAAGGTTCGGTGCGGATGGAAATAAGGTCTATGTGCAGGCCTGCGGGCGGCCGCTGCTGCAGTATAGTCTGGATGTGCTGCTGGGAAATGCATATGTGGATGAAGTGGTTCTGGTGGTACGGGATGGCGAGCAGGGGCTGGCAGAAATGATCGAAAGAGCGGAGCTGCTGTTGAAATCAAACCGGAACGGGATGGATTCCCCGGATGGCGAAGGGGTGCAGGGAGAATCGAAGTTTGTGACCTATACCGTTGGCGGAGCCACGCGCGCGGAGTCGGTGCGCCGGGGATTGGCAGTTTCGGACGGGGAGATCGTGCTGATCCATGAC
This sequence comes from Lachnospiraceae bacterium, assembly GCA_021202235.1. GTDB lineage: Bacteria > Bacillota > Clostridia > Lachnospirales > Lachnospiraceae > UBA3305. Next base: position 2,046 of record JAJQDL010000032.1, read on the forward strand.
GGGGCGCGGCCGATGATCCGGGATTCTTATGTGACGCATTGTGTGGAGGCGATGGCGGATTTTCCCGGCGCGACGATGGCGGTGCGCTCGAAGGATACGATTAAGCTCGGAGACGAGCGGGATGTGGTGACGGCGACAACGGAGAGGTCGCATACCTGGGTGGTGCAGACACCGCAGTGCTTTCGGCGGGAGGCTCTGATGAAGGCACATGAGAAGCATGGGAAGGATCCGGGGATTACGGATGACTGTATGCTTCTGGAGCTGTGCGGACAGGAGGTGAAGCTGGTGGAGGGAGATTATACGAATATCAAGGTGACGACGCCGGAGGATCTCACACTGGCGGAGGCGTTTCTGAGGAGAATAGGAGACGCTGCCCCGCGCAAAATAAACGGATGCCGACGGTGATGGACCTGGCGGCATCTCTTTATTTTGGAATATACGGAGCAGTTTTATTTGTTGGAATCCTGCTTTTGCGGAGATCCATTTTTGTCTGTGCAGGTGTGGAAGTGCTCAAATGCTTTGTTGGCGAAACGGCTGATCTCCTCACGGATGTCGTCGCGGTAAGCGTAGTGAACAAAGTGTGAGGCATCCTGATAGAAGATTGCTTTTGCACCGGGAATGTAGGCTGTCGGCAGGAAGGTACGGCTGAGGAGGAGCATGGCATCCTTTATTCCGTAGACGAGAAGCACAGGACAGTGGATGGTTCCCAGGGCTTTTTTTAATTCCTCATCTGTACGATACTGGGAGAGGGCAATGCCGGGATTGATCAGCTTTTCTTCCGGTGTTTTATTCAGCTCCCACTGGTATTTCTTCTCTGCTTTGTCGATAAATTCCTCCCGGAGTTCCGGATCGTCGGTAAATCTCTTTGCAAATTGAAGCATGAGCTGACGCTGGTATTGAGCCATTTGTTCGCGGGCGGCAGGATCAGAAATGGTTTCCATGGAGCGCTGCCGGGGGGGCGACTGACGAAAAGAATCTCCCGGGAATGCGGGCCGGGAGCCAGACCGGCGAAGCCGATCAGAACTTCAGGGTGTCGAAAACACAGGTGCCAGCCGATGGCAGCGCCGTCCGACTGTCCCGTGTAGAGGAAGTGCGGTATGCCCTGTGCGCGGGCAAAGGCCCAGACATCGTCGGCCCATACGTCATACCAGTTGTTATTATAATTCTCATAGATGTGGGTTGATTGTCCATAGCCGCGCACCTGAATCAGAAAAACGTGGAAGCCTTCATCGGCAAGGTCAAAGGGCCAGCCTTTTCTATGGGGATCAAAGATCTGCATGGAGGCCAGAATGTAGAGATCTCCTTGTCCATATTCTTCATAATAAATATCTGCATCATTTATGTGCTGAATCATGGCATTTCCTCCGGGAAGTGGTTTCTTGTCAATTTCCGATCGCTATGTTATGATAGTTTTCATGATACATTCCGGAAGAGAATGCCTGAGGTTTTACAACGACGGAGCGATGACGAAGGATGTTTACTCTAAATATGGTAGGAGAGCAGCTCAGAGAGAGCTGTTCCTGTATTTCAGTTAAAACAGAATATGACTGTGGTATCACTAATATTGTTCTTCTCTATCCGGGAGAGAAGGCACTGCTGCCGGGCACTCTTTACGTCGGGACCGGAGAAGTCCTGGCGGAGGCTCTGGATGGTTGGGACAGGGTGACGGGAAGAATGATTATCGTCTCCGGGGACGCGTCGGCCCTGTCTGGTCTGCTGGAAGAGGAAGCTCTTTCCTACAGGCTCAGTGAGTTAGAAGTAAACCGGATTGGAAATCTGCTGATGAGGGAATTCTTTCAGTTTCAGCAGTGGTGCGAGTCTGTGCGCTCTGACATCTGTCAGAGAAGGGAACTGCCCGCATTGCTCCGGAAGATGACGGAGCGGTTCCATTATCCGATTATATTTCTGAATTCCGGTTCCATCCTCATTCACTCGAATGATAGAAAATCTTTATAGATTAATAATAA
>JAJQDL010000033.1:0-4079 GCA_021202235.1 Lachnospiraceae bacterium
CTGGTTGGACTGCGTCTGAAGGTTCCCATTGCAGTTCGAGACAATGATTTCCACACCCAGCTCATCCGCCGCTTCCTGAATTCCCTGCTTCAGGGCAATCATGAACGGGGAACGCAAACTGTTTAAAGAAACGCCGATGACGATATCCCGGTCGGTCTCTGTATCCGCCTGCGTCTCACTCACGCCGGATACAGTCTCTGACAGGCTGTCCTCGCCTGTCTCCGCAGATAGACTGGGATCTTCTGACACTGAGCTGCAGCCAGACATCAAAAGGAGCAGGCATGCAATTCCGATCGCCAGCACGCCCGCTCTTCGTCTTCCTTTCGTTCGCTTTCGCAGAGGTTCGTCTCTTCCGCTTCTCATTCTCTTTCGTCGTTCTCGCATCGTATCATTTACTCAATATATAGCCCCAGGGAAACTCGCTTCGCTCCGCAATAAGAGCCGGGTGCGGCCTAAGCCGCAAAATCCTTACCCGGCTCTGTGCTTAAAAGGGGGAACTGACTTAGTTATTTACTTCGCCGCTTTCGCCGCGTCTCTCTTTGCCCTCCAGTTTTTATAGGCATTGGTCTGGGTCGCGAACATCACTACGATGACGATCAGCAGGACCAGAGAAATGGGGCTGGTGAAGATGCTGCCGATAAGGCCGAACACATTCCCGTGCAGGATAATCCCGCGGCGGTAATTCTCCTCCAGCAGCGAGGTCAGGATGATGCCCAGCACGCAGGGCGCGACCGGATAATCAAAACGCTTCAGGAAATATCCCAGCACACCGAAGCCCATCATCCAGAAAATATCGTACAGGCTCTTGTTGATCGCGTAGGAACCGACCACAGAGAGTATGATGATCAGCGGCAGCAGAATGCCCCGCGGGATTTCCACGATCTTGGTGAAGATCTTCACACCGGTCAGGCCGAAGATGACCAGGAAGATCGCACCGATGAACAGGCAGGCAACGATCAGATAGAACAGATCCGGGGTGCTGCTCATCATGTTGGGGCCCGGCTTCAATCCGTGGATCGTCAGAGCGCCCAGCATGACCGCCGTCACGGCATCGCCGGGGATACCCAGCGTCAGCATGGGGATGAACGCGCCGCCGATGGCCGCATTGTTGGCCGACTCGGGGGCTACCAGGCCTTCAATGGCGCCCTCTCCGAAGGGTACCTCGGGGTTCTTCACGGTACGCTTCGCCTGATCATAGGTCAGCAGCGCCGCGATATCTCCGCCGGCTCCGGGCAGGGCTCCCACGACCACACCCACGATCGAAGAGCGGATCGTCAGCGGAACATATTTCTTGATCGTGTCAAACGAGGGGATGATCTTATCCACCTTCTGTTTTACCGCCTGCACGTCCTTGCTGGTGATCTGGATCAGCGCTTCGGAGACACCGAAGAGTCCGATCATGGCTACCACATAATCAATACCGGCGTTCAGATATGTAATACCGAACGTAAACCGGGGAACAGCGGTCATCGTATCCATACCGACCGTGCCCAGCAGGACACCGATCGCGGCGGCGATCAGACCGCGGAAGATCGATTTACAGTTCAGGCTGCCCACCATCATCATACCCATCACGCCAAGCAGCAGATAATCGACCGAGGAGAACTTCAGCGCCAGACTGGACACTGCCGGAGCGCCTACCGCCAGGACGACCACACCGACCAGCGTACCGATGACCGACTGCGTCGTCGCGATGCCCATCGCCCGGCCGGCTTCTCCCTTCTGCGCCATGGGATAGCCGTCAAGGGCTGTCGCCACAGCCGCCGGAGCACCGGGGATATTGAGCAGGATCGCGGAGCGGGAACCGCCGTACACAGCGCCGATATAGATACCGATCATCAGGGCGATGGCACTGTTCGTCTCCCACCCATAGGTGAAGGACACCAGCAGGGACACCGCCATCGTGGCTGACAGGCCGGGAATGGCTCCGATGTAGATGCCCGCAAAGGTTCCGATGGCCACAAAGACCAGCAGGAGAGGGTGTGTAAAAGGTACAATCAGATACGATAATACTTCCATGTTCTTCTCCCTCCTTCTACGGTAGCACAACGCTGAAGATCAGCCGGAATACAACGAGAATAAAGGCCATACACAGCGCCGTCCAGAGGATATTCTTTACATAATCCTTTGCCATCAGGTAGCTCATGCCGCCCCAGAGGAAGATCGGCGTAGCAATGTAGAACCCCAGCCCCATATACAGGGCCACGCAATAGAGCAGAATGAATGCCATCATGATCAGAACATCCTTCGGCACCATATAGCCCAGAGTTTTCTTCACAATCTCTCCCATCGAAAGCCCATGGTTCTCCGAGGGAGCTTTACGATCCGTGATAATGATCGCCACGGAAAAAATTACAATCAGCGCGCTGACGAACAGTGGAATCGCTGCACAGGACGACGCGCCGGGATTATCCTGGTACAATAAGATGGACTGATACAGGAAAAACAGTCCGAATAACAGCAGAAATACGGCAAAACCTTTCTCCCCCGATTTGAAGGGCGCCTGTTTCTTTTCCTCTTCCATCTCGCTCCTCCTACTTAAAAAATATCAACCAAACATCATTACAGTCATAAAAACCGTCATAGAAACAGTCGTGAAATCCGGAGGCTCTGTATTCTGCATGCCTTCTCTCTGGCCGCCATCCGGACTTTCTTATGACAGTGAGGCAGACCCGCCGCCCGGACGAGCCGGACGGCCGCCTGCCTCACTGGGGAACAATGTCTCGTTTCTTAAATAAATCCTACTCGATCGCACCTGCGTTCGTCAGAGCGTCAATCATATTGGTTCTCCAGGCGTCGATATAAGCGGTTGCCTCGTCGCCGGTGTAGCCCAGCGCGTTGATGTAGAAGCTGTCCAGGACATCCTGATAGCTCGCATCCTCAAAAGCCTCAGCAAAGGCTGCGGACAGAGTCTCTACGATGGCGGAATCCGTACCTTCCTCGACAAAGATGCCATAGAAAGGTCCCCAGGGCAGATACTGCTCGAAATCCGGATACTCTTCGGTAATCAGCGGCACATCGGGCATCAGTTCCACGGTCTCAGTGCTGAGCACGCAGAGCCACTTCAGATCCCCGGAGGTGTACTCTTCAATACCGCTCTGCACCTTGCAGATCGTGAAATCGCACTCACCGCCCAGAACAGCCGTCTTGGCAGACGCATCGCTGTCATACTGTACCTGCGTGAATTCCGCGCCGGTGATGGAGGTGATCAGAGCCGCCACTTCCCAGGGCAGGCCGCCGGTACCGGTCGTAGCCAGCGTGATGTTTTCACCGGCCAGCGCCGCATCCACGATCTCCGTCAGAGAGCTGTAGGGCGAATCCGCTGCGACAACCACACCCGTGGTCTCATCGCCGATCAGGAAGACACACTCAAAATTGTCATAGGTCAGATCCGAGATCCCCAGCACATCGTATAGAGCCGGATTCTCCGCGCCCATCAGCAGGTTGTAGCCGTCGGCGTCCTGATCATACACATACTGAGTCGCGATGGAGCCTGTGCCGCCGGTCTTGTTCTGGATGACAATGCTCTGTCCCAGAATATCCTGCGCCAGCGTCGACAGAGGACGCATCAGAGAGTCAGTTCCGCCGCCCTCGCCCCACTGCACGATACCATTGATCGTGGTCGTAGGGTAGTCAGTCGTGCTGCCGGATGTCGTCTCACCTTCCGCTTCCGTCTCATCACCGGCTGCCGTCGTCTCTGCAGCCGCCGCGGTGGTATCGTCGGAGCTGTCAGAGCTGCTGGAGCTGCTGCAGCCCGCCAGCAGCGTAGCGGCCAGTGCAGCTGTCAGAAGCAGTGCCAATACACGTTTCCTGTTCATAAATAGGTTCCTCCTTTTTTTGGGAAATCTTCTCCCCTATTTTACACAGACGCTCCCGCCGGAGATCTGGCAGGTGCGTTTATGTCCTTACTGTGTACGTTTCGAATTGTATCATGAACTTTTTTTGAACACAGTGGAAATTTTTTTGAACAGGTGCGATATTTTACGAAAATGACCACACACAGGAAAAATATGTTTCCATCTATTCGTCATCGGAGGGGGCCTCTGCCGCTATGTTCTGTTCTGCCCGTTCGGGGCGTA
>JAJQDL010000033.1:4089-17842 GCA_021202235.1 Lachnospiraceae bacterium
CCACCCCTCTCAAACTCGTGATCCATCTTTACTTCATTGGAGGCCTCCTCAGCCGCTATGTTCTGATCAGCCAGCTCGCGGCGTAGCTCCTCCACAACCCGGCGGCTCACTTCTTTATATGAAAGGCCCGTCTCCTCACAGAGACGACGCAGGCTCTCATACTCCGGATAAGCCCGCAGGATCCCGTCGCGCCGGCAGAGCTTCACATCGATCTTCCCCAATGAAAACTCCCAGGGCATGATCATTCGATCCATCACAGAACGTTCCATCTGTACACGCCGGATTCCGATGGTACTTGTTTCCCGAAAGAGAATCTCTTCCAGAACCGTCCGCTCCTCCTCGCGGCAGATCACCGTGATCTGCCAGGCCGGGCGGTTTTTTTTCATATAAACCGGCGTGTAAAAGACGTCCCGCGCTCCGGCTGCGAAGAGCTGTTCCATCACATATCCCAGAGTCTCACCGGTACAGTCATCCACATTCGTTTCCAGCTTCACGATGGTGTCGCGGGTATGGTCATCTTTCTGCTCTTCTTCTGTCAGAATCATGGCCCGCAGCAGGCTGGGACGGGAATAGGTCCGCTTCCCGGCGCCCAGTCCGGTCTTCCGGATCAGGTAGCGCGTCGGCAGAGACCCGCGGGTCCGTATGGCTGCCGCCAGAGCCGCACCTGTGGGGGTCACCAGCTCGCCTTCCACATCCACCGGCTCCATCGGCAGAGCGTACGCTGAAACAATATTTGTCACAGCGGGCACCGGAACCGGCAGGATGCCATGCTGGCAGCGAACCGTTCCGTGTCCCTCGCACAGTGATCCAATGACGATATCCTCGATATGCAGACTGTCGATACATACAGCAGCCGCTACGATATCTACGATGGAATCCACTGCCCCCACCTCATGGAAATGCACCTGCTCCCGGGGCACGCCGTGCGCCGCAGCCTCCGCCTCCGCCAGAATCAGGAAGGTCTGTTCCGCCAGACGCCGGGCGGAGACCGACATGTCCGCGGCCTTCAGGATATTCATGATCTCCGGCAGCCCGCGATGCTCATGATGCCCGCGATGCTCCGGGTGCTCATGATGTTCGTGATGCCCGTGATGCTCGCTTCTCCCCTCCGGAACCGTGCCGTGCAGGTACTCCATATCATGATCATGATTCTCATGCGCCTCATCCAGTATCACGCGGAAATCGCAGGCATCCAGGCCTGCCTTCTTCACACGCCCGATCTCCGTCCGATATCCCGACAACGGCAGGCTCGCAAGCGCCCGCTCCATCGCCTCCCGGTCCGCTCCCAGATCCAGCATGGCTCCCGTCACCATATCCCCGCTGATGCCGGATGCGCACTCAAAATACAATATCTCTTTCTCCATTTTCCCGGTAGCTCCTTTCCCCCGCGGGCCGGACGTACCCGACGTCCGCGCTCTCCCGTCTAATATACATTTTTCTCTCTCATTTGACAAGAAGGACCTGCCTCTTTCTCTCACCCTCCGAGATTTCCCCAGAAGAAAAGCAGGGAGCCCAGCATCTTCCCCGCGGCGAAGGCCAGCAGGACCCAGGGAAGCCCCGAGCGGATGCCCAAACGGCGAAAAAAAGACCGGAATGACATTCAGTGTTTCCGCCAGAGACATGATCAGACAGCCGATAAAGATGCCGTAGGCCAGACCCAGGACCGCACAGAGCACGGCGCCGCCCCACAGCGGCAGGTCGTAAAACCAGACCAGATTCCCCCATACCCCTCCCAGGATGAAGCAGGTCTCGTAGAGCCCCACGCGGGAAGCCGTGTGCGTCTTGTCCGCCATCCGCTGAATCAGTCCGATCGCTACGAGAAAGGCAAAGATTCCCGCTGCTGTCACGCCCCCGGCCGCCAGCCCGAAAAAGGCCAGGAGAATCCCCCGGCCCATCAGTTTGCACCGCCTTTGGCGCCGGTCTCCGCAGATTTCCCATTTCCGGTCTGGGAATAATCCACGATGGCTTCCGCCACATCCTTTTCATACTGGCGCATCTGTACCTCAAGCGGCGTCGGATCCTCTGTCAGCTTCCAGCCTGCCAGGTGATTGAAGAAGAGAACAATTCCCAGGAAGAGTCCCAGAGAGTAAGAGGCCTCCAAAATCGTCCGTCCGCTCGAAGCTTCATGCATGACTCTCTGATAGACTGTCTCGAAGATCTTCCCCACATCCACATCGTTGTTAAAGGTCATGATGGCGAAGCCCCCTCCCACGAAGGCGACCAGCCCGACCGCCGCCGTCTGCAGACGACACCACAGAGAGCTCTTATCCGGCGTACGGCGGCAGTCAACGACCACATCCTCCGCCCCCAGAAAACGGACATCGACGTTCTCATCCTCATTTTGAATCCGCTCCAGGATATCCAGTGCAGACCAGACATAGCGTTTTTTCTCTCCTGGCTCCACCGTCTGAAGAATCAGACCTTCCCAGTGCGTCTGCGCCTTCTTTGACGGACACCAAAGCTCCGCTACCTGACCCAGGCGAATCTCTTTCTCCCTCACAGACGCAGTTTCCGTAAGCTTAACATATAGAACCGGCTTTTCCTGTATTGACATGGCATTCTCCCATCTGAGGGCAGGCCCTCTCCCACAGAGAGGACGCCCCCTTTCTGTCAGTCTGGCCTGTCATCACGGAAAATATTCCTCCTGCCTTTCCCGCCGGATCTCAGTCCCCCTCACACCATCTGCGCCGCATTTTCTGCAGGATCTTCTTCTCGGTTCTCGATACCTGCACCTGAGAGATACCCAGTTCACGCGCTGCCTGTACCTGTGTCTTCCCCTCCAGATAGCGCAGTGAAATCAGAAGCTTCTCCTCCTCCGGCAGCTCGGCGAACACCTTCTGCAGCACCAGACGGTTCAGGAGCTTCTCCTGACGATCCTCCGGCTCCTCCAGCCGGTCCATGAGACGTAGCTCCCGTCCCTCGTTCACACAGAGAGGCTGGTTCAGCGATTCCACCTCCGCGGAGGCCTCCATGGCAGCGGCCAGCTCCTCGGTCCCGATTCCCATCTCCTCCGAAAGCTCACCCAGGGTAGGCTCCCGTCCCAGACGATTCCCCATCTCTTCCGACACCGCATGAACTCGCCAGGACATCTCCTTCAGGCTCCGGCTCACCCGGATGAGTCCGTCATCCCGCAGGAAGCGCCGGATCTCCCCCGTGATAACAGGAACCGCGTAGGTAGAGAATTTCACTTCATAAGAAAAATCGAATTTATCAATCGCCTTCAGCAGGCCGATGCTTCCGATCTGGAACAGATCCTCACTGTCATATCCCCGTCCCTGAAAACGCCGCACCACGCTCCAAACCAGCCCCACATTCTCCTCCACCAGCTGATTGCGGGCCTGCCGGTCGCCTTCTGATGCCGCTTGCAGAAGACGGTAGTTGTCATCCCACTCCATCCTGTCGCTCCCTGCTTTTCTTTTTCATGGTCACGACCGTCCCTTCCCCCGGACGGGAGTCCACCTCCACACGATCCATAAAGGCTTCCATGAAACAAAACCCCATGCCGGAACGTCCCTCCCCGGCCTTTGTCGTAAATAAAGGCTCCCGAGCCTGTGCCACATTTTCGATACCCGCGCCACGATCCCGGATACGCAGAGTCAGTTCTCCGGCCTCAAGCTCCGCTTCCAACGTAATCTCCCCCGGACCGCCTCCATATCCGTGAATAATACAGTTCGTCACGGCCTCAGAGACTGCTGTCTTCACATCCTCCACCTCCTCCAGCGTCGGATCCAACCTGGAGAAAAAAGCTGCCGCCACCACCCGAGCCAGCTTCTCGTTGCTGGAACGGCTTTCCAGGATCAGCGTCATTTTCTCCCGCTCTTCTCTTTGTTCCATCTGTCTCACCTCTCCCTTTCTTCGTCCGGTCTGCGCTCTCCTGCCCCGTCTGCCGGCGGGTTCAGAGCCTCCTCCAGCGTGCTGCACATCCGCGCCAGACGCGGAATCCCTGCCATCTCCAGGAGACGGCGGACACGGCGTCCGGCGCCGCAGACGGCCACTTCTCCCTCCCGCTCCCGAAACAGCTTATATGTACCGAGAACAGCCCCCACTCCGGCACTGTCCATAAAACGAGTCCGTGAATAATCAAACACCAGACGCCGGATACGGCTTCCCTGCAGACACTCCTCGACCTGCCGCCGCAGATCCCGGCTGCTGTGATCGTCCAGCTCCTCCGGCAGGTGAATTACCAGACTCTCCCCTGCCACCTCACACTGCACCTGGTTCATACTCTGCTCCTTTCCACGCAATTCATACTATTGATCCTTTTTCTGCACTGAAAAAAGCACAGAAAATACCGTCTCCGATACTCTCTGTGCTTTCTGTTCTTCTCGTATGTAATTTATATTTTCCTGTTTTCTGTTATTCTTCGCCCAGCGACTCTGTTTTAGCCAGCGCCTCATCGTAATACTCGCTGTCGGCGTAGTCATCCACGATCTGCTGATAATAAGTCAGCGCCGTCTCGTCGTCATCCCGTCTCTCATAGCAGAGTCCCAGATAGTACATCGCCGGATCATAGTCCGCATTCAGCGACAGACACTCCTCAAAAAGCTCAATGGCATCGGAGTAATAGTACTCATTGTACCTTTCCAGACCCTCATTGAAGACTTCTGTCACCATATCCTCTGTCACATATTGCTGCAGCGATTCATAGACCGCGTCAAAGGCCGTAGAATCCGCCGCATCCGTCTCGATCGAAGCAAATGCCTTCGCCAGATCTGCCTTCTCCGTGTCTGCATCCATGTACAGGTTCACCGCGGTCAGCAGCGCGTCATACTGAGACAGAACCCCCTCTGAGTCATCTGTGTAGGTGTCCAGCGTCTCATTCAGGGTCACCATCTCCGCCTGCAGCTCCTCCATCTGCGTCGTCAGCGTCTGAAGATCCAGTACTTTATCTGACAGCATTATAGCGAAAGAAGCGACGGCCTCGTTCACCTCCACGTTGGTATTCCGCCTGACTGTAGGAACGATCACGAACTGAATCAGACACACAGCCGCAGCAAAACCGGCCAGAACTCCCAGCGCCACCCGTGTTCCTCCGGACCTCTCCCGGTACTCCGGAACAATGACATCCGCAGAGACAGATTCCTCCGCCGAGAGCAGCGCCTTCTGTGTTTTCTCTTCCTGATACTTCTCCTTGCTGGAGCGGTTCTTCCCGAGCTTGCCGCGGATCAGGCGGCTGTACTTCAGGCACAGTGTGTTGCCCCGATCGATCTTCAGCGCCCGCTTCAGCAGACGGTTCGCCCGGGAATAATCCTCATCCTCGATGTACAGCAGCGCCAGGAGCTGATAGGCCTTGATAAAATGCGGATGCTGCTTGATGACCCGCTTCAGCTGAACCATGGCCAGATCGATCCCGTCATTCTTCGCATGAGACAGAGCCTGGTTGAATTTCTTGATAGCCTGGTTCATGGTCTCGAGCTGATTCCGGTCCTCCTGCAGCTGCATCAGGTACTCATCAGCCAGATTGTCCGTCGCTTTAAAATTCTTGCTGATCACCCACTGGCTCAGAGCCTCCACGACCTCGCCCATCTCATAATAGACAAGTCCCAGAAGATTCCTGGCGTCAATGTTCTTCTTGTCATACTGCAGACTCTTACTGAGCGCCTCCGCGGCGCCCGACAGATCCCGCAGACGTGCCTTCTCCAATCCCGCATTGTAATAGTTATTGGAGATGTGAATGATCTTCCGGTATACTGAGACATCCGCGCCGCAGCGAAGACAGTAGCGGCCGGATCCCAGCTTGCTTCCACACTGGTAACAATTCATCCTAGCGCTGCTCCTTTTCCCTGAGTATCTCCAGCATGATATCCGTCATGTCCTTCAGATTCATATTCGCAATGGCATCCTCCGCCTGTTCCACTTCCTTGCTGGGACGGAATTTGCTCAGTTCCTCATCAAAATTTATCATATCCGTACCTCCCGATGCGGTCTCCCTGCCCTGTCTTCTGTGTCAGCGCCGGGCCTGTCCCGAAGCGCCCTTCTATCTTATAATACTCGCATCAATTCTGCAAGATGTTTCTTCCGCAGGATTCGCCGGATTCCGGGGAAAAAACCGGAAAAGAGACGGTTTGCATTTACAAGCAATGGTTTATCTTTTATAATGAAAGCATAAATATAGTGAACAACAAAAGTATTTGTCGTTCACTATAAAAAATGATGCACACGATCGCGCAGGGAATGGCTGCTTACGCAGCCCGCGATCGGTGCGATCGTAAACGACATAAAGTCGTTTACGATAATCTGCATAAACGACACGCCGAACCAATAAAACCAGAAAGCTGAGGATACCCATATGTGTGAATACTCTTTGAGTCAGATCACCCCTTCCGACCGGCGGAGCCGCCGCCTGATGGATGCGCTCCTGGAGAAGGAAGGCATTGAGCGGGACAAGAACCTGGACTACAGCGTCGGCCTCTTCGACGAGGACTACAACCTGGCAGCCACCGGATCCTGCTTCAAGAACACGCTCCGCTGCATGGCCGTGGACTCTTCCCATCAGGGGGAGGGGCTTCTGAACCGGGTGGTGAGCCATCTGATGGACTACCAGTTCGAACGGGGAAACCGCGACCTGTTCCTGTACGCAAAATGTGACAGCGCCAAATTCTTCCGTGACCTGGGCTTCTACGAGATTGCCCGTGTCGAGGGCAAGGTGGTGTTCATGGAAAACCGCCGGACCGGCTTCTCCGACTACCTGGACAGCCTGACTCGTCCGGAGGCCGCCGGCGAACGCGTGGCCTCCGTCGTCATGAACGCCAACCCCTTCACGCTGGGCCACCAGTATCTGCTGGAGCGCGCCGCTGCGGAGAACGACGTGGTTCATGTCTTTGTGGTATCGGAAGAGGCTTCCCTGATTCCCTTCTCCGTGCGCTATGACCTGGTGCAGCGGGGCTCCGCTCACCTGAACAATCTGATCTACCACCCCACCGGAAGCTATATCATTTCCAATGCCACCTTCCCCTCCTATTTCCTGAAGGACGCGGATGTCGTCATCGAATCGCACGCCCGTCTGGACATTCAGGTCTTCAAAAAGATCGCCGCGGCCCTCGGCATCCGTCGGCGCTACGTCGGGGAAGAACCCTTCAGCCAGGTTACGGGCATCTACAACCGGATCATGAAAAAGGAGCTGGACGCTGAAGGCATCTTCTGTGAGATCATCCCCCGGCGCACCGACGGATCGACCGCTATCAGCGCTTCCAAAGTCCGTCTCGCGATCCAGGAGGACCGCCTTGATGACATCCGGAATGTGGTGCCTGCCAGCACCTATGAGTATTTTGCCTCTCCCGAGGCAGAACCCGTCATCGCACGGATCCGCGCTGCCGGGGACGTTATTCACTACTGAAACGGTCAGCTTTTGACAGTTTCTCTGTTGTGTGCTATAATCGGCCTATGTTCTGGAGACAAAGAAAGTACACAATGATCCCGGAAAGGGATTCATACCCACAGGGCATGCATACCCATAGGGTATACATGATAACCATGCGGCCAATAATAAGGAGGCTACTATATTATGAAGAAGATTTTATTTGCGGCGTCTGAGAGCGTACCTTTCATCAAGACCGGCGGTCTGGCGGACGTGATCGGCTCCCTTCCCAAATATTTTGACAAAGAGAAATACGACGTACGGATCGTCCTGCCCAAGTATCTGTGCATTTCCGAAGAATACCGGAAGCAGATGGAGTACCTGACGCATTTCTATATGTACTACAACGGACGCAACCGCTATGTAGGCATCCTGCGGATCGATTACGAGGGCATTCCCTGCTACTTCATCGACAACGAGGAGTATTTCGGCGGCAGCGAGCCTTACGGAGATCACCTGTACAATCTGGAGAAGTTCGGCTTCTTCAGCAAGGCGGTTCTGGCGATCCTGCCCTCGATCGAGTTCCAGCCGGATATCATCCACTGCCATGACTGGCACACCGGCCTGGTTCCCGTATATCTGCGGACCCAGTTCGCAGCGGATGAGTTCTACACAGACATGAAATCCATCATCACCATTCACAACCTGCGCTTCCAGGGGAATTATTCTATTGAAAAGATCAAGGAGATCACCGGCCTGCCGGACTATCTCTTCACTCCCGACAAGCTGGAGGCCTATCAGGATGCCAACTACCTGAAGGGCGGCATCGTGTATGCTGACCGCGTGACGACCGTCAGCGAGACCTATACCGAGGAGATCAAGACTCCCTTCTACGGCGAACGACTGGAGGGCCTGCTGTGGGCGCGTTCCAACTCTCTGTCCGGCATCCTCAACGGCCTGGATTATGACGAATGGAATCCGGCCACGGATCCTTTTATCGCGCAGAGATTCACCATTTCCAATTTCCGCCAGAAGAAAAAGAAGAACAAGGCGGCGCTGCAGGATGAACTGGGTCTGGCACGGGATCCCAAAGCCATGATGGTCGGCATCGTTTCCCGTATGACGGACCAGAAGGGATTCGACCTGATCCAGCGGGTCATGGAAGAAATGGTCGACGAAGGGATCCAGTTCGTCGTCCTCGGAACCGGTGAGTGGAAATACGAGGAGATGTTCAAGCAGTTCGCGGCCCGTTTCCCCCGTCAGGTGTCGGCCAACATCTTCTACTCCAACGACCTGTCCCACCGCATCTATGCGTCCTGCGACGCCTTCCTGATGCCCTCTCTGTTCGAACCCTGCGGCCTCAGCCAGCTCATGAGCCTGCGCTACGGCACCGTACCGATCGTGCGGGAGACCGGCGGCCTCAAGGATACCGTGGAACCTTATAATGAATACGAAAATACCGGAACCGGCTTCTCCTTCACGAACTACAACGCGCATGAGATGCTGGAGGCGGTGCGCTACGCCAAGAGCGTATACACGGACAACAAACGCCGCTGGAATCAGATCATTGACCGCGGCATGGCGCAGGATTTCTCCTGGGCTGCCTCCGCTGTGAAGTACGAGGCTCTCTACGACGAGATGCTGCGTGAGGAAGAACCGGAAGCAGACGCTCCCGCGGAGGAGACGCCTGCAGAGGAAGCAGCCGAAGAGTAAGAGACCTTCACACTATCAGCGCCAGACAGACATCCAATGCCGGGAGAACCGATACATATCTCCCTGATACAGTAAAAAACCAGAGAACTGAAACAGAACTCAGCTCTCTGGTTTTTTAGATAACTCATTATTTTCGCCTACTGCAACACCCACTCATAATCTCTTATTGAAATTCCCGTCGATGCCGACGCCATGCCGTTTACTGGCAAAGGCGTGCGCGTCATAGTGCTTCAGGAAGGCCTCCAGCCGCGGTACCTCATACTTGGAGACCACAGTAAAGATCACATAGGACTCGTCCTTCTGATATCCGCTGATTCCATCCCAGTAGGTGGCGCTGCGCACCAGCTCCTGAGTAATAAAAGAAACGATCTTCTCCGGGTCCTTCTTGGTGAAAATCAGCATCTCCGTGCAGATATTCTGTGAATGAAGCCGGTCCACGACCGTGCTGGACACCGCCGAGTAGATGATGGAATAGATGGCGACCGACACATTCAGGCTGAGGGCGCAGATCCCGTAGATGACTGCATTGACGCACAGAGAGAGGCGTCCCACGGAAAGCGTCTTATATTTTTTTGCCATATACATGCCAATGACATCCAGACCGCCGGCCGAAGACCGGGAGCGGAAGATCAGACCGGAACCGCACCCGGCTACAATACCGCCAATGACTACGTTGGTCAGGATACTATCCTCTACCAGAAGCTGCTCCGGGGTCGGAATCAGCGCCAGTCCCACCGTCTCCACGGTGACGCACAAAATCGTGCGGAAGAAGAAATTCAGTCCGAACTCGCGGTAAGCCAGAATAAAAAGAGGAATATTTAACAGATAATACACCACGCTGGTAAAGCCGCCGAAGGCCAGGGCCGGAGCCACATTCTGCACCAGAACATAAAGCAGCTGGCTGATACCCAGCACTCCTCCGTTGTATGTCCCGCTGGGAACAATGAAGAGATTGACTCCCAGCGCGAACAGGATCGAACCGCCCACAGATAACAGAAACTGCTCCCATGTCATGGTGATGGGATGCTTTTTATGCTCTGTCCCGCTCACTGTACTCATTTACTATTACATCCTTTCCGCCTGAACAAGGCTGTCCGGGAATATCTCCCGCGATCATGCGCATCATTTATAACACTTTTCCCCGCGAAAAGACATTTATACCGGCAGAAAAAAACAGGTCTGAAATTACTTTTTCGAACCAAAAACGGCTCCCGGATTAAGAAAAACAGTCGCAGACAGACAAATAAAAGATGCAAAAAGAGCGCTGCGGCGCGTGGTCTCCCACTGCGCGCATGCGCTCCTTATTGTACGATATATTAAGATCGGGCTCTTATTCCACCAGACTGTCGTCGATGGTCTCGCCGTTTTGCACCATAGCAATCAGTTCCTGCGCTGTAGCGATGGACTCCTCATCCTGCAGCGTCACATACAGTGATGTGCTTCCCATGCTGTACGTACTCTTCCGCGAACCGGTACCATAAACAGCATAGGACTGCACCGTCCAGTCCGCATTATCCGCCAGCTGCATCTTCACCAGCGAGGAAATATTGTCAGATGACATATCTGTGGTGAACGACCCCTCCAGGCTGGAAAGCAGCGAGGTATAAGAGGACAGAATACTCGGCGAAGCAATCTTTTTAATGATCGCAGTGATCATGGCCATCTGGTTCTTTCCACGCTGATTATCCCCTTCCGCGAAGGCTTTCCGTTCCCGCACGAAGGCCAGAGCCGCCGTGCCGTCCACGGTGTTGTACCCCTCCGAGAAGCTGTATCCGCTGGAGGTTGAAAAGCTCTGGCTGGAGTAGACACTCACTCCGCCCAGCGCATCCACGATATCGACAAATCCGGTAAAGTTCATCCGCACATAATAGTCGATGTCGATGCCATACAGGTTCTCCAATGTCTCGATGGAACAATCGATGCCGTAAATTCCGGCATGCGTCAGCTTATCCATGCAGTCATCGCCAAAGGGCAGACACACATAGTAATCCCGGGGCGTGGTGACCAGCAGGATCTGCTTGGTCTGCGGGTTCACGACCGCCATGATATTTACATCTGAACGGCTCTTCGCCGCGACGCTTCCATAGGTGTCGATACCGCTGAAATAGACAATGAATGGCTCCGTATCCACTTCCTTATCGCTGCCCTCCGAGGTCACTTCCACGACCGTCTCATACGTGTAGGTATCGAGGATCCGGGTATCCGTATCAAAAGTCTCATACTCGTCAGTAATCATATCCCGGTAGCTTTCGCTGAAAAGAATGGCGCTGACCTCTTCGTCGTAAAGAGCCTGAACCATATCGCCCATACCGGTATATTCGGTGGTCTCCACACCGCTGTCCAGATGGCTGTTCAGTTCCTCCAGAGCCTGATCTGTATTGTCCCGATCCAGAACAGACTGAATACCCACGGTCTTCCCGTCAAGATCTGTCAGAGACTCGAACTCGCTCTCATCCAGAACAACGATCACCACCTCTTCCGTCTGTGTCACGGTCGTCGTGCCGGTGATCTCCTCCAGCGTGCTGGAGGTCTGATACAGATAATAATTCCCCAGAGCCAGCAGGACTGTGGCGATCAGAGCGATCACCGTGCCGATGATCCGGGAGGCCCGGCTGCGCAGTGAGGTAAGAATCCAGGGTATCGCGGCCAGCACCACCAACGCCACCGCAGCAATTCCCAGATACTGCACAGTCAGCATGTCCAGCATATAGACCTGAACCGCCAGCACAACCGTCAGAATAAGCTGGATTAGCGGCAGGATCCTCCAGGCAAAGGACGCCTTTCTTCTGCTGCTCTTTCCGTATTTCTTGTGAGAACCGAGTCTCTCCTCATTTCTGTCGTCTTCCCTCATATCTTCCTCCTGAAACGTTGCTGATTTCTATGATGTATCCTGCCTTTCCGGCAAATCTCACGCTACCGGAGACAGTGTCTCCTCCGAGGACGACTCTGATGTCTCTTCCTCTGTCTCCGTCTCCAGATCGAGAATTTCTCCGTCCCATACACTCTGAATCAGATTCTGCGCCTCCGCAATGGATTCTTCGTCTGGAACGATCACATACAGCTGCTGACTTCCCATACTGTATGTACTCTTTCGCGCATTGGTCCCCGTGACGCTGAAGGTCCCGATATTCCACGCCGTGTCATCCTCCAGACACATCTTCACCAGCGTGGCGATATCGTCGGTCGTCATATCGGTCGTGAAGGATCCCTCGATGCTCTCCAGTACAGAAGTGTAACTGGTGAGTATAGAAGGAGAGGTAGCCTTTTCCACGATCGCTTCGATCATGGCCATCTGATTCCGTGCCCGCTGGTAATCCCCGTCCGTAAAAGAATGCCGCTCGCGCACAAAGCCCAGAGCCATATCTCCGTCGACATCATTATACCCTACGACAAAATCATAATTCCCCATCTCGCTGGTAAACGCCTGCTCCGAATAGACCGACACGCCGCCCAGGGCATCCACGATGTCGACAAAGCCGGTAAAATTCACCCGCAGATAGTAGTCAACACTGATATCATAGAGATTCTCCAGTGTTTCAATGGAGCAGTCAATGCCATAAATCCCCGCATGAGTCAGCTTATCCATGCAGTCTCCTTCAAACGGCAGGGACACATAATAATCTCTCGGTGTTGTGAGCAGAAGAATCTGTCTCGTCGTGGGATTTACGACCGCCAGGATATTGACATCGCTGCGGCTCGTGACAGAAACGTCTCCCGCCTTATCAATGCCGCTCAGATAGACGATAAACGGTTCCTCCTCCAGTTCAAAGTTCTCCCGGATATTGTCGGTATCTGCCTCAACCTCCACCGTCGTCGTATAGGTATAGGTGTTCAGTATCACCACATCCTCCTCAAATGTCTCAAAGGAGTCCGTGATCATCTCCTGATATGCCTCATTGTATACGATCGCCTCACAGCCGCTGTCATAGAGTGCCTGCACCATGTCGGCGATGCCATTGTACTCCTCCACCGTCAGGTTATCATCCAGCAGACTGCGAAGACTCTCGATCGTGGTGTCCGTATTGTCCCGGTCCAGAGAAGTCTGAATGCCGACCACGCGGCCTGCCAGCTCCTCCAGAGAAGCAATGTCGCTGTCCGACAGTACGGCCACCAGCACCTCATCCAGCTGCGTCGTTGTTGTCGTCGCGGAAATACTCTGCAGCGTCTCATCGGTCTTCCGTGCATATACCGTTCCCATGGAAAGACAGAAAGTAAAGCAGACAGCAAAAACACCTGCGATCACATAAGCTGCCCGGGAGCGCTGCAGGATGAGGCCAATCTCGATGCCCGCCATGAGCAGCAGCACCAGAATAACCGCTCCCAGATAACGATTCGGCAGAAGACCCAGCTGATAGACTTCAACACACAGGATCACACTGACGGCGATCTGCAGAAGCAGCAAAAAGACGCACAGGAAAAAACCTATGCCCCACCGCTTTCGTTTTCGTTCCTTGCTTCTTGCACGTCTCCAGCTCCTGGTCTCGCTCCCGTTCTCCTCCTGGTTCTCCTTTTCCACACTTCATCCTCCTGTGGTCTTTCTGGTTTGTGATGTGGTTTTCTCTCTGGCACATCCCGCTGATTCGTCCTGTCCGCTCAGAACCGTAAGAGATTGTAGCGCAAATCCGGCCATATGCCTAGAAGGTTTTTTCTTATTTTTGTGAACAAATCATGATTCCGTCTTAGAGCATGGCTGTCAGCAGGCTGGGCGCGTGATCCCAGATCTCTCTCTGCCCGGCGTAGTGC
>JAJQDL010000033.1:17852-26477 GCA_021202235.1 Lachnospiraceae bacterium
CCGCCTGCCAGTCGTCCGACCGCTACCGTCCTGCCTCTGTGAAGGGAAAATCTGCCCGCTGCTTCTTCTCCTCGGAAGTATTATCATAGCAAAAAGGCTCCGGCCACACACAGACATCGATGTGATACTCCGGTTTCTCTCCGGCCCGGACCATACGGTAGCGCATGCCGTGATGGTCCCCGGTTTCCACGCCGCCGTAGGATAAAAAATTCAAAGAAAAGATCTGTTCTCTGTCCAGCATACTGCCATCCTCCGTTTACGCTCTTCCGCCGCCGGCCGGTCAGAGTCCCAGGATCATCTGGCCGATCATGCAGACTCCCAGAGCGATCAATGTAATCCCCGTCGCCCGGTTGGTTTTCACCGCATCCATGTTATTGGCAAAATGAGAAGTAATCAGGGCTGCCAGCGTCGTAAAGAAGATGCACAGCAGCAGAGAAGGAATGTAACTCTGCACCTCTCCGAAGGCAAAATGCGATATGGAACCGGTCAGGGCTGTAAATGTCATGACAAAAACACTGGTTCCTACCGCCGTTTTTAATTCATATCCCAGGATCATCGTCAGGATGAACAGCATCATCAGACCGCCGCCTACGCCCATAAAACCACAGTAGAACCCGATGACCGCGCCGCTTAAGAATGCCAGCACTTTTTTCCTTTTATCACTCCGCCGGATAAAAGAAGCATGATGTTCTGAAACCGGACGGACGATAAAACGGATTCCCATGAAAAGAGCGCCTGCCACCGAAATCCAGCTCATCTCCGTATCCGGCATATACTGAGAAAACCAGCTTCCCGCTACGGTCATGATCAGCACGGCGACTACCATGTAGACCCCGTTTTTCAGGTCGACATTGTCATGTTTTCGATAGATCAGGGCGGAAAACGCGGAAGCCAGCACATCGGAGGCCAGACCAATCCCCACAGACTCATACCACGGATATCCCATAAAGGCAATCAGCATAGGCGCGATCACCGTGGAGGCGGACAGACCTGCAAAGCCGGTCCCGATCCCGGCGGCGCTTCCCGCCAGAAGACATACCAGAAAATTCTTGATCATACGGTCTTGTACCTTCTCCTCATATTACTCGCAGTTCCAGATCTCATGCAGGTTCCTGCCCGTCAGCCGTTCCGTCTCCCGGATATCGGCTTCAAAATACTGCATCAGATAAGCCCGGGTCTCCGGCAGCATCCGGCTCCGGTCCGGATCCTCTTCCAGCGACTTATCCCGCGTCTTCCGATACAGCCGGTTGAATTTCCGGTACAGCTGCGGCGCCCAGTGAGACATGGCGCAGAAATCATAGAGAAAATAATTCGCACCCTTGACGATCATAAAGATCTTCGTCCGAAGCGGTGAAACAGATCGGTCTTTTCCCTCATTTGATTTGATCCCATAGCGGATATTCGGCGCCTCCTGAATTTCCAGGAACTCATACAGCTCCCGGCAGGCCTTCTCCTCGTCCTGTACGAACTCCTCAAAGACAATGAACTTCATATTTTCCGGTTTGAAATATTCCAGATAGTCTGCGATACAGGCCCCATACCGGCTCTGAGAGAGAAATGTATTTCGTCCGGTTCCACATCACCTTCGCCCGGCGCCGCGGGTTATCCAGAACAGAGTGCACATAGTGGTCGAAGCCCGCCGCATGTCCGTGTTTGCGGTCATAGCGAAGCACTGACGCGGGAAAGAAACCACGCCCCATAAAATATTTGTACGCCGAATAACTGCGGTCTGCCGGATTGCGCATCATGAAGATCATCTTTGTATCCGGCGGAAGATTGCGGCCCAGCCGCTTTGCGCAGTTACGAAAGGTCAGTCCCGCATTCACCTCGCCAAGCAGCCGCGGATCATCCCCGGAAATGTGCCCGAAATAGCGACGTTTATAATAGTGATGGCCTCCGAGCAGCGTACTGAGGATAGGAACGCGGTAGAACATCGGCTCCTTTACATCCCGGCAGAGCGCCACCTGCGGGTGCTGCCTCAGTATTTCAAACAGTGTTGTTGTGCCGCATTTCTGAAATCCCATGCAGACAAAATCCGGATATCCCACCTTATTCCTCTCCCCGTATTTACAGCAAACGACTTTGCTTCATTTTCTTTTTACGCAGCCGCAAACCGCTGCGCGATCTATGCCTCGATTCGCTCCTCAATATACGCCAGGATCCGATCAACGCATGCGTCCAGATCCTCTTCAGAGGTATCCACCGTGATCTCCGCCCGTCTCGGTATCTCATAAGGGCTGGAGATTCCGGTAAAGTTGGAGATTTCCCCGCTGCGCGCCTTCCGGTACAGTCCCTTCACATCGCGCCGCTCGCATTCCTCCAGAGGCGTACTTACATAGACCTCCAGGAAGGCCTCTCCGATGATCTCCCGGGCGCTGTGGCGGTCTCTCTTATAAGGAGAGATGAATGAGGTCAGAACGATCAATCCGGCATCGTTCATCAGCTTCGCCACCTCGGCGATGCGGCGGATATTCTCCACCCGGCCTGCCGGTTCAAAGCTCAGATCCTTGTTCAGACCCAGACGGATGTTGTCGCCGTCCAGCAGCATGGTATGTTTCCCGCGGGCCACCAGACGCTGCTCCAGTTCGTTGGCCAGCGTCGATTTGCCGGAGCCGGACAGCCCGGTAAACCAGATCGTCAGAGGCTTCTGATTCTTCTGTGCCGACCGCAGCTCACGGGTCACTGCCAGCTCCTGCCGCGTGATATTCTTATCCCGCCGCAGCATCTGGAACACGGTTCCGCAGGCAGATGTCATGTTCGTGATCCGGTCGATCAGCAGAAATGTCCCCAGAGCCCGGTCACAGCAATCCTCCCCTTCCCGCCGGAAGTAGTCGAAAACCAGCGGTTCTGACACAGAGATATCGCAGAGAGCGATCTCATTTTTCTTCAGATGATCCGCCGGAAGACGAGAGCCGTCATTCACCGCAATCTTATGGCAGATCTTCAGCACCGTAGCCGGAATCAGCCGCGTCCCCAGCTTCAGCATGTAGCCCCGCCCCGCTGTCAGCGGCTCGTCGTCCATCCAGAGCAGGGTCGCGGCGAAGAGACTCCCCGTCATCAGAGAAGAATCCCGCGTGATCACATCCCCCCGGGAAATATCAATCTCCCGGTCAAGGCAGACGGTCACCGCCTGCCCTTCTCCGGCTTCCTCCGCCGGTCGGTCGGTGATATATATTTCCCGCACACCGGCGTTCTCCCCGCTCGGAAGCACCGTCACCGTATCGCCAACCCGCAGAGAGCCATAGGCAATCTGTCCCTGAAAGCCCCGGAAATCGGCGTTCGGCCGGCTGACCCGCTGCACCGGCAGAGCAAATCCTCTCTCCGTATCCTTTGACGACACGTCGATCTGCTCCAGCGTGTCCAGCAGCGTACGCCCCACGTACCAGGGCATATTCGTCGATTTTTCCGTGAGATTATCCCCCTCGGTCGCAGACACAGGGATCACTGTCACAGAAAGAGGCGAGAACTCGGATACCAGACGCATCAGTTCCTTCCTCAGATCCCTGAACTGATATTCATCGTAATGGATCAGATCCATTTTGTTGACGGCAAAAATAAAATGCCGGATACCCATCAGGGCACAGATCCTGGTATGACGTCGGGTCTGTACCAGAATTCCCTGCGTGGCGTCTGTCAGAATCACCGCCAGATCCGCGAAGGAGGCTCCCACTGCCATGTTTCGTGTATACTCCTCATGACCGGGCGTGTCCGCCACGATAAAGCTGCGCTTCGGTGTGGCAAAATAACGATAGGCTACATCGATCGTGATCCCCTGCTCCCGCTCGGCCATCAGTCCGTCCAGGAGAAGAGAATAATCCATCTTGCCGTCACGGCTTCCCACCCGGCTGTCCAGCTCCAGCGCCCGCTCCTGATCCGCATAGAGAAGCTTCGCGTCATAGAGCATGTGCCCGATCAGCGTGGATTTCCCATCATCCACGCTCCCGCAGGTGATAAACTTCAAAAGGCCATTTTCATGTTCCTGCTGTATTTCTTTGTCGGCTTGTCTGTCCATGATCTAAAAGTACCCTTCTCTTTTTCTGCGCTCCATACTGCCCGCCGCCTCATGATCAATGACACGGCTCGTCCGCTCGGAGGAGACAGCTCCCAGCGTCTCCGCGACGATCTTCTCCAGGGTATCCGCCTCCGACTCCATCGCGCCCGTCAGCGGATAGCAACCCAGCGTGCGGAACCGCACCTTCTTCCACTGGATCTCCTCGCCCGGCCGCAGCTTCATCCGTTCATCGTCCACCATGATCAGATTCCCGTCCCGCTCCACGACCGGCCGCACCTTCGCAAAAGACAGCGGCACGATCTCGAGCCTCTCCCGGGCGATATACTGCCAGATATCCTTCTCCGTCCAGTTGGAGAGAGGAAAGACCCGGATGCTCTCTCCCTTATGGATCGCCGTGTTGTAGAGATTCCACATCTCCGGGCGCTGCTTCTTCGGTTCCCAGGCATGCGCCTGATTCCGGAAGGAAAAGACTCTCTCCTTGGCCCGGGACTTCTCCTCGTCACGCCGTCCGCCGCCGAAGGCAGCTGTAAAGCCATACATATCCAGAGCATCCTTCAGAGCCTGCGTCTTCATGATATCCGTATAAGCCGCGCCGTGATCGAAGGGATTGATGCCCCTCTTCACTCCGTCCATATTGGTATAAACCAACATCTCAATGCCCTTTTCACGGGCCATGCGATCGCGGAACTCGATCATCTCATGAAACTTCCAAGTCGTATCGATATGCAGGAAGGGGAAGGGAGGCTTCTCCGGATAGAAGGCCTTCAATGCCAGATGCAGCATCACCGAGCTGTCCTTGCCGATTGAATACGGCATCACCGGCTTCTCGCATTCCGCGGCTACCTCGCGCATGATATAGATTGCTTCCGCTTCCAGTTCATCTAAGTGTGTCATGACTGTCGTCCTTTGTTATGATAAAATTCGACGCAAAAATGCGCATAACATCCACAGATGAAATAATAAACGTTCAGTGGATAGTAAGTCAATAAAAATTCTCTTTATTTTTATGAAATTCTTACGAAATCGTTAACATTTCGTTAATATTCCTTCTCGTATGAAATTTTTCCCATCTCACGGGGACTTTTCATTCCCGCAGTACCGTCTGATTCAACCATTTTCCGCTGTGATCGCAATGCCGGAAAACTGCCTGCGGACTGTCCGGTCATCAAAGACTATCAGGTCTCAGGCAATGAACGCAATCATACACTAAAGAAGGTTCATCCCCTGCATGAACTCTTCATCCTGCCTTTTGCCGATCCAACATTCCTGAAGCAAAAAAAGGAGCCACTGTGAACGAATCTTTTCTCTTTCTTCTCCATAGTCTTCTCCTTGGCACAGGTCTGGCCATGGATGCTTTCTCAGTTTCTCTGGCCGACGGACTCCACGACCCCTGGATGGGACGGAGAAAAACATTTTTCATTGCCGGGCTCTTCGCCGGTTTTCAGTTCCTCATGCCGCTGATCGGCTGGGTTTGTCTGCATACAATTCTTGAAACGTTCCGGATCTTTGCGATCTGGATCCCCCGGATCACACCATTTCTTCTCTTCTGTCTCGGTGCTGATATGATTCACGAAAAAGGCAGCTGTGAAGCCCTGTCTCCGTTCCAGGAGGATCTCCGCCAGCTTCTGACACAGGGCGCCGCCACCTCTGTCGACGCCCTGTCCGTGGGCTTCACGCTGGCAGACTGTGAATTCCCCGCCGCTCTGACCTGCTGTCTGATCATTGCCGGTGTCACCTTCCTCCTCTGCCTCGGCGGCCTGCAGCTGGGCCGCCGCTTTGGGACGAAGCTCTCCGACCACGCCTCCCTGCTCGGCGGTGTGATTCTGTTTTTTCTCGGGGTCAGGCTCTTTCTGG
Organism: Lachnospiraceae bacterium; assembly: GCA_021202235.1. Taxonomy (GTDB): domain Bacteria; phylum Bacillota; class Clostridia; order Lachnospirales; family Lachnospiraceae; genus UBA3305. Next base: position 23,719 of record JAJQDL010000033.1, read on the forward strand.
AGGTGTTTCTGTGAATCGAGCAGGAAACGACCTGCCGCCTCTTCCCCACCTGCGCGGGCTTGCGTCCGGCGCGTCAGCCGGAAATACTCTTTGTGCAGCCGCCCTGCGCACTAAAAGAACTAAAAGAAACGGAAGACAGACCCTTTGGGGCTACCTCCCGCACTCTGCGCAAATTCGGTCTTTCTTTTATCTTTCACTGCCCCAGAAGATCAGTGTCAGCATCCCGGGCCCGGTATGCGCGCCGATGACCGGGCCGACAGAAGCCGTAAAGATCTCCGCCTGAGGGAATTCCTGCTTCACCAGAGCAGCCAGTTCCCCGGCCCGTTCCTTCGCGTCACCCTCACCGATCACCACCAGCGGGCTGATCTCCGACTGCCAGGTGGCCTGCATATGAGCCAGCTGCGCCTTCATCGCCCGTTTGCGTCCTCTGGGCTTCTCCTTCGTCTGAAGCTTTCCTTCATTGTCAACGATCAGCAGCGGCTTGATATTGAGCATTGTACCGGCTACCGCCGTCGTCGCGGACACGCGGCCGCCGTGACGCAGATGTTCGAAGTTATCCACCGTAAACCAGTGACAGACATGGAGTTTCTTTTCCTCCACCCAGTCTCCCAGTTCCTCCAGAGTCGCTCCGGCTGCCTGCCGCCGCGCAGCCTCCCTCACCAGGAAACCGCCTCCCACAGAGGCGCAGAGCGTATCGATGCAGCGGAGTGTCCGCTCCGGATACTTTTCCCGCAGCGCCTCCGCAGCGATCAGAGAATTCTGGTAACAGTTGGACAGACCGGAGGAGAACCCCAGATACAGGATATCCTGTCCTTCCCGCAGGATCTCATCAAAATACTGTTCATAGGCGTTGGGGATGATCTGAGAGGTACTGGCGAACTGTCCCGCATTCTGTGCCTCGTAAAATTTATCGGTCGTGATCTCTCCGCCCTCCCCGTAGAGATAGGGCTCCTCCCCCACGGTAATATTCATGGGAATAAACCGCACGGAAGGCAGTCCCTCCAGCATCTCCGGACTGATGTCGGCTGTAGCGTCTGAAACGATCTGATAATTCACTCTCTCATCCTCCTGTATTTTATCTTTACTGCCAGGCTGTGTATGCCTCTGTTACATTACATCCGTGTGTGCGGATTGAATCATTACCATAAACCATTCATCTGGAAGTCTCATCATGGTTGACTTTTACCTCACCTGTGTATTATCATACATTTCAAGCGCAACTTCAATGGACAAAATAAGCGAAATCTGTGTATTATATACGAATGGGCCACGCCTCAACGTCCTGCAATACTCAGTTTCAGGAGCCAGATCCCGAATGGACATTCATAGGCTGACGCAAAATACAGAGGAGCTGTAACGTTCTCACAAACAGAGGAGAAAAATGTCAGATAATTCAGCAAACGCCAAAACGGACCGCCGTGTCCTGCGCACCAAGAAAGCCATCAAAACGGCCTTTGCCGAACTGCTCGCCCGGAAGTCTCCCAACGAGATCACCGTGACGGAGCTGGCGAAGGCCGCCGATATCAACCGCAAGACCTTCTACAATTATTACAGCGATATCTATCAGGTGATGGACGAGATTGAGAACGAGATCGTCACCGCCTTTGAGAATGCCCTGCAGGAGGCAGATATACTGCAGGACATCCAGACACCCTATTGCCTGCTGGAACGACTGACGGATACCATCGACTGTGACCTGGCTTTCTATACCACCCTGCTCCGCACCAGCTCCAATTCCCAGCTCATCGACAAGATCATCGCCTCTCTGAAATCAATCCTCACAGAGACCTTCGCCGGTTATCTGGATGTGGATGCCCGCATCCTCGACATGGTGATGAATTACACCGTAGCCGGCATCGTGGACGTCTACCGAAACTGGGTCACTGCCGAGGAGCACCTCCCGATCTCAGAGATGTACCGGCAGGTCAGCCTCATGACCTTCGAAGGGCTCGGCGGCATTCTGAAAAATGCGCAGAAATGAATAAGAGTGCGCATCCGCTGGAGGTTTTTTGTCATATAGGGAAGTACGAAGGACTTTCCTATATGACAAAAAACTTCCCTCTTCGCTCCGCAGGATGATCACTTACCTTGGCGGTTCAAAGACAGGAAGTTTTGTTGTGCCGCCGCACCCTGACCCCACAGGCAGGATAGGCGGTCTTGCCTACTTAAGATATGCACTTTCCCCTCTTCTTTAGAACAGGAAGAGAGCTCTTTTTCTGCGGCGCTTCTCCCAGCGGGCTGCACCGGTCTGCCGAAAGCCGTTAGCCGCCCAGAAAGATGGGCAGTTTCCACAGCTTTCTGCTGTTGCGAACTGACTGACTCCTTCCTGAAAGAGGGCCTGCTCGATCTGCTTCCAGGCATCGCAGCCCAAACCGCGGCCCCGATAGCCTCCCCGGAGAAAGAAGGTCGTAATCGTGCAGCACCGCGGACGATTCGCTTCGCGGGTACAGGTACAGAATCCGATCCACGCGCCGCCGCCCGCCTCCCGCCAGCGCGGCCGGCCGGCGCTCCGGGAGCGCGCGCCGAGCGCCCGCCGATAGCCGTCCGAGAGAAACCACTCCAGCATCGCGTCATCGACATTGCCCCTATGGACCATTTCTACCATGCAGTTATCAAACATATGCCAGAACTGCCTGAAATCCTCCCGGGTCTCTGCGGGAACAACACGGAGCGCTCGCTCTGAATTCATAGACAATGCCTCCCTCTTTAGAAAGACTCACATACCACCAGGAATACGACGAAAACCCAAACACCAACAT
>JAJQDL010000062.1 GCA_021202235.1 Lachnospiraceae bacterium
GGGAAGGGGAAATCCTCGCATGATTGACAGAGATAAAGTGATTGCGATGACGAAGGCGGCGATGGATGAGTCGAAGAATCACAAGAAGGCTTCGCCGGCGAAAAAGTATTTTGCGTATGACTATGTGAGCGTACAGGTCATGAAGGGCATTCTGGGAATGACAGTCGTCTATGTCCTGCTGGTGTCCTGCTGGGCGTTGTATACGGCAGATGTCTGGATGCTGTATTCACTGGAACGGATTCTCGAGATGGGAAAATATCTGGGAGTCCTGTATCTATGCGTTCTTCTGGCATCTGCTCTGATTCTGATCCTGATTTACACGCTTCGCTATTCACAGGCGAGGCGGGCTCTCAGAGAGCAGCAGAATGACCTGCGCAGGATACGGAACCATTATGAACATACAGAGAAGAGACGGGAGGAATAGGAATGGAACAGTTGCTTTATGCCCGTCAGAGGGTGAAATCGTGGTTTGTGGCTCATGAGATGTATCTGATGCCGGCCATCAAGTTCCTGCTTATGCTGCTCGTACTTCTGGTGATGAACTGGCATCTGGGTTACCGCTATATGATGATGCGTTGGGTACTGGTGATTCTGGCTTCCCTGGTGAGCTGTCTGCTTCCCTGGAGCGGTATGACGGCAGTGGCTGCACTGTATCTGCTGGGGCATGTCTCGGCGCTGTCCTGGGAGGGCGCGGTGATACTGGGGGCGATGATGTTCATTGCGATGATGCTTCATTACCTGTTTTTGCCGGGAGGAAGCTTCCTGATCGTCCTGATGTGCCTGACCTGTTATCTGAAGGTGCCCTTTCTGGTTCCGCTTGTGGTGGGGATCTTTGGCTCAGCGCTGTCCTTCCTGCCGGTCGGGATCGGCATCATGATGTACTACACGATGCTCTCCCTGGAACAGAATGCCGCGTACCTGCTGGATGCCGGCAATTCGATCGCTGACTGTTTTCTTCAGATCCTCAGCGGTCTGCGGGGAGATTCAAAGATGATCCTGATGCTGCTGGCCCTCTGTCTGACGACGCTGGCCGTGTATGGACTGAGTCATCTGGCTGTTGATTATGCCCGTCTGATTGCTGTGGGAACCGGAGGAATCCTGATCTTATTGCTGCATATCCTGGGAGGATTCCTGTTTAACGCCTCTGTGTCGTATATGAGTGTTCTGGGAGGATGCGTGCTCTGCAGTGCTCTGGCAGCTGTTATTTCGTTCTGGGGAGATATCGTGGATTTTTCACGGCCGGAATATCTGCAGTACGAAGACGATGAATATATCTACTACGTGAAGGCTTTTCCCAAGGTGGGACTGACGGAGCCGGAGCGCAAGGTGAAGGAGATCAATTCCCACAGAGAGACGCGAAGCAGCCGGAGAGATGCTGACTGAAACGCAGGAGCCATCAGGCGGCTGATGAGCTGCTGCTTAGGATGGAGAGAGAGTAGATGGAAACCATATCCAATTTTTTCAGTATATTAGAGGCGCTGGAACTGCCGCAGATTGGTTTCACCGATATCCTGGAAATCGCCATTATCGCAGTGATTCTGTATTTTCTTCTTCTGATGGTGCAGAATACCAGGACCTGGTTTTTGCTCCGGGGGATCGCGGTAATACTGGTGTTTTTCGGAGTGGCGTCGGTGCTGCAGCTGGATACGATCCTGTTCATTGCGGAGAATTCATTCAGCGTGATCGTTATGGCGCTTATTGTTGTGTTTCAGCCGGAGCTGAGGAAGGCGCTCGAACAGCTGGGACAGAATAAGACGTTGTTTACTTTTTTCGGAGGCAATTCGCTTCCGGAGGAGAATCAGTTTGATCAGATGACGATTGATGAACTGGTGAAGGCTTCTTATGCGCTGGGCCGCACCCGGACGGGAGCCCTGATTGTCATCGAGAGAGATGTTCCTCTCGAAGAGTACGTCCGTACGGGAATCACGGTGGATGCCGTGCTGTCCAGCTCGCTGCTGATCAATATTTTTGAACATAATACGCCGCTCCATGACGGGGCGGTGATCGTACGGGGGAATCGGGTGGTTTCGGCCACCTGCTATCTGCCTCTGTCCCAGAACACGGAGATCCCCAAGGAACTGGGGACCAGGCACCGGGCCGCCATCGGCGTCAGTGAGGTAACAGACAGCGTGACGCTTGTCGTTTCCGAGGAGTCGGGCAAGGTGTCCGTGGCCGAGAAAGGAGCGCTGAGCCGCAATCTGACACCGGTGGAATTGCAGGAGAAGCTGCAGTCTCTCCATCCGGCTGTGGAAGAACCGCGTGGGATCCGCCTGAAATTCTGGAAAGGAAGGCAGAAGAATGAAGAAGAAGATTCTGAATAACTGGGCTCTGAAGCTGCTTTCCGTCGGGATCGCACTGGTGATCTGGGTGATCGTCGTTAACTATGACAATCCTTACAAGACGAAGACGATCTCAGGGATTCCTATCGAGATCACCAATGAGGACGTGATCACAGATCAGAATATGACTTATTCTGTGGTCGGCACACAGACGGCGACGGTCCGCGTTACCTGTCGGAGAAAGGTGGCGGAGGATCTGTCGGCGAGCGATTTCAAGGCAGTGGCTGATTTCAGCAATCTGTACAGTGCGACCAACCAGATTCCGGTGACGATCACATGCACCAGCAACAAGGTCAGCAGCGATGAGATCACTCAGGTGACACAGAGCCTGGAGGTAGAGCTGGAGGAGATCGTTTCCCAGAAGATGGAAGCGCAGGTGAATGTGACGGGTGAACCGGCTGCAGGTTATACCGTAGGAGATGTCAGCTGTTCGCCGTCCTATGTGACAGTCAAGGCGCCGGAATCTTTCCTGGATCAGGTGAGCTATGTCGGGGTAGATGTGAGTGTATCGGATGTGTCTCAAAATGTGTCGACGACGGCCGTGATCCATTTCTACAGTCCGGGGGGAAGTGTTCTGGAGACCGGAGATATAGATGGCCTGAGCGTCACAGCCACGGATATTTCTGTGGAGGTAGAGATCCTGAATGTGAAGACGGTAAACATCGGTTATACTGTCACCGGACAGGACAGCGTGGCGGACGGCTATCAGTATTCCGGTATCGAGATCGATCCGTCGTCGGTGGACATCTCCGGGAGAAAATCGGTTCTGGCTGATATCTCTTCTCTGACATTGCCGGAGGGCGAGCTGGATGTGACAGGAGCCAGCGAAGATATCACAAAGACCTTCGACCTGCGGGACTGCCTGCCGGAGGGGGCTTCTCTGGTCAATGAGGATGATTATACCGTTACGGTAACGCTGAGAATCGAGAAGCTGTCAACAAAGACCTTCGTTCTGGACCTCTCCGGGCTGACACTGGAGAACATGGATTCCTCTCTGACTCTGGGCAGTGAGGATGTCACGGTCAATGTGACAGTGGAAGGACTGGAGGCCGATCTGGAAGAACTGACAGAGGCAGAGCTCAGCGGGACAGTCGATCTCGGGGGTCTGGAAGCAGGTTATCACAGTGTCACGGTGGATGTTGCCGTTCCCTCGGGGTTCTCCGTTGTGGGAACCGTTTCCGTGCGACTACAGTTGGTAACCGTGGAGAGCGGGGAGGAGACGACCGAATCAAAAGAAACCGCCGCGACAACGGAGAGCTCCGGGTCCGGGGAGGAAACGACCGAACCTGAGGCTGAGAGTTCAGCTGAAGAAACGTCAGATTCCAGCGAATAACAGACAATTGTGTAAGGCATTGCTCTTACGATGCCCGTGAAACGGGAAGATAGATGATTAGAATAAGAGGATTACAAAAACAGGAGGAAGCAGAAATGTTAAACTATAACAGATATAAGAGAGTTCCGGTGGTAGACTATCCGGAGAGAGAATGGCCGAACCGTGAGATTGAGAAGGCACCCATCTGGTGCAGTGTGGATCTGCGGGACGGCAATCAGGCATTGATCGAACCCATGGTGGTGGCTGAGAAGGTGGAGATGTTTAACCTTCTGGTGAAGCTGGGCTTCAAGGAGATCGAGGTGGGCTTCCCCTCCTCTTCCCAGCTGGAATTCGATTTTCTGCGTCAGCTCATCGACCGGAAGCTGATTCCGGACGATGTGACGATACAGGTTCTTGTTCAGTGCCGTGAGCATCTGCTGAAGCGTACATTTGAGGCAATCAAGGGTCTGCCGAAGGCAGTGGTGCATATCTACAATTCCACCTCTACGCTGCAGCGTGATGTGGTCTTCGGCAAGACACGCGAGGAGATCAAGCAGATCGCCGTGGACGGTACCCGGATGGTGAAAGAGATGTCGAAGGATTTCCCGGGGAAGATTCAGTTGGAGGATGCTCCGGTGAGCTCTACCGGGACGGAGCTGGACTATGCGCTGGAGGTCTGCACGGCTGTGCAGGAGGAATGGCAGCCCACAGAGGACAACAAGCTCATTTTCAATCTCCCGGCTACCGTGGAGATGAATACGCCCAATGTCTACGCCGATCAGATCGAGTGGATGAATAAACATTTTAAGAATCGTGAGACCATCACGCTGAGCGTCCACCCTCACAATGACCGGGGGACCGGCGTGGCAGCGACCGAGCTGGCGCTTCTGGCCGGAGCGGACCGTGTCGAGGGAACTCTGTTCGGCAATGGTGAGCGCACCGGTAACGTGGATATCCTGAATATTGCCTACAATATGTTCTCTCAGGGCATCGATCCGGAGCTGAATATTGAGAATGTTCGCGAGATCAGCGAGATCTATGAGCGCTGCACCCGGATGCACATTCACGAGAGGCACCCTTATGCCGGCAAGCTGGTGTTTACGGCTTTCTCCGGTTCGCATCAGGATGCGATCAACAAGGGCGTCAAGGCGATGAAGGAGAGGAAGAATCCCTACTGGGAGGTTCCTTATCTTCCCATCGATCCCACAGACATCGGCCGGGTATACGAGCCGATCGTTCGCATCAACAGTCAATCCGGTAAGGGCGGTGTCGCGTACGTCATGGAGTCCTGCTTTGGCTTCAAGATGCCCAAGGGCATGCAGAGAGAGTTCGCTGATGTGATCCAGGAGATCGCCGAGAGACAGGGTGAGGTGGCTCCGGAGTCCATTTACCGGGAGTTCGAAAAAGAATATCTGGCCAAAGAGGGGCCGTTCCAGCTGGTTCATTACGAGATCTCAGACGTGGGAATGGATACCCGGGTGGCTCTGAAATTCAAGTATAAGGGTGAGATCATGGAGGCGGCCAACGTGGGCAACGGCCCCATCGACGCGGTCAAGGGTGCGATCCTGTCCAAGATTCCGGTGCATACCCGGATTCTGGACTACGATGAGCATGCGCTGACGCAGGGTTCGAAATCCAAGGCGGCGGCATATATCCATATGGTCGATTTGGAGAGCGGCCGCGCCACCTATGGTGTGGGAGTCAGCTCCAACATCACGCGGGCGTCGATCCGGGGCATCTTCAGTGCCATGAACCGTCTGTTTTCGTGAGAATTGTGTAAAGTGTTTTTCCAGGCGTGAAAGCCGGCTATCTCACTGTGATTTTGCCGAGGAGGGCGAGAATGAACCGACAGGAATTTTTGAACCGTCTGGAGGAGGCACTGGAGGGAGAAGTATCCCCCCGGGTCATCCAGGACAATCTGCGCTACTACCGGGATTTTATCTCCGGCGAGATCTCCCGGGGACGCAGGGAAGAGGATGTGATGGAAGAGCTGGGGGATCCCCGCCTCATTGCCAGAACGATCATTGATGCCGATGAAGCGGCGGGAGGGAACGGCCCGCGGGATTACCGGGAACCGGAATCGCGTTACAGCTACGGAGAAACGGAGCGGGAGCCGTACAGGCAATATGAAGACACCGGTATCCATGTGACGCGGGTATCTTCCTGGAAGATCGCCCTGATCGTGGTGGCTGTGGTGGTCGTACTTCTGATCGTGCTTTCGACGGTTTTCTCGCTGGCGCTGGTCATCCTGCGTTCCCCTGTTTTCTGGGTGCTGGTGATCGCCTGGCTGATCTGGCGGCTGGTCGCGGACCGGAGAGGGCCGGGCCGGTGGCTGTAGGAAAAGAAATATCTGATAATCCCGGGAGGGTTCCTCCGGTGCACAGAGTTCAGTGTGTCGGCGAACCTTCCCGGGTTTTTTCGCTTTGCGCATCAGAAGAGCCGCCACAGATGTGACGGCTCTAAAGAAAGGGGAAATATATGAAAAACGAAAAAACGTAGCTGGCTTGTAACAGGTGTTCTTGCCTTTGATGGTGTTATCATATCCTGAATTCGTGACGATTATGTGAATATGATATGATAAAAATGTTAAATGGCGGAGAAAAATTGCTTTGCTCCAAACTTCTGGCTTCTGGTGAAAAGAAAATCATTTTTGAATAAAAAACGGTTTGCCGGGCATACTGGAACTGTACCCGCACACCGGGTATCATGACCGAGGGCAAACGGAGATCCCGCAAAGGAATCCGTGTCCGCAGGGTAAGCGCAGGGCCATTCGGTCAGGATTAAGGAGGTCCCACAAGGGGATCCGTACCCGCAGGGCAAGCTTTATGGCCATTCGGCCAAGAATAAGGAGGGATCTGAATATGGCAAGCACCAGAAATCAGGAGAGAAACCGCTCCGAGAACCAGAGTCAGAACAGAGAACAGAACTGTGATCGGAACCGCTCGGAGAATCGTTCCGGGAACCGGGAGCAGAACTGTGACCGCAATCGCTCTGAGAACCGCAGCCAGAACAGTGATCGCAGCCGTTCCGAGAACCGCAGTCAGAGCAGAGAGCAGAACTGCGACCGGAACCGCTCGGAGAACCGTTCCGGGAATCGGGAGCAGGACTGCGACCGCAATCGTTCCGAGAACCGCAGCCAGGACTGTGATCGGAACCGCCTGCAGAACCGGTCTCAGGATCAGTAAGAATCGCTGTTTGGCGGAAGATGTGAAAAAGGCGGAATTCTCTCAGAGGGGGTTCCGCCCTTTTCGTGTCTTTCGGAGGCGGCAGACAAAATTTCCACAAATCAGTTGCGGAGAATGAGAAAACAGGGTAATATCTCTGTATTGGCGTTTGTCTGGCGGACGCATCGAGCGGGAAGGAGAAGAATAACGGATGTACCAATGGATCGCCCCCTGCCATTTCGGGTTGGAGGCCGTGTGTAAGAAAGAGATCACTGACCTGGGTTATTCTATCGTTCAGGTAGAGGACGGCAGGGTTACATTCTCCGGGGGGCCGGAGGCGGCCTGCCGGGCGAACCTGTTTCTGCGGACAGCGGAACGGGTTCTCTTGAAGGCGGCGGAATTTGAAGCGACGACCTTCGATGAATTATTTGAGAGGACGAAGGCGATTGCCTGGGAGGAATTTATTCCCGCTGACGGGAGGTTCTGGGTGGCCAAAGCCTCTTCGATCAAGAGCAGGCTGTTCAGCGCCTCTGATATTCAGTCCATCATGAAGAAAGCGATGGTGGAGCGGCTGAAGGGAGTCTATGGAGTGAGCTGGTTTCCGGAGACCGGAGCTCAGTTCCCTCTGCGCGTCTTTTTCTATAAGGACAGGGTGACGGTAGGTATCGATACTTCCGGGGAATCCCTGCACCGGCGGGGCTATCGGAAGCTGACGGCGAAGGCGCCGATCACGGAGACTCTGGCGGCGGCGCTGCTGATGCTGACTCCCTGGCGGGGGGACCGGATCCTAGTGGATCCCTTCTGCGGCAGCGGGACCTTCCCCATCGAGGCGGCCATGATGGCGGCTCATATGGCGCCGGGTATGAACCGCAGCTTCCTGGCGGAGAACTGGCCGGGGGTGATTCCGCGGAAGGCCTGGTATGAGGCAGCGGATGAGGCGGCTTCTTTGCTGGATGTCAGTGTGGAGACGGACATCCAGGGATTTGATATTGACGGCGAGGTGGTGAAGGCGGCCCGGGCCAATGCCCGGGAGGCAGGGGTCGATCATCTGATTCATTTTCAGCAGCGGCCGGTGAGTGAGCTGAGTCATCCGAAGAAGTACGGGTTCCTGATCATGAATCCGCCCTACGGGGAGCGGATCGAGGAGAAGGAAGCGCTTCCGGAGCTGTACCGGACCATCGGAGAGCGGTACGCATCGCTGGATTCCTGGTCCTGTTATATGATCACCGCCTATGAGGATGCCGAGAAATACTTCGGACGTAAAGCGGACCGGAACCGCAAGATCTACAATGGTATGATGAAGACCTATTTTTATCAGTTCCTGGGGCCGAAGCCGCCCAGGAGGAGACACAGTACAGCGGAGAGGAGCTGACGGAATGGACAGGGAACAGAGAATCGTCTTTGCCACGGGAAATGAAGGAAAGATGCGGGAGGTGCGGGCTGTGCTGGCGGATCTCGGACTTCCGGTCTTTTCTATGAAAGATCTGGAGCTTCATGCGGACATCGTGGAGGACGGGACGACCTTTGAGGAGAACGCGCGGATCAAGGCCCGGGCCGTCCATGCCATCACCGGCGGTCTGGTGCTGGCTGATGATTCCGGCCTGGAGGTGGACGCGATGGGCGGGGCGCCGGGCGTCTATTCGGCTCGTTTTATGGGGGAAGACACGTCCTACGAGATCAAGAACCAGGCGATCATCGACCAGGTGGCAGGGTGCGTCGGCGCAGAGCGCAGCGCCCGGTTCCGCTGTGTGATCGCCGCGGTGTTCCCCGACGGTCATGAAGAGGTGGCGGAGGGAACCATCGAAGGGCAGATCGCGGAGCGGCCCAGCGGCAGCGGCGGGTTCGGGTATGATCCGATTTTTTGGCTGCCCGGGCGGGGGCTGACGACGGCGGATCTTCCGGCGGAGGAGAAGAATGCCATCAGTCACCGCGGACAGGCTCTGCGGATCATGGCCGGGCGCATCGCCGCCTGGCAGGAGGAGCAGAAATGAAGATTCTCGTAGTCAGTGACACGCATGGTCGGCTGGACCATTTTCAGATGGTTCTGAAGAGGGTAGCTCCGGTAGACCGCATTCTCCATCTGGGCGATGTGGAGGGAGACGAGGAATTCCTGCGGGGAACTGTGGGCTGCCCGATCATCTTTGTGGCAGGAAATTGTGACCGTCTGAGCCGGGAGCCCTGGGAGCGGGTGGTGGAGCTGGCCGGCCATCGGATCTTTATGAGCCATGGTCACCGGTACGGGGTACATCGGGGACTGGCCCGCCTGAACGCCGCGGCGGAGGAGGCGCAGGCCGACGTGGTGCTCTACGGTCATACGCACGTGCCGGATCTCTCTTACATTGGTGAGAGGGCGTTTCTGAATCCTGGCAGCCTGTCCTTGCCCCGTCAGGAAGGACACAGTCCTTCCTTCGCGATTCTGGAAATCGATGCGAAGGGGCAGTGCCATTTTTCTATCAATTTTTTGAAAAATGGTTGACAAACTTCATGAAGTGCGCTAGAATACGAAAAGCGCTGTGGAGCGCGAAACTAAAAAACGTTCTGCGCGGGTGTAGTTCAATGGTAGAACACCAGCCTTCCAAGCTGGACACGTGGGTTCGATTCCCATCACCCGCTCTGGTATTTTCTGAGATAGCCGAGGAAGATATCACGGGAGTGTGACTCCCAATATGGTGGGTTTGGCGCAGTTGGTTAGCGCGCCAGATTGTGGCTCTGGAGGCCGTGGGTTCGAGTCCCACATCCCACCCTACTGGGCTATCGCCAAGCGGTAAGGCACAGGACTTTGACTCCTGCATTCGCTGGTTCGAATCCAGTTAGCCCAGCTTGGCGATCAGCCATCGGGGGCGATTAGCTCAGTCGGTAGAGCACTTGACTTTTAATCAAGTTGTCGGGGGTTCGAACCCCCCATCGCTCATTCCTGAATTGTATAGAAGTTTCTGTAAATGTGAAGCGCCTCAGAGGGTGCTTTTTTACTGCACAAAATCCGGCATATCGGAATACAGCCGATACGCCGGATTTTGTCTTCTGCTATATCTCTGATTCGTCCTCCTCCACACCGGTCTGGTTCTCCATATCAATAAAGCGAAAAGAAAGCATCAGGTAGAGGATTTCATTCGGATCGTCCAGATTTGAATTCAGAATCCCCTTGATCTTGTCCAGACGGTAGAGGAAGGTACTCCGGTGGATATACAGCTCCCGGGCGCTCTGCACGGCATTCAGATGATTGTCCAGATAGACCCGCAGCGTCCGCAGATATTCCGTGTTGTTGGTCTCGTCCATGGATTTCAGCTTCAGAAGATTCTCGTGACCCAGCATGTATCCAGGCAGCCTGCGGGTCGATTGCTCAAGAATGTAGTCAAAGGCGATGTCGTTGAACTGATAGATCCACTGGAAGGGCAGCTTCCGTTCTCCGACATCCAGAGCCAGCGTGGCCTGGATGTACTGACGGCGCAGATTCATATGACCTGCCATGACGCGGCTGTAGCCCGCTTTCAGGTAGCTGTCCCGGAGAAAAAAGGCCAGTTTGTCCGTTATATCCTGCACCTGCAGCCGGGCTTGACTCATGTTGATGAAGATGGCGATGTTGTCCTTGTAGGGCAGAGCACAGGAGCTTTTGATAATGTTCTGGACATAGGTACAGATCGCATTGGCGGTCAGATTCTGCTGATCCAGGTAAGTGGTCTTCAGGACGATACAGAAATATTCATTGCGGGAATACCAGCCCAGGGAATCCAGCTTCTGACTGACGGTGACGTGATCCGCGGTCCGATCGGAGAGGATATGGAGGAACAGGGAGTGAAGCGTCGTGTCCTTGGAAGCCTTCCGCATGGTATTGTGGAGAAGAGCGTGTTCGATCAGTTCCGCCAGGTCTTCGAGAAGGAACCCCAGATTCTCATGGATGGGCTTCACATAGTCCATCAGGGAGAGACGGTAGGAGGTGACATCATATTTCTTGATGTTGACACAGAGCGAGGTCACACCGCTCCCCGGATTGGGATACAGGAAGAACCCGTTTTTCTCACGGACCTGATTATAAAGTGGATCCTGCTTTACCGAGGTGATGTATGCGTAGGTTCCCTCGGAGGAGCCGTAGACGCTCTCCTGGAAGGGGGCTGTCTCGGGAAAATATTTGGCGATGATCGTGAAATCCATCCCCATGACCATCAGCGGATTCCCGAAAATGGGGTAGCTGGCCTCCAGCATTGCCTGGATGGAACTGTCGTTCAGCCGCAGGTCTACCAGCTTCTCTTTCCACATTGTATATTTGCTGAAAATGTCTGTCAGGGTGTTCATGAGGAGCGCGGGACTGGCAGAGGAATCCAGGAGCCGGCAGGTATTGGGCGGACAGACCGTGACCTGGTCCGCATAGGGGCCGACAAAGAGCAGCATGGAACTGTCCGGCACGCAGAAGGAGGCGGCCGGGATCTCTGATTCCGTGACGATGTAGATTGTGTGCTCCCGCAGCTCCTCTGGCTCTGTATAAAAACGGAGCTGTTCCAGCTCGGGGAGAAGCGAGAGCGTCTCTCCCACCTGAATGGAATGTGTTGCCTGCAGTTCTTCCGCGACAAGACTTGCGCTTAGTTTCATGGTTCCCTCCCGCTTTTGATACAGAATGTACTTAAAAGTGCGTCTGCTCATCCTTTTTGGTACACATTGTATGAAAAAAGGGAGGAGAAGTCAAGACGGAGAAGAGGAAAGATTTTCCCCGGGAACAGGACAGGAGGATACCGGAGAATCTCGCATATGCATATAAACAGAATCAGAATGGTTCGTGGAGATTCTGAGTTGTCAAAATTCATGGAAGCATGTTATAATTCCTGGTGTGAGGGAGGACATACTTTGCGTGACATTTTTTCGGCCGGGTCGTGTCCGATTCCGTACAAAATTGTGTGGGAGGCAGCAGATGAATTTGACAGATCTTTCGGATTGTGAGTTGCTGGTAATGAAATGCCTGTGGGACGTCGGGAGTCCCATGTCTGTGGCAGAGCTGATCGTGAGAATTGAAAAGATGTATGGGAAAAAATATAAGGAGACAACGGTATATACTTTCCTGAAGAGACTGAAGGATAAGGGATATGTTTCCTCCTACAAGAAAGGAACCTCCTATTTCTCTCCGCTGGTCAGCGAGGATGAGTATCTGGACGGTTATTCCAAGAAGATGTCGGATTTCCTTGGCAGGGAGTCTGCGAATTCCTTCCTGTCCGCCTTCTACCGCCATCAGAACTACACGGAGGAAGAGTGGGAGGAGATCCGCAGCATCCGGGATGAACTGGAATGACTGGATACACATCTCCTTTTTCTCCCTGCATCTCGGTGCGCTGGTGGGAACTCTGCTTTTTCAGGTGTGGAAGGGGACCCGTTTTCTGATGCGGGATACCTGTGACATTCCGCTGCTCTGCAGGCTGTTGAGAAGCGTTGTGCTTTTTTATTATATTCCGTTTCTGATTCTGGCGATCCGTACTCTGAAGGTGCGCTACGGATATTGGTACAGTGTTGCCTCTCTGGAGCGGGCGGCGGCTGCGCTGCGCATTCCGGAGACCGTGTGGCTGGCAGGCACAGTGAGACAGGGTCTGCGGGAAATGAGTGCATATCGGGATTCATTGTGGTATATGCAGGCCGGGAGCATTCTTTGTCCACTGGATCTTCGCACGGAGTGTGAGAATCTGCAGAGACGCCTGGGAATCCGCCGGAAAGTGCGCTATCGGGTCCAATATATGCGTGATGCGGCGTTCGCTCAGGGACTGTTTTGTCCGGTGATCTATCTGCCGATGGATGGACTGGACCGTCAGGAGAGAGAGGTCGTGCTTTGCCATGAGCTGAATCACATTCGCAATGGGGATGCTCTGTGGATGTTCCTGGCGGCGGTCCTGTCCTGCATCTACTGGTTCCTCCCCTGGATGGCGGAGGTGAGAGAGGAAGTGGATGTATGGAGCGAATGCAGCTGTGATCTGGCAACCTGCAGAGACACAGGGAGCGCGAAGATCTACTTCGACGTGCTGATCCGGCTGGTGCAGCGCGGTGCGGGAGGCGCCCGTTATGTGGGGACGATGGAGTTGTCCCCGGATAAAAAGGAGCTTTATCAGCGGATCTCTATGATCCGAAAACATCAGAAGCTGGAGCCGCAAAGGAAGAGCATGGTCGCTTTCACATCGGCTCTGTTTCTGTTGGTGAGCAGTATCACGGTGGTCGTGAGTACCACCTCCGCGCTGGATGTATATCAGCGCATTTATCTCTTTTTGCCGGGAATCTCCTGTGAGGAGCGTGAGAGCGGGGAGAGGATGGAGGATATCATTTCTCCTGATAAATTCGGAGGAAGGAAGCTCTCATTTGGGGAGACCGGAGAGGCGTCGGCAGCGGGAGCTGTGCGTCTTGCCTGGATGGTGCCGGAGGGAGTCCTGGGGTCCTCCTCGAAGTTCCGGAAACGCTCCGGCAGCACCCTGTCGATCATGCTGTGGATCGAACCGGCAGATGCGGTGATCTGGGCGGGGATCGTCGATCCGCACGGCAATTTGCACTATGTTTCCGGAGAGAGAACTCTGTCGTATACCTTTTACCTGACTTCGTCCGGGGATTATCGTTTTTTTCTCTATAATAATTCCTCAAAAAACATCATCGTTATGGGTTCCTATAAAAATTAAACAATCCTGTTATGCGCCATGGCTTCCGGCAGCTTTCGCTCATGAATTGCCGTGTCCTGCTTCCCGGATTGTGCGGTTGTGCATATCCTGATAAGAGAATATGAATTGCGAGGATATGTATGCCGGATACGATCATTCTTGATGCGGGCCACGGAGGCCAGGAACCGGGGGCTTTGTTCCAGGGGAGGCGGGAAGCGGATGACAATCTGCGCCTGGCACTGGCTGTGGGGAGGCTGCTGCAGGAGGACGGGTTTCCTGTGCTCTATACGCGCACGGAGGATGTATACCAGTCTCCCTATGAGAAGGCGGCCATTGCGAACAACTCCGGGGCAGATGTGCTGATCTCCTTTCACCGGAACTCGACGCCGGAGCCGGAGACCTACAGCGGCGTGCAGACGCTGGTGTATCAGGATCAGGGACTTCCGGCGGAGCTGGCCGGGAACATCAACCGTGCGCTGGAAGAGGTGGGATTTACGGACAACGGGATCTCCGAGCGACCGGATCTGGTGGTCCTGCGCCGCACACGGATGCCGGCTGTTCTCATCGAGACCGGCTATCTGAATACGGCAGCGGATAATCAGCTTTTCGATGAACGCTTTGATGAGATCGCGCGGGTAATCGCGGATGGCATCGAGAAGACACTGGAGAGCGGTGACATGGGCGCTATGGAGGTACGCTATCAGGTGCAGACCGGAGCCTATGCCGTCCGGGAACGTGCTGAACGTCTGCAGCGGCGGATGCGGGCGGAGGGAATACCGGCCCGTATCGTGGAGGAGGATGGTCTGTACAAGGTGCGGGCGGGAGACTTCCGCTATATGGAGAATGCGGTGCGGCTGGAGCAGGTGCTTCGCAGCCGCGGGTATCCGACTTTTGTGGTAAGTCGCTGAATTTCCCCTTCCCTTTTGTAGAAAACTGTGCTATCATACATGGTATCGAAAACCATGTTCCGAAATAACGAAAACTGACACATTTCGGACATGGGCTGAAAAACGCAAAAACCATGGGAGACTTGTTATGAGTTATCGAATCATTGTGGACAGTTGCTGCGATTTGACGCCGGAGAAGAAGGCGGATCCCCATTTTGTGTCCATTCCTCTGACCATTGAACTGGACGGAAAAACATACGTGGATGATGAGACCTTTAACCAGAAGGAATTTCTGGCTGCCGTGGCGGCGTCTGACGGCTGTGCGAAGACAGCCTGCCCTTCGCCGGAAGCTTATCGGGACGCCTGTGTCTGCGACGCGGAGCATATTTTTGCTGTAACGATTTCTCAGCATTTGAGCGGCAGCTATAACAGCGCGGTCCTGGGCACGAATCTGTATCTGGAGGAGAACCCGGACAGCGGCAAGCAGATCCATGTATTCAGCTCCGATTCCGCCTGCTGCGGTGAGGCGCTGGTTGCCTTTAAGATTCAGGAATTGTGCGAGAAGGCGCTTCCCTTTGAGGAGATCGTAGAGCAGGTGCAGGATTTTCTGGATCACATGAAGACCTATTTTGTCCTTGAGGATATGGAGACCCTGCGGAAGAATGGCCGTCTCAGCGGTCTGGCGGCGCTGGTGGTCTCGGCCCTGAACATCAAGCCGGTGATGTCGGCCAATCATGGCGTGATCATCCGGCTGGGGCAGACGCGGGGGCTGGACCGGGCGTTAAAGTCGATGGTGGATCATGTGATCCGCGAGGTGAAGGAGCCAGAGAAGAAGATTCTCGGGATCGTGCATGTGAACTGCCCGGAGCGCGCGGAGAAGGTGAAGCGGATGCTCTGCGAGAAGGCGAGGTTCCTCTCGGTCTATGTGGCGGAGGCGGGTGGCCTCAGCACGACCTATGCCAATGATGGGGGCATCGTCGTCAGTGTGTGAAGTTGAACAGGACTTTGTTTCAGAGAAGGAGTGACAGTTGTCTGACTGCCACTCTTTTTTTTGCTTCGCAGAGTGAAAACGCCGTGTATCAGATTTTTTGAAAAAATAAAATTTAAAATAGGGATTGACAAAAGTGGATAGGCAGTGTATATTTAGTACAACGTTATAGTAAAACGTTGTACAAGAACTTGAAGGAGGTAGAAATGGACACAGTAAGAATCGGCGGCGGCCAGGGATTCTGGGGCGACAGCAATGACGCGGCTATCCACATGGTCCGCCAGGGAAACCTGAACTACATGGCCTGCGATTATCTGGCGGAGCTGACGCTCTCGATCATGCAGAGGCAGAAGCTGAAGAACCCGCAGGCAGGGTATGCCAGGGACTTCATCGGCCTGATGAAGGAGATCGCGAGAGACGTCTATGAAAAGAAGATCGGTGTTCTGACGAACGCCGGCGGGATGAACATCGAGGGGGCGGTTGATCAGGTAGAGCAGATCGCCAGGGAGCAGGGACTGTCCGGCTATAAGATCGGCTATGTGCTGGGGGATGATATCCTGGCGCAGATCCCTGAGCTGATTCGCCAGGGCGTTCCCTTCGATAACATCGATGATGTGGGAGATTTTACGCAGATTCAGGATAAGCTCCTGAACGCCAACGTGTACTACGGACATGAGCCCATCGTACAGTGTCTGCGGGATGGCGCGAACGTGGTGCTGACGGGCCGGGCCACCGATTCCGCCCTGTTCCCGTCCCCGATCATGTACGAGCTGGGGATTAAGCCCGAGGAGCTGGATCAGATGGCGCGCGGCATCATGGCAGGACATCTGCTGGAGTGCGGCGGCCAGGGCGCTGGCGGTAACTTCCAGTATGATTGGCGCGGCGTGCCGGATATGGACCAGCTGGGATTCCCGATCGCGGAGATCTCCCGGGATGATTTCCACATCACCAAGGCGCCGAACTGCGGCGGCCTGATCAGCGAGCAGTCGGTCAAGGAGCAGTTCCTCTATGAGGTACACGATCCGGCCAACTATATCACGCCGGACGTCACGGTGGATGTCAGCCAGGCCCGGGTCACACAGGACGGTGACAACCGGGTGCGCATTTCGAATATCCACGGCAAGCAGCGTCCGGATCAGCTGAAGCTCTGCCTGGGCTATCACGCCGGATGGAAGGTTGTATCCTATCTGAACTTTGCCTGGCCGGATGCCTATGAGAAGGCACAGTATACGGCGGAGATCCTGAAGAAAAAGCTGGCGCGCAAGGGCGTACATCCTGAGGAGATCCATGTCAGCTTCGTGGGCCTTAATTCCCTGCATCTGGGTGTGGCGGATATGAGCCCCGACCTGATCAACCGGATGAATGAAGTCGTGATGCGTATTGCAATCCGGACCAAAGAGAAGGCGGAAGCGGCGCAGCTGATCCCCGAGATCTCGCCGCTGCAGCTGAACGGCCCGCCCGGAGCCAGCTTCTTCGGCGGTCGTTCCAAGGTACAGGAAGTGATTGGTCTGTGGCCGACCCTGGTGCCCAGGGATGCCATTCGTCTGGAGAGTCATATCCGGGAGGTGAAATAGAGATGAAAGAGATTTATCTGAAGGATATTGCCCATGGCCGTTCCGGGGACAAGGGGGATACGAGCAACGTCTGTGTATATGCCAGGAAGCCGGAATACTATCCGATCATCGAGCGCGAAGTGACAGTCGAGAAGGTAAAGGAATATTTTGGCGACATGGTGAAGGGCGAGGTGACTCGCTATGAGGTGCCGTCGCTGAACGGGTTTAATTTTGTGATGAAGCACGCACTGGGGGGCGGAGCGACGCTGTCTCTGCGGCTGGATTCTCTGGGGAAATCCATGGGCTCCGCTTTCATGAGAATGAAGATTCACGTGGAGGAGGATGAGCTCCAGGTGACAGCGGAATAAAGGCGGTTTCAGGAAAAGAGGGGGATGAGATTCCTCGTCCCCCTTACCGTATCGCTAAAATAGGAGAGAAAAAATGCAAGCATTGGAAAATCTGGTAGTACTGGATCTGACGCGTGTGGTGGCGGGACCCTACGGCGGTTCTATCCTGGGCGATCTCGGCGCCACCGTCATTAAAATCGAAATCCCCGGACGGGGCGATGATGCCCGGGGGTATGGTCCCTACCGCAACGGGGAAAGCACCTATTATGCCAATCTGAACCGCAACAAGATGGGAATCACCCTGAATCTGAAGGATGAGCGGGGGAAAAAGCTGTTTCTGGAGCTGGTGAAGAAGGCGGATATCCTGCTGGAGAATTACCGCCCTGGCGTCTTGGATCGGCTGGGGTGGGGGGATGTGGGCGTGTCAGAGGGGAACGATCAGCTGATCTACGCAGCTGTCTCCGGCTTCGGCTCATACGGGCCCTATGCGCAGCGGCCGGGGTATGACATCATTTCGCAGGCAATGGGCGGTTTGATGAGCGTGACCGGTTCCAAGGGCAGCGAACCGACCCGTTCCGGCAATGCCATGGGGGATATGCTGGGCGGCATGAATATGGTGATCGGTGTTCTTGCGGCGCTGCATGCCCGCGAGAAGCTGGGTCATGGGCAGAGGGTGGACGTATCTCTGGTGGATTCGGTCGTCGCCAGCCTGGAGAATGCCTATCAGAGATATTTTGAGAGCGATGAGATTCCGGTACGAATGGGAAATGCTTACGCTTCTATTGCTCCCTACGATTCCTATCAGGCGAAGGACGGCTTTGTGATCATTGCCTGCGGCAACCAGAAGCTCTACGAGAAGCTCTGCCGGGAAGTCCTGGATATGGAATGGATGATCACGGATGAACGCTTCCTGAATGTGCCGCTCCGTGTGGAGAATAACGAAATTCAGAAGAAGTACATCGAGAGCTGGACCAGGCAGTATACGGTGGATGAAGTCGTGGATATCGTACTGAGTCACGGGATTCCGGCCGGGCCGATCTATGACGTGGCACAGATCACGGAGGATGAGCATATCGCGGATGCCCGGGAGATGTTCATTGAGATTGAGCATCCGGTCATCGGGAAAATGAAGGTGAACGGTAATCCGGTCAAGCTGATGGATACCATGCCCCGGATCAACCGGCCGGCTCCGACACTGGGACAGCATAATCAGGAAATCTATGGAGAGTGGCTGGATGTTCCGGAGGAGGAGCTGGAGCAGCTGCAGCAGGATCACGTCATCTAGGAGGAATGTCGCATGAAAGAGCGTATATGGATCGCGGGCGCCTGCCGCACCGCGATCGGCAAATTCGGAGGCACTCTGACGGGCGTTCCGGTGAGGACACTGGGATCCACAGTCATCCGCGAGGTGCTGCAGCGCGCCGGTCTTCCGTCCGACCAGGTGGATGAGGTTATTCTTGGCTGTGTGATTCAGGCCGGCCTGGGCCAGAATGTGGCGCGCCAGGCGGCGCTGGACGCCGGACTTCCGCAGGAGATCCCGGCGTACACCCTGAATCAGGTCTGCGGCTCCGGCCTGATGTCCGTGAATCAGGCCGCTTCCCGCATCCTCGCGGGAGAGGCTGAGGTCGTGGTGGCCGGCGGCATGGAAAATATGTCCGCAGCACCCTATCTTCTGCCGCAGGGACGCTTCGGCTACCGCATGAATCGCGGGACGGTGGAAGACGCGATGGTACACGATGCACTGTGGGATGCTTTTGGGGATTATCACATGGGCATCACGGCGGAGAACATCGCGGAGCGCTATGGCTTCAGCCGGGAGGAGCAGGATGCCTTCGCAGCTCGCAGTCAGCAGCGCTGCGAAGCGGCGCAGAAGGCGGGACGCTTTGACGAGGAGATCGTCGCCGTGCCGGTACGCCGGAAGAAGGAGACGATCCTGTTTGCACAGGATGAGTCGCCGCGCAGCGGTGTGACACCTGAGTCGCTGGCCCGTCTGAAGCCGGCCTTCCGACCCGACGGAACCGTGACCGCGGGCAACGCCTCCAGCATCAATGACGGTGCGGCGGCGGTCGTGCTGGTCAGCGACCGGAAGAGAAAGGAACTGGGACTGACGCCCCTCGCTGAGTGGAAGGCCGGAGTCTCCGTAGGGGTAGATCCGGCGGTGATGGGACTGGGAGCGGCAGCTTCGATCCAGGCACTTCTGCAGAAATGCGGGCGCACGGTGTCGGATGTGGATCTCTTCGAGGCCAATGAAGCCTTCGCGGCCCAGTCTCTGGCAGCAGAAAAAATCCTGGGTTATGATCCGGACCGTGTAAATGTGAACGGCGGAGCGATCGCCCTGGGGCACCCGGTGGGGGCTTCAGGATGTCGGATTCTGGTGACCCTGCTGTATGAGATGAAAAGACGGGGCGGCGGCTTCGGCGTCGCCGGACTCTGCATTGGCGGCGGCATGGGGACGGCGGCCGCAGTGGAAATTTAAAAATCACGACGGAAGGGAGAAGAAGAATGTTACGTTATGCAGTTAAAAGAATCCTTCAGCTGATACCAGTACTGCTGGGGGTTTCTCTGTTGATTTTTACCATTCTGTATTTTACGCCCGGCGATCCCGCGGACATTGTATTAGGAGAAAATGCCTCTGAGGAAACGAAAGAGGAGTGGCGGGATTCCTATGGGCTGAACGATTCCTTTGTAGAACAGTATGTTACGTATATATGGAACATTGTGACAAAGGGAGATTTTGGTTCATCGTATAAGTCGGGACAGCCTGTTACCAAGTCAATTCTGGAACGGTTCCCCACAACCTTCCTGTTGGCGGTCTTCTGTTCCAGCATTGCCATGATCATCGGGGTACTTCTGGGAATTGTGGCGGCGAATCATCAGAATTCATGGATTGATACCATTGCGCGAATATTCGGAATGGCGGGAATATCCATGCCGGTGTTCTGGCTCGGGCTGCTTCTGATTATGCTGTTCAGTGTGAGACTGCAATGGTTTCCTGTCTCCGGCTGGTATGGGCCGCGCTATTGGGTGCTTCCTTCCATATGCCTGGGACTGACGCATGCAGCCTCTCTGATGCGTATTACCCGTTCCAGTATGCTGGATTGCATTAATCAGGACTATGTGCGTACTGCGAGAGCCAAGGGGCAGAAAGAGGGTGTCATCACGCGGCACCACATACTGAGAAATGCGCTGATCCCTATTATCACGGCAGCCGGAAATTCCTTTGGTGTTGCCTTGGGCGGAGCCATGGTGATGGAACAGATTTTCTCCATTCCCGGCTTGGGACGTCTCATGGTGGAATCCATCAACAACCGTGATTACCCGATGGTCCGGGGCGCCGTCTTACTGTTGGCTATCAGCTTCAGTCTGGTGAACCTGGCGGTTGATCTGCTCTATGCCGGAGTCGATCCGCGCATCAAGGCACAATTTGCTTCCAAACCCAGGAAAAAGGCACAAAAGGAAAAAGCAGGGGAGGTGGCCTGAGATGTCGGGAAAGAAATCGTCTGAAAAAGAAATAAAGAAGAGAAGTATGACCGGCGAAGTCATGAGCCGCCTGATTTATAACAAGGGCGCCATGCTCGGTACGGCGATCCTGCTTGTTGTGGTCGTCATGTGCGTGTTTGCACCTGTCATAGCACCCTACGATTATGATGCGCAGGATGTCAGCCTGAAATTCCTTACCCCCAGTCTGCAGCATCTGTGCGGTACGGACAATCTGGGAAGAGATATTTTCAGCCGTTTGCTTTACGGAGGCCGAATCTCTCTGATGATCGGCTTTGTGGCCACGGCGATCGCTGCGGTATTGGGCATCATCCTCGGAGCGATATCCGGCTACTTCGGAGGGAAGGTTGACAGTGTCATTATGCGGGTTCTGGATGTGTCCATGGCTCTGCCGAATCTGCTTCTGGCGATTGCGATCTCAGCGATGATGGGGAGCGGCATCCGAAGTGCGATCATTGCGGTTGGTATTTCGTCTACCCCCAAATTTGCCATGCTGATCTGAGTTCCGGTGCTTTCATACCGGAATCAGGAATATATTTATGCTGCGACAGCGATCGATGCCAGCAACGCCAGGATTATTTTCCGGCATATTCTGCCGAATGTTCTCTCACCGATTATCGTGCAATGTACTCTGAGCGTTGGCAACGCGATCATTGCGGCGGCCAGCCTCAGCTTCCTGGGACTGGGTGTTCAGCCTCCGTATCCGGAGTGGGGCGCGATGCTTTCTTCCGCGCGTACATATATTGTTGACCATGCATATATGGTAACATTCCCGGGACTGGCGATCGCACTGGTGGTTGTTTCTGTGTATCTGCTGGGGGATGGACTGCGAGACGCCATGGATCCCCGCCTGAAGAAATAGGGAGGTGACCGAACATTGGAAGAGAAGAATCTTTTATCTGTGGAGGATATGAGTATCACATATGTCACCAAAGACATCGGTACCAGCTATGCGGTGAACCATGTGTCTCTGGAACTGAAAAAAGGGGAGACCCTGGGACTCGTGGGAGAGACCGGCGCCGGCAAGACATCGATTGCACTGGGGATTCTTCGCCTGAATCCGAAGCCGCAAAGCCATGTAACAAGCGGAAAGGTAGAGTTTGAGGGCCGTGATCTGTATGAGATGAGTGAGGCAGAGATGCGCAAGGTGCGGGGCGGGAAGATTTCCATGATTTTCCAGGACCCGATGACGGCGCTGAACCCGATTGATCCCGTCGGCGATCAGATCTCCGAGATGATATGGCTGCACGAGAAGGTTTCCCGGAAAGAGGCGGCACAGAAGGCAGCAGAGATGATGGAGATGGTGGGGATTCCGGCAACCCGTTATAAGGAATACCCGCACCAGTTTTCCGGAGGAATGAAGCAGAGGGTGGTTATCGCGATGGCACTGGCCTGTCAGCCGGAGCTTCTGATTGCCGATGAGCCGACGACGGCGCTCGACGTGACGATCCAGGCACAGGTTCTGGATATGATGAATGATCTGAAAAAGAATCTGGGAACCGCAATGCTGCTGATCACGCATGACCTGGGTGTCGTGGCACAGATGTGCGACAAGGTGGCAATCATTTATGCGGGTGAAATCGTGGAATCGGGTACGGCCCGCCATATCTTTAAGGAGGCGGCGCACCCCTATACGGAAGGGCTTTTCGGTTCTCTTCCGGATCTGAATTCCAGAGCCAAACGTCTGCGTCCGATTCCGGGGCTGATGCCCGACCCCTCGAATCTGCCGCAGGGATGTAAATTTGCTGACCGCTGCAGCTACTGTACGGAGGAGTGTCGGAAGCAGAGCATCCCGCTCCGGACGATTTCCGGCGATGGCCATATGTGCCGTTGCCTGCACTACGATGAAGTGAGGAGGGAACACTAGGATGGGAGCATTGCTGGAGGTACGAAATCTAAAAAAATATTTCAAAGTAAACGCCGGCACTCTTCATGCGGTAGACGGTGTTTCCTTCCAAATCGAGGAGAGAAAAACGCTGGGCGTCGTGGGGGAATCCGGCTGCGGGAAATCGACGCTTGGCCGTGTCATCCTGCATTTGCTGGACAGTACCGACGGACAGATTTTTTATCGCGGCGAGGATATTACGAAGGTGGACCGAAAGAAGCTCAGTGAGCTGAGACAGGAGATGCAGATCATCTTTCAGGATCCGTTCTCCTCGCTGAATCCCCGGATGACAGTCTATCAGACGATCGCAGAGCCGATGCAGATACATAGTACAGTCAGTAAAAAGGAAATTTCGGATCGCGTCATGGAACTGATGGATACGGTAGGGCTGGCGGAGCGTTTTGTCAATACGTATCCGCATGAGCTGGACGGCGGCCGCCGTCAGCGTATCGGTATCGCACGGGCGCTGGCTCTGAATCCGAAGTTTATTGTCTGCGATGAGCCGGTATCTGCTCTGGATGTTTCTATCCAGGCGCAGGTTCTCAATCTGATGCAGGATATTCAGGAGAGCATGAATCTGACCTATATCTTCATCACGCATGATCTCTCTGTCGTAAAATATATCTCCGATTCCATTATGGTTATGTATCTTGGTCAGATGGTGGAGATGGCAACATCGGAGGAGCTTTTTGCTGCGCCAAAGCATCCTTATACGGAGGCTTTGCTGAGCGCTCTGCCGGTGCCGGATATTGACAGTCCGAAGAAGAGAATCCTTCTGAAGGGTGAACTGACATCTCCCATCGATCCGAAGCCGGGCTGCCGTTTCGCACCGCGCTGCCCGAGGGCCTGTAAGGAATGCAGAGAGAAGGAGCCGGAGCTCCGGGAGATTGGACCGGGACACTTTGTAAGGTGTCCGTACGTGTAAAACCGGTAAAGGAATGCATGACAGCGAGAGCTGTTTTGTATAAAAAAAGGAGGTCTATTTATGAAAAGAAAGTGGAGCAGATGGTTGGCAGTTCTTCTCGCGGCATGCCTGGCGTTGACTGCCTGTGGGGGAAGCAGCAGTGGAGATCAGACGACCGGGCAGACTTCTGCGGAGGGCTCGGAGCAGACAGAGAGCGCGGATCTGCTGACAGTTGCTATTTCAACGGATCCATCTAACCTGAAGATGGACAACATCACAACCTATTCCGGTCCGATTCTGGAAAATGTGATTGAGCCCCTCTTCCAGCAGAACAACGAAGGTGTCATGGAAAACAATCTGATCGAGGACTATGAACTGGATGAGGATGGCCAGGGTGTTACTCTTTATCTCTTGCCGGATCTGAAATTCAGTGACGGAAGCGATGTGAAGGCTTCGGACTTCATTTTTTCTCTGTCGATTGCGCTGAGCGGCGGCTTTGCTTCGAACCTCGATTATATTGATTTCGATCAGACAGAAGCAGTCGATGACAGTACGATTTATATGAAATTCACCCAGACCTACGGTCCCTGGAAACTGGGATTCCGTTATATTCTGCTGATTTCCCAGACGGCCTATGAAGCAACAGATGAAGCCAGCTTCTGGCAGGCGCCTGTCGGGACGGGTGCTTACAGAGTGAGCGAATGGTCGTCGGGAGACCACATTACTCTGGAGGCCAATGAATATTACCGCGATGGTGTGGCCAATATTCAGACGATCAATTTCAGAATCATCAGTGAGACTTCTGTTGCCATGATGGAGCTGCGTACAGGTGGAGTAGATCTGGTATACAGTGTCAGCAATGAGGAAGTGAACAAATTAGAGGAAACTCCGGAGGAAGGACTGACGGTATTTGAGCAGTCGGGCAGTACCGGACATTACCTGGGAATCAATGATTCCAAGGAAATCTTCGCAGATAAAAGAGTCCGTGAGGCGCTGGCATATGCGATTGACGTGGATGAGCTGATCACGGGTACATTTGAGGGGAATGCAGTCCGCAATACCAGTATTATCGGTGAGGCCATGCTGGGTTACTCGGAGACGTATGCCGGTGAAAACTATCCCTACCAGTATGATCCCGAAAAAGCAAAGGAACTGCTGGCGGAAGCTGGATACGCGGATGGTCTGACGCTCAGTATCCTGGTGGACGATACGGCTGTGCGCCGTTCCATGGCAGAGCAGCTGTATAACATGTTCGCGGAGGTTGGCATTACACTGGAGATTGAGCAGGTCGACTACGCGACGGCGACAGAACGTTTGAATAATACGACGGATTGGGATCTGTTCCTGCGGGCCGCCGGTTACGCGTCCGTAGAGGGCCTTACGACACTGAAATCCTCCAGCGTATATAACCTGTGCCGCTTTGATGTGCTGCCCCTTGATGGATATGATCATTGGTCGGAGCTGATCAGTGAAATTGAGCTGACAACAGACGATGAAGCACGTGCTGCGCTGTATTCGGAGCTGAATGATTACTTCTTCAGTGACTGCCTGTACTGGGTGCCGCTTGTTGTGCCGACAAATTATATGATTCATACTTCCTCGCTGAGCGGCTTTGAGCGGGCCGGTGATAATATATTCTGGCATGATGCTGTGCTGCAGTAGGGTATGCAACCGTTGAAGATAATTTTACTGGACATTCATCTGTGATTTTACTATAATGACATGCGGAAAGGAGACTGTTCTCTTCCTGGACAACAGCCTCCTTTTTCGTAAAATGACATAAAGCCGTTTACTATATTATAGGAGGCAGCCAGATGGCTACTTTAAAAGAAATTGCAGAGCGTTCCGGTTTTTCTTTGTCTACGGTATCAATTGTTCTGCGGGGCAATGCAGAGCAGAGGGGAATTACGAAAGCAACGCAGGATAAAATATGGGAAATTGCCAGAGAGATGGACTATACGCCGGATATTTTTGCCAGGCGGCTGCGCAGTTCCCGGGTCAAGTCCAAGCCGCTGATCGCACTGTTCTGGTCCAGCGATTTTCAGACATACATGATGGCCCGTTTCCTGAAGGCCGTCCGCAGGGAGATTCTGCAGGGGCAGATGGACTGCGAGGTGATGATCTATACCTATCAGACCGGAGATATCCGGCAGACCTTTCATGAAGAAAATCTTTCCATGTTCAATGCAGCCATTATCTGCGGCGCTTCCGTGAAAGATATTGCTTATCTGGAGGAAATGGAACTGCATATTCCGATCATATTCTATAACAGAAAGTCAGAAAAATATCCCTGTGTATGTATGGATAACCGGGAGATCGGACGGATGGGCGCGGAGATCCTCGCCCGGAACGGCTGCCGACGTGTTCTGTCGGCGGGGAGCGGTCTCTTTCGACAGGAACTGCCCGAGCGCGACAGCAGCTTCCGGGAACACGCCGCGGAGCTGGGTATTCAGGTGGAGGAGCGCGGTGTAGAGCACATCGATGTAGAGAATGGATATCTGCTGGGTACGGCTCTGTGTGAGGCCGCCTCGATGCCGGACGGTATCTTCTTCGGAGGAGATATGCTGGCGTTCGGCGCCAGTCGGGCTTTCTACCAGCGAGGAATTTCTGTGCCGGAACAGGTAAAGCTTCTGAGTATCGGCAACAGTGATCCGGATTACAGCCGGTATTCTCTGATCTCCCAGAGCGTCATTCAGATTCCGATGGAAGAGATGGCCAGACATTGCATGAAGGAGATTTATAAGGAACTGA
Source organism: Lachnospiraceae bacterium (assembly GCA_021202235.1). GTDB lineage: Bacteria > Bacillota > Clostridia > Lachnospirales > Lachnospiraceae > UBA3305. The sequence continues at coordinate 26,243 of JAJQDL010000062.1, forward strand.
AGGAGAAACAGGAGACGCATGAAGATATTGTGTTCCACGCAGCCTATGTGAAGGCGGAGTCGTGTCCTCTGTGAACAGAATAGTGCGAAGCGAAAATCGAAGCGGCGGTGTCTGTGTAAACAGATACCGTTTTTTTTTTTTTTTTTTTTAAAAAAAAAAAAAAAAAAAAAAAAAAAAAAAAAAAAAAAAAAAAAAAAAAAAAA
>JAJQDL010000170.1 GCA_021202235.1 Lachnospiraceae bacterium
ATTCACCGCTTGCACGCGAAGAGCGGCAGCAGATTCTCTATCCGGCGCGCGACGCAGGCTGAGAGGGGAGGATAGTATGAAGATAGAAGAAAAAGAACCATTTTCCACGGAGCGGGAGGCGGAATCCGGCGCCCGGGACCGGGCGCGCAGACAGCGGAAGAGGAGGCGCTCGGCGCTCTCCTTCGCGGCGATCCTGCTGCTGCTCGTGGCTTTATTTTTTATTTCCGTGAACATCGGCAGCCTGCAGGTGAGCTTCGGTCAGCTGCTCCGGGGCCTGTTCGTGGAGTATGACAGCGACGTATCGACGGTCTGGGATCTGCGCTTTCCGCGCATCCTGATCTCCATGCTGGCGGGGGCGGCCGTGGCTGTCTCGGGTGTGCTCTTCCAGGCGGTGTTAAAAAACCCGCTGGCCGACCCGGGGATCATCGGCATCTCCAGCGGCGCGGTCTTCGCGGCGGTGCTGGTCACGGCCTTCCTGCCGACGCTGTATTTCCTCACGCCGCTGCTGGCCTGCCTCGGCGGCCTCGCGGCCTTCGCCCTGGTTTACACATTGTCATGGAAGGGAGGCCTGTCGCCTCTGCGGATTATTCTGACCGGTGTGGCGGTGGACGCCTTCTTCACGGGGCTCTCGAACGCCTTTAACTCCATGACCGGCAGCACCCTGTCCGGCGTGGCCTCCATCGTGGAGGGAAATATTACTCAGAAAACCTGGGACGACGTGGTTACGCTGCTGCCCTATGTGGCGGTGGGTCTGGTCCTGGCGGTCGTGTTCGCCTCGGAGTGCAACCTGCTCTCACTGGAGGATAAGACAGCGCAGGAGGTCATCACCCCGGAGGTCATCCGGGAGCTCTACGATATCCGGCTTGAGGTGACGGAGATCGACGGACGGAAATTCGTCCTGGTGTGAGAAAGGAGAGACTATGAAGAACCCTGTACGTTTTATCTGGATCGGGCTCGGCCTGATCTGCCTGGCGCTCGGCACGGTGGGCGTCGTCCTGCCGATCCTGCCGACGGTGCCGTTCTATATGGCGACGGTCTTTTGCTTCGCGAAGGGATCGCAGCGGCTGCACGACTGGTTTATCGGCACGAATTTATATAAGAAGCATCTGGAGAGCTTCGTGCAGCACCGGGGCATGACCCTGCGCACGAAATGCTCGATCGTGGGGACTGTGACGGTGATCATGGGCATCGGCTTCGCGATGATGAGTCGCGTGCCGGCGGCGCGCGCCATCCTGGTCGTCGTGTGGGTCTGCCATCTGCTGTATTTCTTCCTGGGAGTGAAGACTTTGAAGGAGGAGAAAGAGGCGCTATGATCAAAACACGGCTGGTAAAACTCTTATCCCGTGACCGGAAATACATCGTCTGGCAGGTGCTGTGGCAGTGGCTGGCGCTGCTGGCGCAGATCGCGGCGGTGTTCACGATCGCGGGGCTGATTGAAGGAAAGGGAAGCCGGACGGGGGCGGCCGCAGTCTTTGTGGCCGTGCTCGTCATTCGTGCTTTTTGCGACCGGGGCGCAGCGCGGGCCTCGTACCGGGCGAGCGTGGATGTAAAGCGCGTCCTGCGGGAGCAGATCTACGGGAAGCTGCTGCGTCTCGGCGTCTCCTACCGGGAGCACGTCTCGACCTCGGAAGTCGTGCAGTTGTGCACCGACGGCGTGGAGCAGCTGGAGACGTATTTCGGAAAATATCTCTCACAGCTGTTCTACAGTCTGCTGGCGCCGCTGACCCTGTTTATCGTAGTGGAGCCCATTTCCCTGCGGGCGGCCATCGTGCTGCTCGTCTTCGTGCCGCTGATCCCGCTCTCGATCGTCGTGGTGCAGAAGATCGCGAAGAAGCTGCTGAACCGCTACTGGGATATCTACACGGGGCTTGGCGACAGCTTTCTGGAGAATCTGCAGGGGCTGACGACGCTGAAGATCTATCAGGCGGACGGTCTGAAGGCGGAGGAAATGGACGCGGAGGCGCAGGAGTTCCGCCGCATCACGATGAAGGTGCTGACGATGCAGTTGAATTCGACCAGCGTCATGGATATCGTGGCCTATGGCGGCGCGGCGCTGGGCATGGTCATGGCGGCGGGCCAGTATTTGCAGGGAGCCCTGAGTCTGGGGCAGACTGTGGCCATCATCCTGCTGGCGATCATCCGCCACGAGGTCTTTGCCAGCCTGCGCAGGCTCTGCCCGGCAAAGCTCGAGGGGCGGGATAAGGGCAATCTGATTTCAATCCTCACGAGCGACATCGAGCTGCTGGAGGTCTTCTATGCGCATACGATCTCGCCGACCGCCGCGCTCTCAAGCCTCTCGAACAACCTCAACCAGACGCTGGCGAGCGGCGAGCGTGTGCTGGAGATCCTCGAGGAGGAGCCGCTGGTGGCGGAGATCCCGCGGCCGGAGGAGGCGAATGTCACGGAGGTTGGGATGCGGACTGCGGAGACGGGGGATAAGTCTGTCTCACCGGTGAGCGAGTCAAGGGGCACGGTGGCCGGGTGCTTTACCGGCGCGGAGGCGGAGCGGGTGAGCTTCGCCTATGGGGAGGAAGAGATCCTGCACGACTGCTCTCTGGAGATCCGCCCCGGGCAGATCGTCGGTATCCACGGCCCCAGCGGCAGCGGAAAATCCACGCTGCTGAAGCTCTTCATGCGTTTCTTGGATGTGAACGACGGCCGCGTGACCATCAGCGGACGCGACGTGCGGGAGATCCCGACCGCCGAACTGCGCGATACGGAGAGCTTCGTGACGCAGGAAACGCACCTGTTCCACGATTCCATCGCCAACAACCTCGCCATCGGCAGGCCGGGCGCGACGCGGGAGGAAATCATGGAGGCCGCCCGGAAGGCGTCGATTCACGACTTCATCCTCACGCTGCCGCAGGGCTATGACACGGAGGTCGGCGAGCTGGGCGATACGCTCTCCGGCGGCGAGCGGCAGCGCCTCGGCCTCGCCCGTGCCTTCCTGCACGACGCGCCGTTCTTGCTGCTTGATGAACCGACGAGCAACCTGGACGCCCTGAATGAAGGAGCCATCCTGAAATCTCTGGCCGAAGCCGGTGAACACCAGACTGTCGTCCTCGTCTCTCACAGGCGTTCCACCCTGCGCCTCGCGGACGTTGTGTACGAGATGGACGGGGGGAGGAGGTCATAAGTCTATGTAAATAAAAATTGACATTTTAAAGTATATGGTTTAAAATAACAACCGTTATACATTTTCGTACAATAGATCATGGATGCAGAAGGAGAAGAAAAATGCCGAAGAAATCGGTGGTTATAATGCCCCGGACACGGGAAATACTGGAGATAATGGGAGAACAGATCAAGCTGGCGCGGCTGCGCAGGAATCTTTCCATGGATCTGGTTGCGGAGCGGGCCGGAATCAGTCGGGCCACGCTGTGGTCTGTGGAAAAGGGCTCTCCTTCTGTTTCCATGGGAATCTATGCGGCGGTTTTGCACGCGCTCAATAATATGGATGAGGATCTGCTTATGATTGCCAGAGACGATGAACTGGGACGAAAACTGCAGGACCTGAATCTGATGACCGGAAAGCGGGCTGGGAAAAAGGGGAAGTAATTGTATGGCGGATGTGATACGGGAAATTCATGTGTATATGAGTCAAAAAGATCTTACCGTTCAAGCGATGGGAACTTTATATGCCGCTGCGGGGAAGGGAAAAATCACTTATTCTTTCGCCTATGAGAAAGAATGGCTTCAAATGTCTGAGATACATTACGTGCTTGATCCGGAATTGTCTTTCTTCTCCGGACGGCAATATGCTGCCGGTGAGAAAAGCATGTTCGGGATTTTCAGCGACTCCTGCCCGG
>JAJQDL010000137.1:0-11495 GCA_021202235.1 Lachnospiraceae bacterium
GATTCTGGGCTGTACCCATTACCCTCTGCTGCGCTCTGTAATCGGACATTGCATGGGCGGCTCGGTGCAGCTGGTGAACCCCGCCTATGAGACAACGGTCAGTCTGCGGGAGCTTTTGCAGGAGAAGCATCTTCTGGCGGATCCCGTCCAGGTTGGAGAGGAGCTCCACCACGAGTTTTATGTCAGTGATGGGGCAGAGAAATTTGAGGTGTTCGCAAATTCTATCCTGCCCTATGATATCCGTAAGACACAGGTGGTGGACATCGAGTCGTTCTGAGGATGCAGATGGCAGATCGTTATGCAGGAGGAAGAAGTTTGGAAAGAGAAGTACTGATCACAGTCAGTGGGGTTCTGTTTACCGGAGAGGGCGAGAAAGAGAAGGATAACGTGGATATCATCTCTCCAGGCCAGTATTATCTGCGAAATGGCAAACATTATCTTCTCTACGAGGAGATGATGGAGGAATATCCGGAACCCGTTAAAAATATCCTGAAAATATCGCCGGATCATGTGAGTCTGCGCAAGAACGGAATCATCAGCACGGAAATGCGCTTTGAGGAAGGAAAAGACACGCAGAGTCACTACAGTACGCCCTTCGGCGTCCTGGCGCTGGGGATCCACACCAGCCGGATTCATGTGGAAGAGAGCGGGGACGAAATGAATCTGGACATCGAGTATGGCCTGGAGATTAACTATGAGCATTCTTCCGATAATCGGCTTCATGTCCGGGTTCAGCCGAAATGCGCGGACGGAGGGTTTTCGCTGCGCAGCTGAGAACGCAGATTCTCAGATCGAATTTATGAAAAATGCGGTGGTCAGTGTGTTTGCAGGGTGTATAGACGCACCGGGATAGGAGAGAAAGATGGTGAGAAAAGAACGGTTTGGTGTGACGTCGGACGGCCAGGCGGTGGAGCGTTACATCATCCGCGGCATGGGCGGTGCAGAAGCCACGATTTTGAATCTGGGAGGTATCGTGCAGGAACTGCGGGTGCCCAACCGGGAAGGTCAGCTTCAGAATGTCGTGCTGAACTACAGCAGCGTCAGGGAGTATTACGATGAGGACACCTGTTATCTGGGAGCCTGTGTCGGTCGTGTGGGGAACCGTATCGGCGGAGCCTCTTATACATGGAACGGAGAGACATATCGTCTGGAAGCGAACGAGGGGCCGAATCAGCTTCATGGCGGACCGAATGGATTCAATCGCCGGATCTGGGAAGCGGAAGCAGGAGAGGATTCAGTGAGCCTGCGCCGCACCTCCCCGGATGGAGAGGGCGGTTTCCCCGGGAATCTTACAGTTTCCGTTACGTATCGGATGACGGAAGAGAATGCTCTGGAGATCACTTACCGGGCTCAGACAGACCGGGAAACGCCGGTGAATCTGACAAATCACTCTTACTTTAATTTTACCGGCCGGGAGGATCATATCTTCCGCCATCCGGACGATCACCTGCGGAGCGAGAGAACGGAATATGCCGCCCGCAGCACGCCGACCGGGCGCTTGCTGCCGGTGGAGGGGACGCCCGTTGATTTTCGCACTCCGCAGGAAGTGGGGCGGGATGCCTTTACTCCGGATCCTCAGCTGATACTGACCGGGAGTTTCGATCATAATTTTGTTCTTGACGGCAGCGGTTTTCGTTCAGTGGCCAGTGTCTATCTGCCGGAGACGGGTATCCATATGGAGGTTCTCACCGATCAGCCGGGCGTGCAGTTTTATATCGGAAACTACCTGGCTGCGCCGCACGGCCGCAACACCGGACTGTGTCTGGAAACCCAGCATTATCCGGATTCGGTGAATCACGCTGATTTCCCTTCCATGATGCTGACGCCGGGAGAGGAGTATGTGACCCGCACGGCATACCGGTTTTCGGTGCGGTAAGGCTTTTCGAGTGATAGAAACTTGCTATGAAACGGGAGAAGAGATACGTGGGTGCGGGACAGACTGAAACAGTCCCTCACCCCCGTATCTCTTCTCCCTGTCTTTACAGTGTTTTCAGTAGGCTTCCCGGCCCTCGTTTGAAGGAGCCTGTGATATGATGTTCGTTTGCCGTGCGGATCAGCCTGAGATGGGGGCTTTTTCAGCGCGGAGCAGCGGCTCAGGGAGGTTCCTTACGAAAAGAGAAAAACAACAGGCTGAGGGACTGTTTCAGTCTGTCCCGCAGCCTGTTGTTTTTCTCTTTGACTTTTTGCAGATTCTCCCGCCTTATTCCTTCCCGGACACCTTGGCTTTGACCCTCGCCCAGATGCCTTTCTTCTTCTCGGGCTTCTGGATGGTGCCGCCGCGGACGCTCTTGATAGCGGTGATGTAGATGCCGGAGAGTTCAACTTTCACCTCGGACTTGACGGGCAGTACATCCCATACATCCCGCTCGGCGCAGAGCGTCATGATACGGGGGCCGACCTTGGCCTTGACGATAGGCATCTTGCTCCGACGCATATATTTGGGAGTCTGGTCGATCGCGGCCTGGGGCAGACCGGAATCCTTCAGACGCATGATCTTCTTATCAATGATCAGCATGGAGACGACCTGCTTCATGGCCTCCATCTGTTCCTGCGCGGCCGCCTGCCTCTTCTGCATCCTTCGCCCGAGGAAATACAGGACGACGAGGGCGATGGCGGCAACGATGAGAATTCCTAACAGTACTTTCCAAAACATATAGATTCCTCCTGGGTTTCATCTGGTGTGACTGCTGTGATCCGTCGCGTAAACCACATCTCATATTTTGACACACACTTAGATATTATATCATTTGATATCGAGGGATGCAAGGGAAAAGTGGCAGAAATGCCTAAAATTGCAAAAAAAATGGAAAAAAGCAATTGACAGCTTGACTTTTCTTTGCTAATATGAAGTTTGCACTATTGTGGTGACATATGCCTAACTTCTGCCTGTTGAAAACAGGAAGGAAAGACGCCGCAGTGCGAGGAAATGCGTGAGATCAGGGGGGGCAGAATTTTTGCCCCTGTATCATCATTATCTTTATAAATAGGGGTGAAACGTCTATGGAGAATTGCAGAATGCGCCCGGTTCCGTCCGGTAAAGGCGTGAGAATGAGCTACTCAAGACAAAAAGAAGTGCTGGAGATGCCGAACCTGATCGAGATTCAGAAGAATTCCTATCAGTGGTTTCTCAGCGAAGGGCTGAAGGAGGTCTTTGACGACATCTCCCCCATCTCCGATTTCAGCGGACACCTGAGTCTTGAGTTCGTTGACTTTACCCTGTGCCAGGATGAGGTAAAGTACTCCATAGAGGAGTGCAAGGAGAGAGACGCGACCCTGGCGGCCCCTCTGAAAGTGAAAGTGCGTTTGATTAATGAAGAATCCGGCGAGATCAATGAGCATGAGATCTTCATGGGCGATCTGCCGCTGATGACCGACACGGGTTCCTTTGTGATCAATGGCGCCGAGCGTGTCATCGTCAGCCAGCTGGTTCGTTCTCCCGGCATTTATTATGGGGTTTCCCATGATAAGCTGGGGAAGAAGCTGTATTCCTGTACGGTGATCCCCAATCGCGGAGCCTGGCTGGAATATGAGACGGATTCCAATGACATCTTCTATGTGCGTGTGGACCGGACCCGGAAGGTACCGGTCACGGTGCTGATCCGTGCTCTGGGTGTCGGTACTAACGCGGAGATCCTGGAGATGTTCGGCGAGGAGCCCATGCTGCTGGCCAGTCTCGGCAAGGATACAGCGACGAACGCGGATGAGGGACTGCTGGATCTGTACAAGAAGATCCGTCCCGGTGAGCCTCTGTACGTGGATAATGCCAGGAGTCTCCTGGAGAGTATGTTCTTCGACCCCCGCCGCTACGATCTGGCCAAGGTGGGTCGTTATAAATTCAATAAGAAGCTTCATTTCCGCAACCGTCTCACCGGCCGGACGCTGGCGGATGATGTCGTTGATGCGGAGACCGGAGAAGTACTGGCGGAAGCTGGTACGGTCGTAAGCAAGGAGAAGGCGACGGAGATTCAGAACGCCGGTATTCCTTATGTATATGTGCAGGCGGAGAATGAAGAACGCAAAGTCAAGGTTCTTTCGAATATGATGGTGGATCTGTCGGCTCATGTGGATTGCGATCCGCTGGAGCTGGGCATCCATGAGGATGTGTTCTATCCGGAGCTGAAGCGGCTGATGGAGGAATTCCCTGAGCAGGAGGAGCTGTTCGCGGCCATTCGCCGGAATGTGGCGAACCTGGTGCCGAAGCATGTGACCAGAGAGGACATCTTTGCCAGCATCAATTACTGCATGCATCTTTCTGCCGGGATCGGTAATTCTGATGATATCAACCATCTGGGAAATCGTCGGATCCGTGCGGTCGGTGAGCTGCTGCAGAACCAGTACCGCATCGGTCTGTCCCGGATGGAACGTGTGGTACGTGAGAGGATGACGACGCAGGATCAGGAAACGATCACGCCGCAGTCTCTGATCAACATCAAGCCGGTGACAGCGGCCGTGAAGGAATTCTTCGGCAGTTCTCAGCTGTCCCAGTTCATGGATCAGAACAACCCTCTGGCGGAGCTGACTCATAAGCGGCGTCTGTCCGCTCTGGGCCCGGGCGGTCTGTCCCGGGATCGGGCCGGATTCGAGGTGCGTGACGTTCACTATACTCATTACGGGAGAATGTGCCCGATCGAGACTCCTGAGGGTCCTAACATCGGTCTGATCTACTCCCTGGCTACTTATGCGCGTGTCAATGAGTATGGTTTTGTAGAGGCGCCCTACCGGGTGGTGGATAAGAGCGATCCGAAGAATCCCCGCGTTACCGAGGAGGTCATCTATCTGACAGCCGATGAGGAAGATAATTATTACGTGGCGCAGGCCAACTCGCCGCTGGACGCCGAAGGTCATTTTGTGAGAAACAGTGTGGCTGGCCGTTTCCGGGAAGAGACCTCTGAGTTTGACCGTAGCCGGATCGATCTGATGGACGTTTCTCCTAAGATGGTGTTCTCGGTTGCTACCTCCATGATTCCCTTCCTGGAGAACGATGATGCCAACCGGGCGCTGATGGGCTCGAACATGCAGCGGCAGGCCGTGCCGCTGATGATCACTGACTCCGCCGTGGTAGGCACCGGAATGGAAGCTAAAGCGGCTGTTGACTCCGGCGTCTGTGTGCTGGCGAAGAATGCCGGTGTGGTGGAGCGCGTTTCTGCCACGGACATTACGGTGAAGCGGGAGGACGGCCAGCGTGATAATTATCACCTGACCAAGTTCAAGCGGAGCAACCAGAGCAACTGCTACAACCAGAAGCCCATCGTAGACAAGGGGCAGGTTGTGGAGAAGGGGGAGGTCCTGGCTGACGGACCTTCCACATACATGGGAGAGATCGGACTGGGCAAGAATCCGCTGATCGGATTCATGACATGGGAAGGATATAACTATGAGGACGCGGTTCTGCTCAGCGAGCGTCTGGTGCAGGACGATGTGTATACGTCCATTCATATTGAGGAATACGAGGCGGAGGCCCGTGATACCAAGCTGGGACCGGAGGAGATCACCCGGGATGTGCCCGGTGTCGGCGATGAGTCTCTGAAGGATCTGGATGAGAGAGGGATCATCCGCATCGGCGCCGAGGTGCGGGCCGGAGATATCCTGGTGGGTAAGGTCACCCCGAAGGGGGAGACGGAGCTGACGGCCGAAGAGCGGCTGCTGCGGGCAATTTTCGGTGAAAAGGCCCGTGAGGTCCGTGACACCTCCCTGAAGGTGCCTCACGGCGCGTACGGCATCATTATCGATGCCAAGGTCTTCACCAGAGAGAACGGCGATGAGCTGGCTCCCGGTGTGAATGAGACGGTTCGTATTTATATTGCACAGAAGAGAAAGATCTCTGTGGGCGACAAGATGGCCGGCCGTCATGGAAATAAGGGTGTTGTCTCGCGGGTGCTGCCTGTGGAGGATATGCCTTATCTGCCGAACGGACGTCCGCTGGATATCGTGCTGAATCCTCTGGGTGTGCCTTCCCGTATGAATATCGGGCAGGTGCTGGAGACACACCTGAGCCTGGCCTCTGCTGCGCTGGGGTTCAAGGTCATCACGCCGGTGTTTGACGGGGCGAAAGAGACGGATATCATGGACACTCTGGAGTTGGCCAACGACTATGTCAACACAGAGTGGGAAGAGTTCGAGGAAAAATACACCGGCAAGGTAAAGCCGGAGGTCATGGAATATCTGGGGAGCCATCTGGAGCACCGTGCGGTGTGGAAGGGCGTTCCTATTACCCGGGAGGGTAAGGTACAGCTGCGCGATGGCCGGACCGGCGAGGAATTCGACAGTGAGGTCACGATCGGCCACATGCACTATCTGAAGCTTCATCACCTGGTGGCCGACAAGATTCATGCCCGCGCCACCGGCCCTTACTCTCTGGTGACGCAGCAGCCTCTGGGCGGCAAGGCTCAGTTCGGCGGTCAGCGTTTCGGTGAGATGGAGGTCTGGGCTCTGGAGGCTTATGGTGCTGCCTACACGCTGCAGGAAATCCTGACCGTGAAATCCGACGATGTGGTGGGCCGCGTGAAGACCTATGAGGCCATCATCAAGGGGACGAATATTCCGACGCCCGGTGTGCCGGAATCGTTTAAGGTACTGCTGAAGGAAATGCAGGCGCTGGGTCTGGATGTGACGCTTCTGGACGAGAATGGTGAAGAGGTGGAAGTCCGCGAGAACGTGGACTATGCCGAGAAGGATTTCCGTTCGGTGATCGAGGGAGACCGGGATTACCACCACCAGAAGAAGGAGGACTACGGTTCCTATGGTTATCAGGAACAGGAATTCTCCGGCGGAGAGCTGGTGGCTTCTGACGCCGATCAGCCGGCGGAAGCGGAAGCGGAAGTAGACATAGACGACGATGAGGATCAGCCGGATTACGGCGATACCATGGACATCGATGCGGATACGCTGGATGACGGCGACTACGACAACTAGAAAGGAGATCGAACATGCCCGCTGTGAATGAAGAGACATATCAGCCGTTGGTGTTTGATGCGATAAAAATTGGCCTGGCGTCTCCGGAGAAGATCCTGAGCTGGTCCCGGGGAGAGGTCAAGAAGCCCGAGACCATCAACTACAGGACTCTGAAGCCGGAGAAGGATGGTCTGTTCTGCGAGCGCATTTTCGGACCCAGCAAGGACTGGGAATGCCACTGCGGCAAGTATAAGAAGATCCGTTATAAAGGCGTGATCTGTGACCGCTGCGGCGTGGAAGTGACCAAGTCCAGCGTACGCAGAGAGCGCATGGGTCATATCGCGCTGGCAGCGCCGGTCTCCCATATCTGGTATTTCAAGGGAATCCCCAGCCGTATGGGACTGATCCTCGATCTGTCTCCCCGGACACTGGAGAAGGTGCTGTACTTTGCTTCCTATATTGTTCTGGATAAGAAGAATTCGACGCTGGAGTATAAACAGGTCCTTTCCGAGAAGGAATACCGGGAGGCTCTGGATAAGTTCGGCTATGGCAATTTCCGCGTGGGAATGGGCGCCGAGGCCATTCAGGAGCTGCTGAAGGCCATTGATCTGGAGAAAGAGTCTGCAGATCTGCGCGGAAAGTTGGAGAAGGCAACCGGTCAGAAACGGGCCCGGATCATCAAGCGTCTGGAGGTCGTGGAGGCTTTCCGTACTTCGGGCAACCGGCCGGAGTGGATGGTGATGGACGTGATACCGGGGACTCCGCCGGATCAGCGTCCCATGGTGCAGCTGGACGGCGGCCGTTTCGCTACCTCTGACCTGAATGATCTGTATCGCCGGATTATCAACCGGAATAACCGCCTTGCACGCCTGCTGGAGCTGGGCGCGCCGGATATCATCGTGCGCAATGAGAAGAGAATGCTTCAGGAAGCTGTCGATGCCCTGATAGATAATGGCCGCAGAGGTCGTCCTGTGGTGGGCCCCGGCAACCGTCCGCTGAAGTCCCTCTCCGATATGCTCAAAGGAAAACAGGGACGTTTCCGTCAGAACCTGCTGGGTAAGCGTGTGGACTATTCCGGACGTTCTGTTATCGTGGTGGGCCCGGAGCCGAAGAATGACCAGTGTGGTCTGCCGAAGGAGATGGCCATTGAGCTTTTCAAGCCCTTTGTCATGAAGGAGCTGGTGGGCCGGGGCATTGCCCACAATATCAAGAGCGCCAAGAAGATGGTGGAACGCATGCAGCCCGAGGTCTTTGATGTCCTCGAGGATGTCATTAAGGAGCACCCGGTGATGCTGAACCGTGCGCCTACGCTGCATCGTCTGGGTATTCAGGCTTTCGAGCCGATCCTGGTCGAAGGCAAGGCCATCAAGCTGCATCCGCTGGTCTGCACCGCCTACAACGCGGACTGCGAGGGCGACCAGAGGGCGGGTCATCAGCCCCTGAGCGTGGCGGCGCAGGCGGAGTGCCGTTTCCTGCTGCTCTCCCCCAACAACCTGCTGAAACCTTCCGACGGCGGCCCTGTGGCGGTTCCGTCCCAGGATATGGTGCTGGGTATTTACTATCTGACGCAGGAGAGACCCGGTTCTCTCGGCGAAGGGAAATATTTCAAGGATCTGAATGAGGCCATGCTGGCCTATGAGAATAAAGCGCTGAAGCTTCATTCCCGGATCACTGTCCGTATGAAGAAGACCATGCCTGATGGGAGTGTGATCACCGGCAATGTGGAGTCCACGCTGGGACGTTTTATCTTCAATGAGATCATTGATCAGGATTTGGGCTTTGTTGACCGCTCGATTCCCGGCAATGAGCTGAAGCTGGAGATTGACTTCCATGTTGCGAAGAAGGGTCTGAAGCAGATCCTGGAGAAGACGATCAATGTTCACGGTGTTATTAAGACAGCGGAGCTTCTGGACCGGATTAAGGCCATGGGGTATAAATACTCGACGCAGGCAGCCATGACGGTCTCCATCTCCGATATGACCGTGCCGGCCAAGAAGCCGGAGCTGATCCAGGCGGCCCAGGACCGGGTGGATCGCATCAGCAAGAATTTCCGCCGCGGTCTGGTGACTGACGAGGAGCGTTATAAGGAAGTTATTGAGACCTGGAAAGAGACCGATGAGATCCTGACGAAGGAGCTGCTGGACGGTCTGGATAAATATAACAATATTTATATGATGGCAGATTCCGGAGCCCGTGGTTCTGACAAGCAGATCAAGCAGCTGGCCGGCATGCGTGGCCTGATGGCCGATACGACCGGTCGTACGATCGAGCTGCCTATCAAGTCCAATTTCCGTGAGGGTCTGGACGTTCTGGAATATTTCGTGTCCGCGCACGGCGCCAGAAAGGGTATGTCCGATACCGCTCTGCGAACCGCTGACTCCGGGTATCTGACCCGTCGTCTGGTGGATGTCTCGCAGGATTTGATCATCCGTGAGGAGGACTGCTCCGCCGGGAAGAGTGAAATCCCGTACCTTGAGATTACGGCCTTCATGGATGGCCAGGAAGTTATCGAGGGTCTGCAGGAGCGTATCACCGGCCGGACGCTGGCCGAGGATATCGTTGACCCCGCGACTGGTGAGGTGGTAGCTGCTGCAAATACGCTTGTGACGCCCAAGATGGCGCCGCTTATCATGGCGACCGGTGTGACATCGGTGAAGATCCGTTCCGTGCTGACCTGCCGTTCCCATCTGGGTGTCTGCTCGAAGTGCTACGGCGCCAACATGGCGACCGGCGAGCCGGTACAGGTCGGCGAGGCCGTGGGTATCATCGCGGCACAGTCGATCGGTGAGCCCGGTACACAGCTGACGATGCGTACCTTCCACAGCGGCGGCGTGGCCGGCGGTGATATCACTCAGGGTCTTCCCCGTGTCGAGGAGCTGTTCGAGGCCAGAAAGCCCAAGGGCCTGGCCATCATCTCCGAGATCGGCGGCGAGGCATATATCAAGGATACCAAGAAGAAACGGGAGATCGTGATCACGAATCCGGAGAACGGGAATTCGAAGACCTACCTGATTCCGTACGGATCGCGGATCAAGATTACGGATGGCGCTGTGATCGAGCCCGGCGATGAGCTGACAGAAGGCAGCGTGAACCCGCATGATCTGCTGAAGATCAAGGGTGTGCGCGCCGTGCAGGATTACATGATCCGCGAGGTGCAGCGTGTGTACCGTCTCCAGGGCGTGGAGATCAACGACAAGCACGTCGAGGTCATCGTGCGTCAGATGCTGAAGAAGGTCCGCATCGAGGAGAGCGGGGACAGCGAGATGCTTCCCGGCACCTCCATGGATGTGCTGGAGTACGAGGACATGAACGAGGCGTTGATCGCCGAGGGCAAGAAGCCCGCGGATGGCAAGCAGATCATGCTCGGTATCACCAAGGCTTCCCTGGCGACGAACTCCTTCCTGTCGGCAGCCTCTTTCCAGGAGACCACAAAGGTTCTGACAGAGGCAGCCATCAACGGCAAGGTCGATCCTCTGATCGGTCTGAAGGAGAACGTCATCATCGGTAAGCTGATCCCAGCCGGAACCGGTATGAAGAAGTACCGCGACGTGCAGCTTGATACTGACGGCAGCGATCTGATTCCGCCGGAGGAGTCCGCAGAGGAATATCCTGAAGCTGACGAAGAGGCGGAGAGCTACGAGGAGACAGAGGTGTCTGCGGAAAACGTAAGCGAGGACGCAGGGGACTTCGAGACTTCGGAGGAAGAGACGGGGAAGGCCGCGGAAACCGAAGAGTCTGAGGAAGTGGAGCTCGGGGAAGAACTCGAAGAAGCAGCAGACGAAGACAGCGACGAAGCGGAAGCTGAGGCAGAGGAAATGCCTGCGGAGGAAGAGGAAGAAGAGTAACGGTTTTCCGTGGGTAACCTGCAGGCCGAATAATAAAAATGAAAAGGCATTATGGACTGAGAAGGTTTGTAATGCCTTTTTTAATGCGCAGGGGCGCGCAAGGTATTTTTTCGGCTGATGCCGGACGCGCCCCGCGCGGAGAGGCTCCGCTTTAGCGGTTGCGGAGAATCCTTCGCGGGTGTAGAATCATCTCAGAATATACAGAGAGGGGAAAGAAAATGGCGAGGATTCTGGTGGCACTGGTGCTGACGGTCTGTGGCGGGGCGCTGGCTGCGTCGAGCTGGAACCGGCTCCTCTGCCTGGCGGGAGCAGGGCGCGGACGCCCTGGATTACGTCCTGGGAAATATCGTTCCGTATTATCCCTGGGCGCTGCATGTATTGACGGCCGTGCTTTGCCTGTTCCTGTTTCTGGGGACATATTACTGGCCGGTGCGTCGTTTTATCCTTGCGGAAGAGAGTCACAGCGCCGCCCGCCGCAGGAAACGGAGAAAATCCTGTACGGAATCGGAGACATAGCTGTTCTTACATGTGGCCAGGTAGAGATTACGCCGGATGGAGGCGTTCTGCAGGGGAATCTTCCGCAGGCCGTACAGATCCGGCATGGAGCTGTCCGCCAGGACGGCGACGCCCATTCCGGCAGCCACCATCCCCGCAATATGAAAATCGTCGCTGACCTCGGCCCGGGTGATCTGGTCGACGCCCGCCTCTTCGAAGAGGGAGTCGAGCAGCGCCCGGGAGGCTTGGAGGTGGTGGGAGGGG
>JAJQDL010000137.1:11505-25808 GCA_021202235.1 Lachnospiraceae bacterium
CCCCACCCCCCCCCCCCAAACATCACCTCCCAGCTCCCTGCCCCGGTCTACCTGTCCGACGCCCCACGCACCTAAGCTGCTTTCTCCACGCGCCCGGGCCGCGGCGCTGTCGTGGTAGCGGATCATCGGATAGCGGGCCAGCTGGGCCGGGGAGACAGAGGAGAGAGCGGCCAGAGGGTGAGAGGGCGGCATGATGGCCACGAAACGCTGCTCCCACAGCGGAAAGAAGGAGATGTCCGGGTCGGTGGCCTCACGGGCAGAGATCACCAGGTCGTAGCGTTCTGCCTTCAGCTCTTCCAGCAGCGTCAGGGACGTGCCGTCCATGTACTCGAACTGCACCTGGGGGTGTTCCTCCGCATATTGGTTCATCAGCGGCAGGATCCGCCCCGGTCCCGCCGAACTGACCGCGCCGATGCGGATGATGCCCCGCTCCCGGTCGGCGCAGTGCCCCATGAGGACCCGGCCCTGCTCCAGCGTGGAGAGACCCTTGTCCACGTATTCACGGTATTTCTTTCCATAATAAGTGAGCCGCACGTTGCGCCCCTGCTTCTCGAAGAGATAGACGCCCAGTTCCTCCTCCAGATGTCGAATGGCGTTGCTCAGAGAGGGCTGGGAGATGCCCAGCTCCTCGGCGGCTTTTCCATAGTGTTCGAGACGTGCCAGTGTTGAGAAATAGATGAGATGATTGTAATTCATGATGGACCTCCCGGCGGTAAGATCACTGGATTCATAGCCTGTAACTATGAATAATCTATCACAGCTTTCTTTATTTGTCCACGTGTTCTGCTAAAATGTCAATCGCCGGAGGGGAAAGCCCCGCAAACCGGTGACGGCTTCGCGTGCAGCGCGGAGCGAAAGACATCCATCACAAGGAGAAGCAGATTATGAAGAACAAAGATAATACTGTCGTCGCCTACCTCTGTCTGATCGTGGTATTTTTCTGCTGGGGCAGTGTGTATGTGGCAAATCGCTACATCCTGCAGGCTCTGGAGCCCATGGAGCTGGCCTGCTGCCGCTTCGTGCTCTCGGCGCTGGCTCTGGGCATCGCCATTAAAGTACAGGGGATTCATATCAACGTGCAGAAGAGCGACTGGAAATATATGATTTTCTTCGGATTTATGGGATATTATCTGTCCATGGAATGCACCCTGCTCAGCGTTGATTACGCCGGGGCATCTATGGCTTCCCTGATCAACTCACTGAATCCGGTTTTCATCACTGCCTTCGCCGTCTTCTTTCTGAAAGAAGCGCTGACCAGGAGGAAGGTATTCTGTCTGATCCTCGGACTGATCGGTGTGGTCATCGTTTCCGGCACTGATACGGCCGGCAGTCAGTTCATCGGCGTCGTCTATGGTATCGTGTCGATCCTGACCTGGGCCTGGGCTGTCATGTACTCGCGCCGCCTTTCGGCCCGGTACAATCCTCTGGTTATTACCTTCCTGGGCATCGCGGTCAGCCTGATCTTCCATATTCCGACCGCTGCCGTCACGGTTGCACAGAACGGTATGCCGGAGGTCACGCCGATGATCGTGGCCTGCATCTTTTACTCGGCGCTCTGCGGCACAGCGCTGCCTCAGTTCCTGTGGAATTATTCCCTGTCGAAGCTGGAAGCCAGCAGCTGCTCCATGCTTTACCCGCTGATGCCGATCTTCTCGGCCATCCTCGGTGTGGCGCTGCTGGGAGAGGAGATCACGACCAGCTTCCTCGTCGGAGGTGCGCTGATCCTTTCCACGGTTGTCATCAGCTGCCTGGGCGGTCATGGTCATACTACCTCGAAGCATCCAGGAAAAGTGCATTAAAAAACGTATAAGTAAAAGAAGGGCGGTTCCGGGGCGGAATCGTCCTTCTTTGTGTACAGGAGTGTGGCGTTTTTAATGGCTTGTGACGTGTACTCCCGCGCAGTCGGGCAGGAGACGAAAAAGCCGCCTTCTAGTGTACGTCCATGTCTGCTGTTTTCTGCATGGAAACATCTGTCGGCATCGTGTCGCTGTGCGTACAGCGATAGCGGAATTCCTGAGGTGTGCAGCCGGTCCGCTTGGCGAACAGATTGGAAAAATAGTAGGTGTTGCCATAGCCGACCCGGGCAGCGACCGTATGAATCGGAAGATCTGTGTGGATCAGCAGGTCGGAAGCACAATTTAGCCGATATTCGATCAGGTAGTTGATGGGCGAGACCTGGAAAGCAGCAAAGAAGCTGCGGCTCAGATGGGAGGTACTCATAGCGAACTCCCGGGAGAGGCCGCTCAGTGAGATATTTTCCGCGTAATGTTCTGAGATCCAGTCCAGCATCTCTCGCAGGGGCAGATCGTCGGCAGGAGTATCGAGCGGATGGAGTTTCCGCATGATCTGGGCAAACTGAATCAGCGAGAGGATCTGTACCAGCAGAACCGGGCTGTGCTTACTTCCGGGACATTCATTGACGGCCAGCATGTGAATGAAGCGGAAGGTGCCCTGTACATAGTCCAGGTAGTCTTCGAAGGAAGCGGAAACACAGCTGCTATCCGTGATAGAATGATACAGTTCATCATCCTCACCGGCCGAAGAGAAGGAAAGCGCCCAGAACTCCAGGTCAGAGTCCTCCGCGGCGCCGCAGCAGTGATATTCTCCGGGGCAGATGACGGCCAGAATTCCCGGCTTCAGCTGGACCTCCAGGTTGTTGACACGCAGGAAGCCGCGGCCGCCGGTGCAGAACATCAGATGGCAGTGGGTATGCTTATGAAATGTCCGGTGGTGAATGGCCGGGCTGTGCGCGTACTGGATATGCTGCAGAGGGCAGCCGGGCTGTGCGCAGGAAAGTATGGTATCGTTAAATTCACAGGTCCACATGGTTTGCGACCTCTCCTTTTTGTAACTGTTTGTTGTGAATGCTGTGCGAAGGAACGGAGTTGTGAGATTTGGGATGCTGACAGACAGGCGTTCCCGCTAACTTTACCATTATAACATTAAACGCAAAAAAACGCCAGAAGCACATGCGCAAAAACAAAGATCATACGCGGCATACGGGTAAGTTATAAAGAGAAAGCATGGAAGAAAGATTCGCTCAGTGCCCGGCAGGCTTCTGCCCCAGCCGGTCGTGTTCCTGAAAAATGTCGGCGTGCGCCAGGATTACGAAGTCGGCGAGAAGCGGAAGCATAGCAATCCAGATCGCCCTTTCCTGCAGGACGACACAGAAAGCAGTCAGGATGATGCCGCCGCCCAGGAAGCAGAGGACCATGCTCAGATGGGTGAGACTGCGCTGCAGTACAGCGGTGTCCCGGTGCCGGGCGTATTTCGCCAGACAGATTCCGATCTGGCGGACATGGTTCGTGCAGAAGGTGGTGGCCATGGGAATGCCCTCTGCCTGACGGAAGGTGTTATACTGCATGGAGCAGATGAAATTGATCATCACCTGAACGATCCGGTCGGTCATTGTCAGGGGGATGAAACCGATGATAAAAAGAACCAGGATTTCTGCGCCGATCAGGCAGGTGTCCCAGCGCAGCAGGCCAATTTTCCGTACGGAAGTGGGCAGAGGCTCCGAGACAAAGGCGCCGGCGATGTAGGCCGAGATAGGAATGAGATAGTAGAGGCCGCCAGTCCAGTCGCCCTGCCCCATTGCCATAGCCATGAGCACGAAATTCGCTGTCTGCGCATTACAGAACACACCGCCTCGCAGCATGTACGTGTAGGCGCCCATCATGCCGCCGCTGATCATCAGCAGCTGATAGACGCCCCGCCGCTCGCAGGTCAGATAGCGGCTCTGATTTTCTGAGATTGTTTTTCGGGACATATATCTTCCTCCCGGCTGTGCAGAATATCGCAGCAGAACCTATAAAGAGGATCTGCGTTTCTGTTATTATACATCAAACGCGCGAGTGATAAAAGTCTTATTTGCAATCAGTATAAATCCGTGGTAAAATGGCAGAGTAAAAAACGAAAGGAATCGTCCGCATGAAGAACTATGATATCCTGATTATCGGAGCCGGTCCGGGCGGTATCTTCTCCGCCTATGAGCTGATGAAAAAACGTCCCGATCTGCGCGTCGCCGTGTTCGAGGCCGGGAGCCCGCTGGAGAAACGGCACTGTCCCATCGACGGCAAACGGGTGAAATCCTGCATCCGCTGTAAATCCTGTGCGATCATGAACGGATTCGGCGGGGCCGGGGCTTTCTCCGATGGCAAATATAATATTACAAATGACTTCGGAGGTACTCTCTACGAGTATATTGGCCGCGACAAGGCTCTGGAGCTGATGCACTACGTCGATGAGATCAATGTCTCTCATGGCGGGCAGCATACGAAGATGTTCTCCACGGCGGGCAGCGAATTCAAGACGCTGTGTATGCGGAACCGGCTGACGCTGCTGGACGCATCGGTGCGCCATCTGGGGACAGACATCAACTATGTGGTTCTGGAGAACCTTTACCGGGAGCTGGCGGAGCATGTGGATTTCTATTTTGATACGCCGGTGGAGCGGCTGGAGGTCCTGAATCCCGGATACCGGGTGGATTTTCCCGGCGGCTGTGCCGAGGGCGCGCAGTGTATCGTCTCCGTGGGCCGCAGCGGCAGCAAATGGATGGAGCATATCTGTGCGGATCTGGGCATTCCTACGAAATCCAACCGCGTGGATATCGGTGTGCGGGTGGAGCTGCCGGCGGCCATTTTCGCGCATATTACCGATAAGCTCTATGAGAGCAAGATCGTCTACCGCACGGCGAAGTTCGAGGATCTGGTGCGCACCTTCTGCATGAACCCGTACGGTATCGTGGTCAATGAAAATACGAATGGCATCGTGACGGTCAACGGGCACAGTTTTGATGATCCGGCAAAACGGACAGAGAATACCAATTTTGCCCTGCTGGTGGCAAAGCATTTCTCGGAACCCTTTAAGGACAGCAACGGCTACGGCGAAAGCATCGCCCGTCTCTCCAATATGCTGGGCGGCGGCGTGATCGTTCAGCGTTTCGGGGATCTCGAGCGGGGACGCCGCAGTACCGTGAAGCGCATCGAGGAGGGGACCGTGCGGCCGACGCTGGCTGCCACGCCCGGAGACCTGAGCCTGGTCTTACCCAAACGTATCCTGGACGGCATCGTGGAGATGCTCTATGCGCTGGATAAGATCGCGCCCGGCACGGCCAATGACGACACACTGCTCTACGGCGTGGAGGTGAAGTTCTATAATATGGAAGTAGCGCTGGATCAGAACCTGGAAACAGCGTTCCCGGGGCTTTATATCATCGGCGACGGCAGCGGCGTGACACATTCGCTGTCCCACGCCTCCGCCAGCGGCGTCTATGTGGCGGATCGGATCGCGGAGACGGTGTAGGCATTTTGGGGGATTGACATTTTTGGTTTCTCTGTTATAATCTCCGATAGAAAAAGCGACGACGAGACGAGTACCGCGGAACGTTTGTCCCAGAGAGGGAAGCACAGCGCATCCTCTCCGCAGAGCCGAAAATCAAATCGGCATCAGGAGAGAGGCGCAGGGTGGAAGCTTCCTGCCAGACACTGCGGGAAGACCAGCTCCGAGCGGCCCCAATCCGGCCCGGTGATACCGTTATCATCTCAATGAGTGGTTTCTCCGCTCTCCGCACAGCGGAGGGGAGGAAAAGAAGGGTGGAACCGCGGGTATTGTGTATGCTCGTCCCTCCTGCGCGAAGGCGCAGGGGGGATTTTTTGTGCGTCGCAAAATGAATAAAGAGATCGTCCGGTTCGCGGCAGGCCTGAATCCCTGAGTACACAAATCTATTATATAGGAGAGAACAGACATGATCATTACGTTGAAAGACGGACAGACGAGAGAGTATGCGGAGCCGAAAATGATTTACGACATCGCCCGGGATCTCAGCGACGGACTGGCGCGGGCGGCCTGTGTGGCCGCCGTGGACGGGGAGACCTGTGACCTGCGCACTGTACTGGATCGGGACTGCACGCTGGAGATTCTGACCTTTGATGATCCCCGCGGGAAGGCGGCTTATCGCCACACCTGCTCCCACGTGCTGGCGGAGGCTGTCAAGAACCTCTATCCCGATGTGAAGCTGGCCATCGGCCCCTCGATCGACACGGGCTATTACTATGATTTTGAAGCGGAGCCCTTCAGCCGCGAGGATCTGGATGCCATCGAGGCCGAGATGAAGAAGATCATCAAGAAGGGCGCCCGTCTGGAGCGCTTTACGCTGCCCCGTGCGGAGGCCATCGCTCTGATGGAAGAGCGGAACGAACCCTATAAGGTAGAGCTGATCCGGGATCTGCCGGAGGACGCGGAGCTGTCCTTCTATCGCCAGGGTGATTTCGTCGATCTGTGCGCCGGCCCGCATCTGATGAGCACCCGGCCGATCAAGGCCTTCAAGCTGACTTCCTCCTCCGGCGCCTACTGGAGAGGCAGCGAGAAGAATAAGATGCTGCAGAGAATCTACGGTACCGCATACACGAAAAAGGATGAGCTGAAGGAGTACCTGGACTACCTGGCGACCATCCGGGATCGCGATCACAACAAGCTGGGTCGCGAGATGGAGCTCTTTACCACCGTGGATGTGATCGGCCAGGGACTGCCGCTCTTCATGCCGAAGGGCACCAAGATCATCCAGACCATGCAGCGCTGGATCGAGGATCTGGAGGAGGAGCGGGGCTATGTGCGGACGCGGACGCCCCTCATGGCCAAGAGCGACCTCTATAAGATTTCCGGTCATTGGGATCATTACAAGGAAGGCATGTTCGTCATCGGAGATGAGGAGAAGGACGATGAGGTGCTGGCGCTGCGGCCCATGACCTGCCCGTTCCAGTATTATGTGTATAAGGCGACGCAGAAATCCTACCGCGACCTGCCTTACCGCATGGGCGAGACCTCCACGCTGTTCCGCAACGAGGATTCCGGGGAGATGCACGGCCTGACCCGGGTGCGTCAGTTTACCATTTCCGAGGGACATCTGATCGTGCGTCCGGACCAGATCGGTGAGGAATTCAAGCAGTGTGTCGATCTGGCGGTATACTGCCTGACGACCCTGGGCCTGCAGGACGACGTGACATATCGCCTGTCCAAATGGGATCCGGAAAACAAGAGCAAATATATTGGCTCGCCCGAATACTGGGAGACGACCCAGGGCATGATGCGGGATTTTCTGGATGAGCTGGGGCTGGATTACGTGGAGGCGGACGGCGAGGCCGCCTTCTATGGTCCCAAGCTGGACATTCAGGCGAAGAACGTCTACGGGAAAGAGGACACGATGATCACGATCCAGCTGGATCTGGCGCTGGCGGAGCAGTTCGATATGTATTACATCGATCAGAACGGCGAGCGCGTGCGTCCTTTCATCATCCATCGGACCTCCATGGGCTGCTACGAGAGAACCTTGGCCTGGCTGATCGAGAAATATAACGGTCAGCTGCCTACCTGGCTGTGCCCGGAGCAGGTGAGGGTGCTGCCCATTTCCGAGAAATACCAGGAGTATGCGGAGAAGGTCGAGGCAGAGCTTAAGAAAAACGGCATCCTCACGACCATCGACGCCCGCCCGGAGAAGATCGGTTACAAGATCCGCGCAGCCAGAAAAGAGCGCCTTCCTTATATGCTGGTCGTTGGCGCGCAGGAACAGGAGGCCGGTCTGGTGGCCGTCCGCAGCCGTTTCCTGGGAGACGAAGGCCAGAAACCCCTCGATGAGTTCATCAATGACATCACCCGCGAGATCCGCACGAAGGAGATCCGGAAGATCGAGGCGGAAGCGCAAAAATAATCGTGCATAAATTTCCTCCGAATGCGCATACTGACCCTGACGCGCCGCCCCGGCTAAAAAGCCGGGGAGCGTGCAGACGGGGCATGGCCCGGGAATAAGGAGGTCCCACAAGGGGATCCGTGATGGCCATGCGGCCAGGAATAAGGAGGTCCCACAAGGGGATCCGTGATGGCCATACGGCCAGGAATAAGGAGGGATATTTAATGCCACTTTTAGATTGCAGTGTGGAAACCTGTGTACACAACAGCGACAACCGCTGCTGCCTCAGCGCGATCGGCGTGGAGGGACAGTATGCCAGCAAAGAGGCGGAGACCAGCTGCGGCAGCTTCGCCTGGCGAAAAGAGTGCTTCTGCAACAAAGCGGAGGAGCCGAATATGCAGCTGACGGTCGACTGCCAGGCAGTGGACTGCGTTTACAACCATGACCGGATGTGCAGTGCCGGGCATATCGGCATTGCCGGGCGCACGGCACATGTCTCTGACGAGACCGAGTGCCAGACCTTCCAGGCACGGTAAGAGGACAGTGGGTTATGCAGTCACATTGGCCGCATAAGAAGGAAATACCTCATGTAAAAAAAGCGGGGTGCGCAGTTCCGGCTTCCCGCTCTTTTTAATCTACATAAGAAGATTCATTTGCGGGCGGCAGACGGCAACATATCGGCGGATGGATGGACAATGCACAGGGTGATCGGACGCTAAAAAAAGTACTGGCAATTTCATGGGAAGTATGCTATAATGGCAAACTGTCTAAATCAGAGACGAAATCAGAGAATGTAGAGCGCGGGTCGGCCCGGCGGGGCGGCCTGATTGAGCTACCGATAGCAACAAGGAGGAACACAATGAGCGTCAACGTAGAGAAACTGGAGAAGAACCTTGCCAAGCTGACCGTGGAGATTCCTGTGGAGGATGTGGAGAAGGCCATCGACAAGGTGTACGCCCGGACGAAGAACCAGATTCAGCTTCCCGGCTTCCGTAAGGGCAAGGCGCCCCGGAAGATGGTAGAGAAGATGTATGGAAAAGATATTTTCCTGGAGGACGCAGTCAATGAGGCGGTTCCGGATGCTTACGAGGACGCCTGCAAGGAGAGCGGTCTGGAGATCGTCTCTCAGCCTCAGATTGAGTATACACAGGTGGAGGCCGGCAAGCCGGTTGTCTTCGTGGCTACTGTCGCGGTGCGTCCGGAGGTGACGCTGGGCGAGTACAAGGGCCTGGAAGTGGAGACGGAGACTGTGGAGGTCACCGACGAGGATGTTCTGGCCGAGCTGAAGAAGGAGCAGGAGAAGAACGCGGTCACTCGCACCGTGGAAGATCGTACTGTCGAGGACGGCGACCAGATCGAGCTTGATTTTGACGGCTATGTGGATGGTGAAGCCTTCGAGGGCGGCCACGGGGAGGATTTCCCGCTGACCATCGGCTCTCATTCATTTATTGACAATTTCGAGGAGCAGCTGATCGGTTCCGCGATCGGGGAGGAGAAGGAGATTCAGGTTACCTTCCCCGAGGAATACCATGCGGAAGAGCTGGCCGGGAAGCCCGCCACCTTCAAGACGACCGTGAAGAAGATCCAGGTCAAGGAGCTGCCGGAGCTGGATGACGAGTTCGCCAGCGAGGTGTCTGAGTTCGAGACGCTGGAAGAGTATAAGGCGGATGTCCGCACGAAGCTCGAGGAGAAGAAGGCCGCTGAGGGCAAGACCGCGAAGGAAGACGCTCTGATCGCGAAGGTCGTGGAGAACACGGAGATGGAGATCCCGGATCTGATGGTGGAATCTCAGGCACAGAGCATGGTGCAGGAGTTCGCGCAGAGGCTGCAGTATCAGGGACTGACCCTGGAGCAGTACATGCAGTATACCGGTCAGACTACCGAGAGCATGATGGAGCAGGAGAAAGAGACTGCGCTGAAGAGAATTCAGAGCCGTCTGGTCCTGGAGGCCGTCGCAGCTGCGGAGAATCTGGAAGCTTCCGAGGAGGACATTCAGGCGGAGATCGACAAGATGGCTTCTCAGTACGGAATGGAGTCTGAGCAGGTGAGATCCATGATCGACGACGAGCAGATGGAAGAGCTGAAGGGCAACATCGTCGTGCAGAAGGCCGTGGATGTGATCTATGACGCCGCGAAATAACGAAAAAAATGACCCTGAGATGCCAGAGAGAGCTGCCCCCGCACTCTTTTTGGCATCGCTGTTACTATGAAACCTGGTAAAGTCAGGTCTCCGGCAATGACTTGCGTGGCAGGTCTTGGAGACAGAGCCTGACAGAATCGTATAAGGAGGAATAATTATGAGTCTGGTTCCCTATGTCATCGAATCCAACAGCCGTGGTGAACGTTCTTACGATATTTATTCCCGCCTTCTCAAGGAGAGAATCATCTTCCTGGGGGAGGAGGTCAACGATGTGACAGCCAGCCTGGTGGTGGCGCAGCTGCTGTTTCTGGAGTCGGAGGATCCCGGCAAGGATATTCAGCTGTACATCAATAGTCCCGGCGGTTCCGTGACGGCGGGCATGGCGATCTATGATACCATGAACTACATCAAGTGTGACGTGTCTACCATTTGCATCGGTATGGCGGCCAGCATGGGAGCGTTCCTGCTCTCCAGCGGCGCGAAGGGCAAGCGTTATGCGCTTCCGAATGCCGAGGTGATGATTCATCAGCCCTCCGGCGGAGCTCAGGGGCAGGCGACAGAGATCCGGATCGTCGCAGAGGAGATTCTCAAGACGAAGAAGAAGCTCAATGAGATCCTGGCCGCCAACACCGGAAAGCCTTTGGAGGTCATTGAGGCTGATACCGAGAGGGATAATTATATGACTGCGGAGGAAGCCAGAGAGTATGGTCTGGTGGACGCTGTGATCGCGCATCGATAAACCGACAAGGAGTATAGGAGAGTATGGCAAAAGGATACGAAGAGTCTTTGTGCTGCTCTTTTTGCGGAAAGAGTCAGGCGCAGGTGCAGAAGCTGATCGCGGGAAACCGGAAAGATGTCTACATCTGCGATGAGTGCGTAGACCTCTGTGCAGAACTTCTGGACGAGGAGTTTGAGCAGGCCGGACGTGCTGACCTGGGCAATATTGAACTGAAAAAGCCGCGGGAGATCAAGGCATTTCTTGACCAGTATGTCATCGGCCAGGAGGAGGCAAAGAGGACTCTTTCCGTGGCTGTGTATAACCATTATAAAAGAGTCATGGCCGGGGATGATTCCGACGTGGAGCTTCAGAAGAGCAATATCCTGATGCTGGGCCCCACAGGTTCCGGCAAGACCTATCTGGCACAGACGATCGCCCGGATGCTGAATGTGCCGTTTGCTATCGCTGACGCGACGGCACTGACGGAAGCAGGGTATGTGGGCGAGGATGTGGAGAACATCCTGCTGAAGCTGATTCAGGCGGCCGATTACGATATCCCGCGTGCGGAGTACGGCATTATTTATCTGGATGAGATCGACAAGATCACCAAGAAATCAGAAAATGTTTCCATTACCCGCGATGTGTCCGGTGAGGGCGTGCAGCAGGCTCTCCTGAAGATTCTCGAGGGGACCATGGCCAGTGTGCCTCCTCAGGGAGGGAGAAAGCATCCCCATCAGGAGATGTATCAGATCGATACGACCAATCACCTCTTTATTAGCGGCGGAGCAGTCGAGGGGCTGGAGAAGAGCAGCCATAAACGTTTGGTGGCCAATTCCATCGGTTTCAATGCAGAGGTGCATGAGAAGACAGAGGTGCGGGTCGGAGAGCTTCTGAAGCAGGTTCTTCCCCAGGACCTGGTGAAGTTCGGATTGATCCCTGAATTCGTGGGGCGTATTCCCATGATGGTCTCTCTGGATCAGCTGGATCAGGAAGCCCTGATCCGGATCCTCACGGAACCGAAGAATTCTATTGTGCGTCAGTATCAGCGTCTCTTTGAACTGGATGGTGTTTCACTGACCTTTACGGACGATGCCATTCGCCGGATCGCCGAGAAATCCTTCGAGAGAAAGACCGGCGCCCGGGGGCTGCGGGCGATCATGGAGAAGTCCATGCTTAACCTGATGTATGAGCTTCCTTCGGATGAATCCATTGGAAGCTGCCTGGTCACGGCGGAGGTCATCGACGGCACTGGTGAACCAGAACTGAGCTTCCGGGAGGTAGCGGTGCCCCGCGTCAGACGGCGCAGCGGACGTCGCAGCTCAAATGAGTCCGCGTGACAGACAGATTGTGAAAAGGTGGCTCTTCCTTCTGCGCCCGGAGAAGTTCGGGGGCAGAAGGGGGAGCTTTATTCTATCACATAGGAAAATCCGCTAACGGATGCGTAAAGAGCATTCTGTCTTATAAACGAAAGGGATTGCGATGAGATTACCCATTGTAGCACTGCGCGGTTTGACCGTGCTGCCCAAGATGCTGGTTCATTTTGATGTCAGCCGCGATCGATCCGTGGCAGCGGTGGAACGCTCCATGGTCGTAGACCAGAAAATATTTGTGGTATCCCAGAAGGAAGAGAACTGTGCGGATCCTCAGCAGGAGGATCTGTATCGGATCGGCACGATCGGAACCATCAAGCAGCTTCTGCGGATGCCGGGCGGCGTCATCCGCGTTCTGGTCGAGGGGGAGACACGCGCCGAACTGCTGGAACTGCTGGCGATGGATCCCTATCTGGAGGCAGAGATTGAACCGGCTCCGGTGGAAAGAACCTTCTATGCAGAGATTGAACGCGAGGCCATGGTGCGTGCCCTGAAAAATGAGATCGAGTTATATGGAAAGCTGGATACATCCTTCGGCGAATCCGGCATTCGTCAGTTTTCCTCTATTAATACCCTGGAGGAGATGCTGGATCAGCTGATGATCCGTTTTCCCATGGAACCGGCAGAGCGGCAGAAGCTTCTGGATCTGGACAGCACCGAGCAGCAGTACCGGGTCCTGACCGGAATGCTGGAAAATGAGATCGAGATCGGACGTCTGAAGTCAGAGATTCAGACGAAGGTGAAGGAGCGGGTGGACAAGAACCAGCGGGAATATGTCCTGCGGGAGCAGATGAAGGTCATCCGTGAGGAATTGGGTGAGGATGACGTCGAGAGCGACGCTGACCGCTATCTTCAGGAGGTGCAGGCTCTCGATGCCGACGATGAGGTGAAGGATAAGATTCGCAAGGAGATCACACGTCTCAAGATGATGCCCGGCGGAAGTCAGGAAGGGACGGTCAGCCGTTCCTATATCGAGACGCTGCTGGGGATGCCCTGGCGGAAGATTTCTCCGGAGACCCGCGATATCCGCCGGGCGGAGGAGATTCTGAACGAGGATCATTACGGGATGGAGAAGATCAAGGAGCGTATCCTGGAATATCTGGCGGTTCGCAGTTTTACGGAGCATAAAAATGGTTCCATCCTCTGCCTGGTGGGCCCGCCCGGAACCGGTAAGACCTCCATCGCCCGTTCGGTCGCCCGCGCTCTGGACAAAAAATATGTCCGCGTATGTCTGGGAGGCGTGCGTGATGAAGCTGAGATCCGGGGACATCGTCGTACCTACATCGGTTCCATGCCCGGACGAATCGCCGCCGGCATGAAGCAGGACGGTGTGTCTAACCCGCTGATTCTGTTGGATGAGATCGATAAGGTCAGCAGCGATTATCGTGGAGATACATCTTCCTCATTGCTGGAGGTACTGGATTCAGAGCAGAACAGTCATTTTGTTGATCATTACCTGGAGATCCCGTTGGATCTGTCCCGTGTTCTCTTCATCGCCACAGCCAACGATGCGGCGGCGATTCCGCGTCCGCTGCTCGACCGTATGGAGATTCTCGAAGTCAGCAGCTACACGGAGAATGAAAAGTTCCATATTGGGAAGGACTATCTTCTGGAGAAGCAGAGAAAACGGCATGGCCTGCAGCCGGAACAGCTGACGATCACCGACGAGGCGCTGCGGAAGATCATTCACAATTATACCCGCGAGGCCGGCGTGCGCAATCTGGAGCGGCGTATCGGCGATCTCTGCCGCAAAGCGGCCCGGAAGATCCTCGAGGGAAGTACAGAAACGGTCTGCGTAGATGAGACCGACCTGACAGAGTATCTTGGCCGGGAGAGGGTTCATTTCAGCATGGCGAACGAGAAGGATGACGTGGGGATCGTCCGCGGACTGGCCTGGACCAGCGTCGGCGGCGACACACTGCAGATCGAGGTTAATGTGATGCCAGGTAAGGGAGAGATCCAGCTGACCGGCCAGATGGGGGATGTGATGAAGGAGTCTGCCCGTATCGGGCTCAGCTATCTGCGCTCCATCGCTGACAGATACGATATCTCCGGGGCGTATTTTGAAGAACACGATATTCATATTCATATCCCTGAGGGCGCAGTGCCCAAGGATGGCCCCTCCGCCGGAATCACCATGGCGACGGCCATGCTGTCGGCGCTGACAGGGCGAAAGGTGAAGGCTGACCTGGCCATGACCGGAGAGATCACCCTGCGCGGCCGGGTTCTGCCCATCGGCGGCCTGAAGGAGAAGCTGCTGGCGGCCCGGATGGCCGATATCCACCACGTGCTGGTGCCGGAGAAAAACCGTCCCGACGTGGAAGAGCTGTCTGCGGAGATCACCGGCGGGCGGATGATCGTCTATGTGTCTTCGAGGGAGGAAGTCAGCGA
>JAJQDL010000091.1 GCA_021202235.1 Lachnospiraceae bacterium
TAGATAGCAGAAAATATTTATGGTAAGATTTTTAAAATCACTAACGTGTGTATTCCTGCGTTTTTATTAAAGGAGGCGTCCGTGTGAACAAAAAGATCCTTCCGATCGGAGTCGACAATTTTTCTGATTTTCACCGCATGAATTATTACTATGTTGATAAAACAGCTTTTATCAAAGAACTGCTGACAAACCCGGGCAAAGTAAATCTTTTCACACGCCCGCGCCGGTTCGGGAAAAGCCTGAATATCAGCATGCTCAAATGCTTCCTCGAAATCGGCGCGGATAAAGAGCTTTTTGATGGTCTGGCTATTTCCAGAGAAACAAATCTGTGCGAGACATATATGGGGCAGTTCCCCGTAATTTCCATCAGTTTAAAAACCGCCCATGGGGACAGCTACGAATTCGCGAAGAATGAGCTCTGCACCATTCTTGCCAATGAAGCGTTAAGATTCCGTTTTCTCCTTAGCAGTGACAGACTATATGAAGAAGAGAAAGATCTCTATCGTCAGCTGATTAAAGTAGATGATTCTTTAAACAGCGCCTTTGCCCTGTCCGAGGCTACCATCACCAGCAGTCTGAACACACTGTCCCGGCTTCTGGAGAAGCATTACGGGCGAAAAGTCATCATTCTGATCGACGAATATGATGTTCCGCTGGCCAAAGCGAATTCATACGGATACTATGACCGAATGGTTATCCTGATCCGGAATATGCTGGATGCCGCATTAAAAACGAATGAAAGTCTGTATTTTGCGGTGATGACCGGCTGCCTGAGAGTTGCAAAAGAGAGTATTTTTACCGGCCTGAATAATCTGAAGATTTATTCACTCCTGGACGCAAGGTGCAACGAACAGTTCGGTTTTACAGACCAGGAAGTGCGTCAGATGTTGGATTATTTTGGACTTTCTGATTATTATGCCGTCACGAAAGAATGGTATGACGGTTACAGAATTGCCGATACGTATGTCTATAACCCCTGGGATGTCATCAACTGGTGTGATCAGTTGCTGACAGGCACGGACAAAAAGCCCAAAAATTACTGGAAGAACTCCAGCGGTAACGAGGAAGTGAAAAGATTCATCCGACAGATGGGGAACGGCGTGACGAAAGCCCAGATCGAACGCCTGATTTCCGGGGAAACGGTACAGAAAACGATCGAAGAACAGCTGACCTACAATACCATGTATGACACCATTGAAAATATGTGGAGTCTTTTGTTTGCGACCGGCTACCTGACTCCGGCTGAGATGCCTTCCGGCAATCTGGTTCGTCTGAAAATCCCCAATAATGAGGTTCGTGACATCTTCCGTGATTTTATTCTGGAAGTGTTTGAAGAAAAGGTCTCAGAGGACGGCGCTCTGGTGACTGAATTCTGCTCTGCATTGAAAAACGGTGATACGTCAGATATCGAGCGAGTGTTCACGAACGCGATGAAAAAGACCATCAGCATCCGCGATACCGCTGTGAAGAAGGAATTTAAGGAAAACTTTTACCACGGCCTGATTCTGGGAATTCTGCTCTTTAAAAGTGATTGGGGCGTTTCCTCCAATCGGGAATCAGGTGATGGATATTATGATCTTCTGATCGAGATCGAAGAGGAAGAGATCGGCATTGTCATCGAAGTGAAATATGCAGAGGGCGGAAATCTGGATGCGGCATGTAAGGAAGCCCTGGATCAGATTAATGAGAACAATTACACAGCCGAATTGAAAGAGGATGATATGCACAAAATCCTCAAATACGGCATCGCCTGCTATAAAAAGCAGTGTCAGGTTGTTTTAGAGCGGGAATCCTTTGATTCCTTATAAACCTCTCAACGTAAAAAGGCCGCCCGAAGGCGGCCCGAATAATCTGCGATTATGTAAATTCCTTCCTCCCGCTGGCTTCGCGGAGCCCCATCTCAGCACGATACTTGGCGACGGTGCGGCGGGAAATGGCTAATCCCTGCGCGGCCAGCCGGTCGGCGATCTTCTGATCACTGAGGGGGTGCTGCTTATCTTCGCCTTCCACGATGGCGCGTATCTGCATCTGGATCCGCTCCGGTGTACTGACCGGACGGCCGGAGGCGGCGCCCACCGCCTTGGCGAAGAAGTAATTCAGCGGATAAATGCCCCAGGAGCACTGGAGATACTTGTCCCGCACGGCCCGGCTCACGGTGGATTCATGAATGTCCAGCGCTTCCGCCACATCCTGAAGCCGCATGGGACGCCGGTTCCCCGGCCCCCGCTCGAAGAAGGCTTCCTGGAAAGCCACGATGGTACGGGTCACCTCCAGAAGCGTCGAGCCTCGCTGATCAATGCAATGAGAAAGCCACTCCGCCTGCTTCAGCTTGCCGCGGATATACTCCTGCACTTCCTCAGAATTATCCTCCTTCAGCATCCGGCTGTAATAGCTGTTGATCACGATCTTCGGATAGGCATTATCATTCAGGAGCACCTGAAAATAATCCTGAAATTTGATGACGGTCACATCCGGCTGCACATAACGCAAGTTCTCCCGGGAGCTGAACCCGCTCCCCGGCTTGGGGTTCAGCTGCCGGACGATCTCGCAGTTCTCCTGCGTTTCCTCGATGGAAAGCCCCAGACAGCCGCTGATCTGAGGAATCTGGTTGCGCCCCAGCATTTCCAGGCATTCCAGAACGATGCGCCGCGCCATGGGGAAAGATGGCTGCATCCGGTCCAGCTGCAGCAGAAGGCATTCGCGCAGATTCCGCGCCCCGATCCCGGCCGGTTCCACGGACTGCAGGAGGTAAAGATAATGAGATGCCTCCGCCTCCGAGAGATCGAACCTCTCGCCGATCGTCCGCAGGCTCTCCTCCAGATATCCGCGGGAATCCAGAGAATTCGCCATAAAATAGAGAATATCCCGATCCCTCTCACTCTCACAGAGAGGCGTCAGCTGGGACAGAACAAAATCCGCCAGACTCTCCTCTTCCTCGACGGAGATATTCCATTCCTCCCGCTCTTCCTCTTCTTCACGTTCCTCCCGGTAATAAACCCGGTTCTGTCCATCGGTCGCTTCCAGCCACTCCAGTTTCCTCTGCAGATCCGACTTCCGGTGGTCTTCCTCCTGCGCATCCTCGAGTTCGATCAACGGATTCTCCATCTCCTGCTTCTTGATGAACAGCTCCAGTTCCTGATTGTTCATCTGCAGAATCTCCGCAGACTGGATCATACGCTGTGACAGAACCTGTCTCTGCGCCGTCGTCATCTGTATCTCCATATAATTCACCTCCTTAGTCTTGGCCGCATGGCCATCACGGATCCCCTGGGGGACCTCCTTAGTTCTGGCCGCATGGCCATCACGGATCCCTTTATGGGACCTCCTCCTCACACCTCTTCGTTAAACCACGTCCTGGACAATGTCCGGATCCCGGCAGCCTTCGCCATGTCCGGCGTTCTCTGATCTTCCGCCCGTGCAAGCTTCGCCCCCTCCGGCCCTACAGTCCAGAGAAAAAGTCCGTCATTTTCCGGCAGCAGCGGATCACGCACCTGAAGGAGCAGTTCTGTCTCCTCTTCGACAGAAAAAGCGGTAAGGAACGCTTCCAGACAGACGATCCGTCCCATGATCGCGGACTTCTTCTGTCCCAGGAAACCATCTGTGACTGCAGTTACTTTCTGTCCGGCAAACCGGCGCTGCAGAGCGCCGAGAAGCTGATTCCGCTTCTCCCCCTGCTCCCAGGCAGGGTCGGCCACCCGCTCGCGAATCAGCATCCGCTCGTCCTCCGCCCCCCAGGCAGAGACCCC
>JAJQDL010000119.1:0-1189 GCA_021202235.1 Lachnospiraceae bacterium
GTCATATGGTCCGGCGGAGAGCCAGGAGGGAGGAATACCAATGGGAAACAGGAGGCCGGCTGTGACAGCGCAGCAGGTATATTCAGAGAAAGTAATACAAAGAGAAGAAGATGCCCAGGTTTTGCAGGTTCTGCGGGAGATTTATGAGAGAAACCGGAGCCGCAAAAATAGAACGAACGTTCTAATTTGCGGCTATACTTTTGTCATTTTTCATGCTATACTTTCTGGTGACTTTCGGTCATGCCAGTTTTGCCTTGTTTTACAAGGTGTTGCGGCGTTTTGAAAAGCAGGTTCAGGTGACTTTCATTCGTAAAATGCCGGGTCACCTGGGAGGGAAAAAGCGAAAATGTTGTTCAAATTGCACAAAGAGTTCGAGCCCACTGGCGACCAGCCCCAGGCGATCGAGGAGCTGGCCCGAGGGTTCGAAAATGGTAATAAATTCGAGACTTTGCTGGGTGTCACGGGCTCCGGAAAGACCTTCACGATGGCCAATGTGATCGAGCGTTTGCAGAAGCCGACACTGGTTCTGGCGCACAATAAAACGCTGGCGGCGCAGCTCTACGGGGAGTTCAAGGAGATGTTCCCGGAGAATGCGGTCGAATATTTTGTGTCCTACTATGACTATTACCAGCCCGAGGCCTATGTTCCTTCCACAGACACCTACATTGCCAAGGATTCGGCGATCAATGATGAGATCGACCGTCTGCGGCATTCGGCGACGGCGGCGCTGTCGGAGCGCAGCGATGTGATTATCGTGTCCTCGGTGTCCTGCATCTATGGTCTGGGAAGTCCCATCGATTATAAAAATATGGTTATCTCCCTGCGTCCGGGAATGATCCGCGACCGGGACGAGGTGGTGCGCAAGCTGGTGGATATTCAGTATGAGCGCAACGATATGGATTTTAAGAGAGGCACCTTCCGGGTGCGGGGGGACGTGATCGAGCTGATCACGTCGCGGACCGAGGAGACGGCGCTGCGCATTGAGTTCTTCGGAGACGAGGTGGACCGGATCACGGCGATCGACGCGCTGACCGGCGAGATCAAGGCCCGGCTTTCCCATGTGTCGATTTTCCCGGCCTCCCATTATGTGGTGTCCCGGGAGCGAATGGCCGCGGCGACGAAAGCCATAGAAGAAGAGCTGTCGGAGCAGGTGAAGTATGTCCGGCAGGAAGACCGTCGCTGAGGGGCG
>JAJQDL010000119.1:1199-25068 GCA_021202235.1 Lachnospiraceae bacterium
TGATTGCGGAGCGGACGAATTTCGAGGTGGAAATGATGCTGTAGACGGGATTTTGCGCCGGCATCGAGAATTATTCCCGCCATCTGGCGGGACTGCCGAAGGGGGCGACGCCCCACACGCTGATGGATTATTTCCCGGAGGATTTCCTGCTGATCGTGGACGAGTCTCATATCACTGTTCCTCAGGTGCGGGGCATGTACGCCGGGGACCAGTCGCGGAAGCGGACGCTGGTGGATTACGGCTTCCGGCTGCCGTCGGCGCTCGACAACCGGCCGCTGAATTTTCAGGAATTTGAACAGAAGATCCACCAGATCCTTTTTGTCTCGGCGACGCCCAATGTCTATGAGAAGGAACACGAACAGCTGCGGGCCGAGCAGATCATCCGCCCGACGGGCCTACTTGATCCGAGGATCGAGGTGCGGCCGGTTGCGGGACAGGTGGACGATCTGGTCTCCGAGGTGAACCGTGAGGTGGCCGGCGGGCATAAGGTCCTCATCACGACGCTGACCAAGCGGATGGCAGAGGATCTGACGGACTATATGCGCGAGGTGGGGATCAAAGTCCGCTACCTGCATTCGGATATTGATACGCTGGAGCGGACGGAGATCATCCGTGATATGCGTTTAAATGTTTTTGACGTGCTGGTAGGGATCAACCTCCTGCGGGAGGGCATCGACATTCCAGAGATCACGTTAGTGGCAATCCTGGACGCGGACAAAGAAGGCTTCCTGCGTTCGGAGACCTCTTTGATTCAGACCGTGGGTCGGGCGGCCCGCAATACGGAAGGTCATGTGATCATGTATGCCGATACGGTGACGGATTCCATGCGGGTTGCTATCGAGGAGACGAACCGGCGGCGGGCGATTCAGGAGAAATATAACGAAGAACATGGTATTACGCCGCAGACCATCCGTAAGGCAGTGCGCGATCTCATCAGCATCACGAAGGCAGTAGATGAGCCGCGCTCCGGGAAGCTGGAGAAGGATCCCGAGTCCATGGATGAGAAGGAGCTGAAGGCGCTGATCGCCCAGGTGAAGAAGAAGATGTCCCAGGCCGCGGCGGAACTGAACTTCGAGAAGGCGGCGGAGCTGCGGGATTACATGCTGGAACTGAAGAAATATCTGACAGACTAAATATCAGTACACTTGCCTGGTAATAATCAGAAAGAGGAATTCGAACCTGTGTATCGGATGATCGGCTCTTCATATATGACGGAGCCGGACATGAGCTGAATAAGTATATGAAAGCGGAGATGAAGAGGAAAATGGCGGAAAAGAAATACATCAAAATCCGGGGAGCGCGGGAGCACAACCTGAAAAATATCGACGTGGATATTCCGCGGGACGAGCTGGTGGTTCTGACCGGACTGTCCGGGTCGGGGAAATCCTCCCTGGCCTTTGATACGATTTATGCGGAGGGGCAGCGGCGGTATATGGAGTCCCTGTCCTCCTATGCCAGACAGTTCCTGGGGCAGATGGAGAAGCCGGAGGTGGAGAGCATCGAGGGGCTTTCCCCGGCGATTTCGATCGATCAGAAATCCACGAATCGCAATCCCCGTTCAACGGTGGGCACCGTGACGGAGATCTATGATTACCTGCGTCTGCTCTATGCCCGGGTCGGCGTGCCCCACTGCCCGAAATGCGGCCGGGAAATCCATAAGCAGACGGTAGATCAGATGGTGGATCAGCTCATGGCGCTGCCCGAGGGGACGCGGATCCAGCTTCTGGCGCCTGTCGTCCGCGGGCGGAAGGGCATGCACGCGAAGGTGCTGGATCAGGCCCGGCGCGGCGGCTATGTCCGTGTCCGTGTGGACGGAAATATGTACGAGCTCAGCGAGGAGATTTCGCTGGAGAAGAATATCAAGCATAACATTGAGATCGTGGTGGATCGCCTGATCATCCGCCCCGGCATGGAGAACCGGATGACGGATTCGATCGAGACGACACTGGGCTTAAGCGGCGGCACGATGCTGGTGGATATCCGGGATCGGGAACCTTTGAATTACAGGGAACACTTTGCGTGCCCGGCCAGCTGCAGCAGCGTTGAGGAGGTGGAGCCGCGCAGCTTATCCTTCAATAACCCGTTCGGCGCCTGCCCGACCTGTTTGGGCCTCGGATTCAGTCAGGAATTCGACATCAATCTGGTCATTCCGGATATGTCCCTGAGCATCAATCAGGGAGCCATCGTGGCGGTGGGATGGCGGAGCGCCAACAAGGAGGGCAGCTATACGAACGCCATTTTGAAGGCATTGTCAAAACGGTACGATTTCGATCTGGATACGCCCTTTGAGGATTACAGCGACGCGGTGAAGGAGGTGCTGATCCACGGCACGAAGGGGGAACGGGTTCCCGTGACCTACACCGGCGAGCGGGGGACGAACACCTGGCAGGTGGCC
The DNA here is from genome assembly GCA_021202235.1 of Lachnospiraceae bacterium. Lineage (GTDB taxonomy): Bacteria > Bacillota > Clostridia > Lachnospirales > Lachnospiraceae > UBA3305. Next base: position 3,595 of record JAJQDL010000119.1, read on the forward strand.
TTCGAGGGGATCCTGGGGAATCTGGAGCGTCATTACCGGGAACGCGGGAGTGAATCCGCGGTGCGGGCGGACCTGGAGAATTATATGCGGATGATTCCCTGTGCAGCCTGTCATGGACGGCGGCTGAAGCCCTCGTCTCTGGCGGTCACTGTGGGAGAGAAAAATATTTACGAGCTCACGAGTCTGCCGATCCGGGAGTGCCGCGAGTACCTGGCGCATCTGTCTCTCAGTGAGATGCAGGCATCTATCAGCGCGCCGATTCTCAAGGAGACGCTGGCGCGGCTGGATTTCCTCAATGATGTGGGACTGAGCTATCTGACGCTCAGCCGGGCTGCCGGGACTCTCTCCGGCGGGGAGGCGCAGCGAATCCGGCTGGCGACGCAGATCGGCTCCGGTCTGGTCGGTGTGGCCTATATCCTCGATGAGCCCAGCATCGGACTGCACCAGAGGGACAATGATAAGCTGCTGAACACGTTGTTCCGTCTGCGCGACCTGGGAAATACGGTGATCGTGGTGGAGCATGACGAGGACACGATGCGGGCCGCCGATTACATTGTGGACATCGGCCCCGGCGCCGGCGAGCACGGCGGCGAGGTCGTGGCGCTGGGGACGGCGGAGGATATCATGAATACGCCCGGTTCCATCACCGGCGATTATCTCAGCGGCCGCAGGAAGATCCCGGTGCCCGCGGCGCGCCGCAGCCCGTCCGGATGGCTGACGATCCGGGGCGCTGCAGAGAATAACCTGAAGCAGATCGATGTCAATCTGCCTCTGGGGGTATTTACCTGCGTTACCGGCGTTTCCGGTTCGGGCAAATCCTCGCTGATCAATGAAGTGCTTTACAAATCTGCGGCCAGAGTCCTGAACCGGGCCAATACGATCCCGGGGAAGCACCGGAGTATCGAGGGGCTGAAGGCTCTGGATAAGGTCATTAACATCGACCAGTCGCCCATCGGGCGCACGCCGCGCTCCAATCCGGCGACCTACACCGGCGTGTTTGATCTGATCCGTGAGCTCTTTGCCAATACTTCGGACGCGAAGGCCCGGGGCTACACCAAGGGGCGGTTCAGTTTCAATGTGAAGGGCGGCCGGTGCGAGGCCTGCGCCGGGGACGGCATCCTAAAGATCGAGATGCATTTCCTGCCGGACGTCTATGTCCCCTGCGAGGTCTGCGGCGGCAAGCGCTATAACCGGGAAACGCTGGAGGTTCATTATAAGGGCAAGAGCATCTACGATGTACTCGATATGACCGTGGAGGAGGCGCTGGATTTCTTTCAGAATGTACCGAAGATTCGCAGCCGCATCGAGATGCTTCATTATGTTGGCCTCTCTTACATCCGTCTGGGACAGCCTTCGACGACTCTTTCCGGCGGCGAGGCGCAGAGGGTGAAGCTGGCCACAGAGCTGTGCCGCAAGAGCACGGGACGGACGCTTTACATCCTGGATGAGCCGACGACAGGTCTGCATTTTGCCGACGTACACAAGCTGGTGGACATCCTGCAGCGCCTGACGGAGGGCGGCAATACAGTCGTAGTCATCGAGCACAATCTTGATGTCATCAAGACCGCCGATTATATCATCGATATGGGCCCTGAGGGCGGCGACGGCGGCGGTACGGTGATCGCCTGCGGCACCCCCGAGGAGGTGGCACAGGTGCCGGAATCCTATACGGGGCAGTATGTGAGGAAGTATATTTCGTGATCCATTCACGTTTGAAAGGGTTGGCTTCATGTCGTACATCTGGGACATACCCTGTGTAAGTGTTCTACTCCGGACGCTGAGTCCCTGTATCGCGTTATAGGAATTTTATACAAATTTACTTGTTTAACCGTTCTGCCTGATTTATACTTTATGGAAGAAACTCATGACGGAGGACTGTATTGAATGTCGGATGAGAAAAACACGAAGGATACGGAAAACGGAAGCTCCCGGGATGGGGGCTATGAGGAGGTCTGCAGCATTTGCCGACGTCCGGAGAGCAAGGCGGGGCGGATGATTCACCTGCCGGCGAATCTGTGCGTGTGCAACGACTGCCTGCAGAAGGCAATCAATGCGGCGCCCATGATCCAGCAGATGATGCCGGGAATGATGGAATGGCCGGAGGCAGGAAAGGATACGGAACCGGTAGCGGCGGAGGAAGAGTCTTCCGCTGCAGAGACGGAGATCATCGAAGCAGATTCTGTGGAAAATACAGAGGAAGTGAAGGCAGAGGGGCAGGAGGACGAAGACCCCGAAGAGTCAGGAAAGGATGACGGGAGCCGGAATATGCAGGGCTTCCCCCGTATCGATTTCCGTATGATTGATCTGTCGCAGCTGGGCAGCTGGGGCGGGATGGAGATCCCTCAGCGCCAGAAGGTGAAGAAGAAAAAGGGGAAATCCACCCCGGATTTTACGATGAAGGATGTTCCCACGCCGCATAAGATCAAGGCGATGCTGGATGAATATGTGGTGGGGCAGGAGCAGGCCAAGAAGACCATTTCCGTGGCGGTATACAATCATTATAAGCGGATTCTGGCCGATGATAAGGACGGTGTGGAGATCGAGAAGTCCAACATGCTTCTGATCGGCCCGACGGGCAGCGGCAAGACCTATCTGGTGAAGACACTGGCGAAGCTGCTGGATGTGCCGCTGGCGATCGCCGACGCGACCTCGCTGACCGAGGCCGGCTATATCGGGGATGATATCGAGAGTGTTCTCTCCAAGCTGCTGGCAGCGGCGGACAATGACGTGGAGAAAGCAGAGCACGGCATTGTGTTCATCGATGAAATTGATAAGATCGCCAAGAAGCGCAATTCCAATACCCGGGATGTCAGCGGGGAATCGGTGCAGCAGGAGTTGCTGAAGATGCTGGAGGGCAGTCAGGTGGAGGTGCCGGTGGGAGCCGGAAGCAAGAACGGTATGGTCCCCATGGCTACGATGGACACCCGGAATATCCTCTTTATCTGCGGCGGCGCCTTCCCGGATCTGAATGATGTGATCCGGGAGCGTCTCAACAAACGTTCTTCGATCGGTTTTCAGGCGGATCTGAAGGATCGTTATGATGACGACAGGGATCTGCTCTCCCAGGTGCAGGTGGAGGATCTGCGGAAGTTCGGTATGATCCCGGAATTCCTCGGCCGGCTGCCCATCCTGGTGGCGTTAAAGCCTCTGACGAAAGAATTTCTGATCCGAATCCTCAAGGAACCCCGGAATGCGATCCTGAAGCAGTATCAGAAGCTTCTGGCCATGGATGAGGTGGAGTTGGTCTTTGACGACGGCGCGCTGGAGGTCATTGCCGAAAAGGCGATGGAGAAGGACACCGGTGCCCGGGCGCTGCGCGCGATCCTGGAGGAATATATGCTGGATATCATGTATGAGATACCCAAGGATTCCAACATTGGCCGGGTGACGATCACGCGGGAGTATCTGGAGAATACCGGCGGTCCGATCATCGAGCTGCGCGGACAGTTCATTCCCGCCGGACAGGTCCCGTTGCTTGAAAACAGATAGAAATTATGGTAAAATACCTGATATTGTTGTACCTGCGCATAAGCGCATCCGCCGGAGGTGTCAGGAGCATTCATGCTCGATGAGCGGCCGCGGAAGGATTTCAGGTGTGCGGAGCCTTTGATACGGCGCCGCGGGAGGAAGCAATGAAACGTGACGACAAAATACAGGGAAGAATGCTGCAGCTTCTGCGCTGGCCCATCTATATTCTGCCGGTTCTGATGATTGTGACTGTGGCAGTATTTGTCATTAATCTGTTTGCCGGGATTGTCGTGACTGTTTTTGATCTGCTTTATCTGATTTTTGCCATATGGTGGACTGTTTCGTGGAGAAGACAGACGGAGGAGGAACTGGTGGATTTTGCCATGTCCTTCCAGGATAAGCAGCGGGAGCAGATTCAGAATCTTCCGGTGCCCTATGGGGTGCTGGGGAATGAGGGCGAACTGCTCTGGGGCAACAATGCACTCGAGGAGCTGATGCCGGAGACAGAGGAGGAAGAAGAACTGTCTGCACAGGCTCTGCCGGCCCTGTCCGGGTCCCTTCCGCAGGATGAGGAGAGGAGAACCGAACACATCCACTGGAACGGGCGGGCCTATGAGGCGCAGATGCAGATGGTTTCCGCGGATGCGGATATGTATTCTCTGTTCCTGTTTGATGAGACAGAGCATCTGGAAGCTCTGACCAGGCTGGAAGAGCAGAAGACCGTGGTCGGTCTGATTTACATTGATAATTACGAGGAAGCCATGAGCAGCGCGGAGGCGGTGCGGCAGTCTCTTCTGGCGGCCCTGATCGAACGAAAGATCAGCAAGTATTTCGCCAATTATGACGGCATTGTCCGTAAGACAGAGAAAGATAAATTCTTTCTGTTCATGCGGAAAAAGGGGCTGACGGACGTGCAGGAGGACCGCTTCTCGATCCTGGAGGACGTCAAGACCCTCAATATCGGCAACAACATCGCTGTGACGCTGAGTATCAGTATCGGGACAGAAGGCTCTTCGATGGAACAGAACAATGAGCTGTGCCGGACGGCCATGGATCTGGCCCTGGGGCGCGGCGGTGATCAGGCCGTGGTCAAGACGCCGGAGCAGATCAAATACTATGGCGGCAAGACGCAGCAGCATGAGAAGAATACCCGTGTCAAGGCCCGCGTCAAGGCGCAGGCACTGCGGGAGCTGATGCTGACGAAGGATCAGATTCTGATCATGGGACACAAGATCCCCGATGTAGATGCCTTCGGAGCGGCGGTGGGAATCTTCCGGGCCGCCAAAACCCTGGATAAGAGGGCGCATATTGTCATTGATGAAGTCAGCTCTTCCCTTCGCCCGATGGTGAAGCGGTTTCAGAATCACTCTGAATATCCCTCTGACATGATCATTTCCAGTGAGAAGGCGCTGGCCCGCCGGGATGCGAACACAATCGTGGTGGTGGTGGATGTGAATCGCCCCAGCTATACGGAGTGCCCGGCACTTCTGGACCGGGCGTCCACGGTCGTGGTACTGGATCACCATCGACAGGGAAATGAGACAATTCAGAAGGCGACTCTTTCTTATATTGAGTCTTATGCTTCTTCTGCCAGTGAGATGGTGGCGGAGATCCTGCAGTATTTTGACGATTCTCTGCGTTTGCGTCCGATCGAAGCAGAGACGATCTATGCAGGCATTGTCGTGGATACGAACAATTTCACCAACAAGGCCGGAGTGAGGACCTTCGAGGCGGCCGCCTTCCTGCGGCGCCATGGGGCCGATGTGACCAATGTCCGGAAGCTGTTTCGGGAGAGCCCGGACGACATCCGTGCGCGGGCCCGGACAGTCAGCGGCGCAGAGATGTTCGAGGAGAGCTTTGCCTTCGGCGTCTGCTCCGGTGAGGGGCTGGAGAGCCCGACGATCATCGGAGCGCAGGCAGCGAACGAGATGCTGAACATCGTGGGTGTGAAAGCGTCAATCGTCCTGACAGAATATAATGGAACCATTTATGTCAGTGCCCGCTCTATTGATGAGGTAAATGTGCAGCTGATCATGGAACGTCTGGGCGGCGGCGGTCATCTGAGTATCGCCGGAGCGCAGCTGAAGGGTTGCACAGTGGAGGAAGCAAAACAGAGAGTCAAGGATACGATCCTCCAGATGAAACAGGAAGGAATTTTTTAAAAAAAGAAATAAGGAGGTCCCGTAAAGGGATCCGTGATGGCCATTCGGCCAGGAATAAGGAGGCTCTTATGCAGATCGTACTGCTGGAAGATGTAAAATCTCTCGGGAAAAAGGGAGATGTTGTTAAAGCCAACGACGGCTATGCTCGTAACTATATATTGCCGAAGAAGCTGGGAGTGGAGGCGACACCTCAGAACCTGGCGAAGCTGAAGCAGCAGAAGAATCATGAGGCTAAAGTGGCCGCTAAAAATCTGGCGGATGCCCAGGAGCTGGCCCGCTCTATGGAGGCAAAGACAGTCGTGCTCAAGGCGAAGGTGGGAGAGGGCGGACGGCTCTTCGGCGCTGTTGCTTCGAAGGAAATCGCTCAGGCGGTGAAGGAGCAGCATGGTCTGGATCTGGACAAGAAGAAGATCGTTCTCCCGGAGCCGATCAAGACGCTGGGAGATCATGAGGTGAATGTGAAGCTGCACCGTGACGTGACGGCAAAACTGACGGTGCGGGTGATGGAAGAGTAAGAATATACAAACGGATACGGCTATGGATATGGAAGAAAATCTGGTAAAACGTGTCCTTCCCCATAGTGTCGAGGCGGAGCAGACGGTCATCGGCGCCATGATTCTCGATAATGATGCGATCGCTGTTGTCGAGAACATTGTCCGCGGGGAGGATTTTTATCACAGGCAGTATGGGATCATCTATGATGCGATGATCGAGCTGTACGAGGAGGGGCATCCCGTAGATCTGCTGACCCTGCAGGATCGGCTGAAAGAGAAGGATGTTCCGCCGGAGGTCAGCAGCCTAGACTACATCGGCGAGCTGGTTGCAGCGGTTCCCATTTCGGCGAATGCCAAATATTACGCGGAGATCGTCTATGAGAAATCTCTGCTGCGCAAGCTGATCCACGCCTCCGAGGAGACGGCCAATGCCTGCTACGCCGGAAAGGATAAGACGGAGAATATCCTGGCGGATACTGAGAAGAAGATGTTTCAGGTCCTGAATCAGCGGCGGGAGGGAGATTACGTTCCCATCCAGGAGATCGCCCTGACGGCTCTTGAACGTATTCACAAGGCATCTCGGACCAAGAACCCTGTCACCGGGATTCCCACGGGATTCACGGATCTGGATCGTCAGCTGGCCGGTCTGCAGCCTTCGGATCTGATCCTGCTGGCAGCGCGCCCCTCGATGGGGAAGACGGCGTTCGCGCTGAACATCGCGCAATATGCCTGCTTCCGCAAGGGGATCAGTACGATCATTTTCAGCCTGGAGATGTCGAAGGAGCAGCTGGTGAACCGGCTCTTTGCCATGGAATCCCGGGTGGATGCCCAGAATATCCGTACCGGCAACCTCACCGATGAGGACTGGGACAGTCTGGTGGAGGGCGTCAATACAGTAGGCCGCTCGAAGCTGATCATCGATGATACCCCGGGTATCACAGTCAGTGAGATGCGCACCAAATGCCGGAAATACAAGCTGGAGTTCGGCCTGCAGTTGATTATTATTGACTATCTGCAGCTGATGAGCGGCAGCGGCAGCCGCGCTTCGGACAACCGGCAGCAGGAAATCTCGGAGATCTCCCGTTCCCTCAAGGCGTTGGCCAGGGAACTGGAGTGTCCGGTCATCGCCCTATCCCAGCTAAGTCGGGCTGTGGAGAGCCGCGCGGATCATCGTCCCATGCTTTCCGACCTGCGTGAATCCGGCGCCATCGAGCAGGACGCGGATGTGGTCCTCTTCCTCTACCGGGATGATTACTACAACAAGGACAGCCCGTCCAAAAATATCTGCGAGGTCATCGTGGCCAAGCAGAGAAACGGCCCCATCGGGACCGTCGAGCTGGTGTGGCTGCCGAATTATACAAAATTTGTCAACATGAAGAAATAAAGACAGCAAAAACGGCCCCGTACCGGAGTACGACAGGCCGTTTTTGCTGTGTTGCAGGAAAGTCTGGCGGGCGTTACGCCTCTACAGGCTGTTCCTTTGCTGCAAAATATTCATTGATGGCGTTCACCATCAGGTCACTGTCGATGCCGTGAACCATGCAGGCCTCTTCCAGGGATTCGCCCTGGGAGGCAGGGCAGCCGATGCAGTGCATGCCCGCCCCCATGAGGATGGGGACAGTATTGATATCCATATTGATAATCTCGCCGATCAGCATATCCTTTGTTACCTGTGCCATGAGATGTTGCCTCCTTGTACGTGAAATGAGATGTACCGTCCGGCTCTGTTTGCAGACGGTGTCCTTATTATATAATAAAGATTCTCTGATTTCAAGCCGCTCAAAAATTTACTTGAAATCTCCCACCTGCTGTATTACAATAAGGGCAAATCTAATGTTAGGAGGAATGATCCTATGGCATATGTAATTTCTGACGATTGCATCAGCTGTGGCGCCTGTGCGGCGGAATGTCCTGTGGAGGCGATCTCCGAGGGCGATGGCAAGTACGTAATCGATGCGGATGCCTGCCTGGATTGCGGTACCTGCGAGGCAACCTGCCCCAACGACGCGATCTCTGCCGGCTGATGATCACATCTGGCAAGAAAAAAACCCGGTTCGACCGGGCTTTTTTCTTGCCTTTTTCAGGGGAAGTTCAGCCCCGGCCAAAGGGTTTTTTCTTTTTGATCGCCATGACCGGAGCTTTCGCCGCGGCGGCCTCCGCCCGGGCTTTCCCGTTTTTCTGCATGGAGCGCAGAGACTCGTCCAGTTTTTTGAAACGTTCCTCCTCCCGCTCTTCCTTTTCACGAAACGCGTAATTCATCTCTTTTACGAGGCGGTCCCCCACCTGGCTGCTGACGCTCTGACTGAGCGCAGGGTTGTTGTGGTTCAGGGCATCCGTCATGATCTGTGTCATGATCGAGCGGAACTGCTGCATTTTCGCTTCCTGTTGCCTGCGGAGCTCTTCCTCGTTGGGGATGTAGAGATCCGTTTTGGGGGCTTTATCGCCGTACAAAATATCCCGGATGGTTTTCAGCTGGTACCCTTTCCCTTTTAATTCCTGAATTTCCTGGAACAGGCGGATGTGTTCCTCCGTATAATAACGGTGTCCCAGGTCATTCCTCGGTATTTCCAGATCCAGTTCTTCTTCCCAGTAACGGAGCACATGAGCTTCCACGCCGGCTTCCCGGGCGGCCTCTGAGATGAGATAGTGATGATCGTCCATATTTGATGCCTCCTGTCTGTATCCTGCCTTGCCTATTATAGTACAGGCCGGGGAAGAGCGACAAGGAAATGTCATCGGGGAAAATCGGCAAAAAAGAATCGACAGAGACATAATCTCTGTCGATGAAAGAAAGCTTTTCGTTCGGGAAGGAAGTCGCCGTCGTCTGCCGCCTGTTTTGGCGATGAACAGAAGATTAGACAGCCAGATGCTGGAGAGCTTCCGGCCCGGTCAGACGTTCAAAATGCTCCTCATAGTAAGCTTCGGAAGCCGGATTGCTGCGGATCCGCTGTCCATACTCGGTGAGGACATTGCAGATCTTGTTGAATTCTTCTGCTGTGTGATCAGACTTATGGACAACAAGGTAATAGTTCCGGTCAGAGTGACACTTATACAGAGAATTGGCGCCCCGGTAAATGCCCCGGAGCACGACGGCAGATTCGAGGATCGGGTCCAGACGGGTGAAGCGGAAAACGGAGGAGAGAGGAAGAGCGTCCATGGACTCTTCTTTTTGTCCGCTGTCTTCCAGCAGACGACTCAGCGTCTCGAGAATATCTCCGGCAGAGACCGTGGGCTGCGCGTCTGCTTCGTATTCGATCTGATATTCTTCATAGGTGCCGGGGGTAAACCTGGCAAAGCGTGTATCCAGCTCATCCGGATCTTCAATCTTGGTAATGATCAGCATGATTCCGTCACTGGACAAAGGGATGGCTTCTATCATAAGTGGAATATCATCTGCGTGAAATCCGACTTCGTTGCCGGCCCGCTCGATCATCTCACGAAAGAGAACCCGCGCTTTGTCGCTTCCGTAGGCGAGCTCCAGGAGAGAGAGCTGGCGGGCGTGCAGATCACTGTAATTCAGCGTACAGCGGATCTGGCTTTCACTGATCTTCTCAATTTTCATTCCAACATCACTTCCATTCTTTCGGCAGATTTATGGCATAACGACAAAATCTTGTTTGTTCGCTATAGTATACCCTAAACCCGGGCGGAATGTAAAGGAATATTCTGTGAATAAATTATAAAGAGGAGTAAGAGGGTCGGAGCAGTGCGGCCAGCGCCGGAAAATGCCACAGATTGTGGCAGCTTGTTGCGTGACATCCTTCCTGCCTGCTGATATTCTGTTTTTGCAGGGACTTCCGGTTTTCGGAGCAGATCAGCGCGGGGAGAGGAAGAAACTGCATAGCTCCTATTAAAAAAGCAAAAAATGCGTGGTTTTCGACGGGGAACTTCAGGAAAAGAAATCGGTTCGATATGTCATAAGGTTCGCATCCTCTTTCGGGGAAATACGGCGAAGTCATGGGAGAGAGTTCTTTCCGGCGCTCAGGTGGGTCAGAGCTGCCGGGAGAGGGACGCCGCATCCTGCGTCGGCGGCAGAGCAGAGCATTTCTTCCGACTGTATGTCTTGCTGACCGGGAGCAGAGGATCATTCAGGAGAAAGGTCTGAATCCAGTCTCGGAAAAGCCGGAAAGGGACAGCCCTTCTGTCAATCTTCCGGATGAATCATACTGCTTACCGGGAGAACCCCGGAATGGTTTGAAAAAGGTTCCTTCCTATGATATACTGTCTGCTCATGCCTGTCTGAATATGAGCAGACAGAAAGATAGCGGAGGCAGCGGATGAGAAGAACCGAACGAAGAAGAAAAAAACGCAGACAAAAAAGGAAACAGATGCTTCCCGCGCTGATCGTATTGGGGCTGATCGTCATCGTACTTCTGCTGGCGGCTGTTGGCGAGATTTTTAGCCGTTTTACGCCTTCCAGTGAACATGCGGATCTGGAGGCTCTGTATGGAACGGAAGACGGATATGCGTCCGTCATTGCCAATCACCAGTGGATCGACAGTCAGGCTCTGTGGTTCGAGGGCCACGCCTACCTGTCCTATGAAGTGATCCGGGATGAACTGAACGGACGTTTTTACTGGGATTCTTTCGAGAAGCTGTTGCTCTACACATTGCCGGAGGAGACAGTCCGGGCCGACGCCGACACGGAATACGATGGAGCGCCGGTCTTTCTGGAGCAGGACGATACCGTGTATATTTCCCTCTCTTATGTTCAGGAATACTCCAATATTCAGGTGGAATATTTTGATAATCCTACGCGGCTTGTTCTGCAGACAGAATGGGGCAGCGAACAGGTGGGAACTCTCTCGAAGGATACGGAACTGCGGGTTCTCGGGGGGATCAAGAGCGAGATCCTGGCAGATCTGGAAGCCGGGGAAGAAGTGATCATCCTGAATCAGATGGATACATGGAGTGAGGTCCAGACGGAAGGGGGACTCATCGGATATATTCTTAATTCTGCCATCGGGGAGACGGAGGCTGTGGAGACGACGGGCCCTTATACGGAGCCGGAGTACACCTCGATCTCTGTGGATTATGAAGTCTGTCTGGTCTGGCAGCAGGTAATCGACACGACAGGGCTGGAGTCGCTGCAATCATTTATTGATCAGGATACGGCGGCAACGACTATGGCGCCTACCTGGTTTTCCATTACCGGAGAAGACGGGACGTTCTCTTCCTCGGCCAGCGCAGAGTATGTGGAGACGGCTCACGCAGCGGGGCTGGATGTATGGGTGGTGCTGGAGAACGTGAATCATACCGAAGTGGATATGACGGAGCTCCTGACATCCACGACCAATCGCACGAAGCTGATTGAAGGAGTCATGGAGGAACTGGAGGCCTGCGGAGCCGATGGCCTGAATGTAGATATCGAGAACCTGGATTCGGAGGACGGAGACGGATTCATCCAGCTGATCCGTGAGCTCTCGGTGGAGTGCCGGGCGCGGGGACTGGTGCTGTCCGTGGATAACAGCGTTCCTTCGGCGTGGACAGAGTTCTATAACCGAGAGGAGCAGGGAATTGTCGCCGACTATGTGATCATTATGGGGTATGATGAGCACTATAATGGTTCCGAGCCCGGTTCCACTGCCTCTCTGTCCTTCGTGCAGGCCGGCATCACGGATACACTGGAGGAGGTTCCTGCGGAGAAGGTGATCAACGGAGTTCCCTTCTATACACGGCTGTGGACGGAGACCTCCACAGAGCTGACCTCGGAGGCGCTCGGCATGGAAGCGGCGGCAGAGTTCGTGACGGAGCACGGAGGGGAAGCCTCCTGGCTGTCCGATGTGGGACAGAACTATGTGAAGATCGAAGAGGACGGAACAGTGTACCAGATCTGGCTGGAGGATGAGGATTCCATGAAGACCAGACTTTCCATGATGCAGTCCTATGAGCTCGCCGGTGCAGCATTCTGGAAGCTGGGCATGGAAAGCGAGAGCATCTGGGATGTGATTGCGGACTACTATAGTGAATGACGCAAAACGTCATTCACTATAGTATGGATGCACAGGAGCGCGTAATGTTTTTTATGGCTTACGCCATACGCGCCCCGCGCAGACGACCAGGAGCCGGATGAACCGTCTCCTGGCCGATGCGAATGATGTATATAATAGATGAATGATGTATATAGAGTACGAGACCATCTCCTACAGGGAGATGGTCTCGTACTCTATATGGCATTTTTTCATGATGTCTTCTTCCCTGTGCTGGCAGGTGAAGAGGAGAACCTGGCCCGGATAGGATTCGGAAAGCCAGCGAAGCGTTTCCGCGATGCGGTCTGCATCATAGAGAGCGAAGCTCTCGTCAAGCAGCAGCGGCATGGGCTCCTCAGGCCAGAAGAAGCGAATGCAGGCGACGCGCAGGGAGAGATAGACCTGATCCAGCGTACTGCAGCTGAGTCCGTCCAGACTGACGGCAGTGTGGTTTCGTTCCAGCGTGATATTCAGGCTGTCGTCAATCAGAAGCCGTGTGTATCGCCCGTTGGTGATCTGGGAAAGCAGCTCCGAAGCGGTCTTCTGCAGATAGTGTCCGAATGAATCAAAGGCTGTCTCGGAGAGATGGTCGATGGTCTCCGCAGCCAGATCTACCGCAGAGATCTCCTCCGCGAGGAGCTGATTCTGTGCCAGTTGACCGGAGAGAGCCTCTTTCTCCTGAAGCAATTCACGCAGAGCCTCTTCCCGCTGATCCTGCTGCCAGAGTTCATGGTGAATGCTCTCCAGCCGGGCGTGAAGCTGGCGGACTCTGGACTGAGCCTGCAGCAGCTGTTCTGTCAGAGAGCGCTCCTCCTCCCGGTTTTTCCGAAGGGAGGCATGGCGTTCTTTCATGCTTTCGAGAAGAGCGGTAAACTCGTCCAGATTCCGATCCGTCACATCCGGAGGCGCATCGAGCCAGATGCGGCGATACAGATCATGAATACGATGTTCATTTTGACGGAACGCATGATCCTGCAGGAGGCGAAGTATGGTCAGGAGACAGAGGAGAGCCGCAAGTCCTCCCACGGCCGCCAGACCGATGCCCCGGAGGGCGTGTCCCCTCAGATAGGACCAGGCTCCCAGGAGGAGTCCGCCGCCGCCCAGACACAGGAGGAGCAGCGCGAAAAACAGGCTGGCGATTCGCAGGGGCGTGGAGAGTGCTCCCTTGTGGCGGCTGAGATAGCGATCCCGCCGCGCTGTCAACGGCGCCAGATCTTCCTCCGCCTCCGCCAGAGCTGCCAGATCACCGGAAGAGCGATCCGCCAGGTAGGCCTCATCCTCCTGAATCTCCCGGGTCAGTGCCTCCCGGCGCTGATTCATACGGTCAATTCTCTGATCCAGGGCAGCGCTCTCACTTTCCATTTCGCGGAAGTCCGGACAATCGGTTGTCTGTTCCATTTCTTCCCGGAGGAGACCGATGCGCTGATCCAGCTGCTTCGCTTCCTGTTCTGCCTGACGGGAGTAGGAGAGCTCCAGCTGCCGCCGATCCTTTTTCAGCCGTTCCCGTGCCTGCGCGATATCGAGGGAGGAGGAGCCGGTCGTGTTGAGGTTGACAATGTGGTTGCTGAGCTGCTCCGACAGGCTGCCGGAGACGGAGGCCTGCAGCTGCCCCAGAGAGAGCGTGTTGCGGTACAGGGGGCGGGTTAATCCCGAGAGAAATTGCCGGTACTCTTCCTCCGTCAGATTCAGCTGACGGCTGTGAGTCTCGTCCATCAGGGTATATCCGCGGGGATCCTTCTGGAAATTGCGGTAGATGGTATAGCGCGTATCATCTCGTGTCAGCTCCAGGACGCCACCGTAGGTGCTGCTTCCCTCCGCAGGAAAATAGCGGTTGTAAGCGTCGCGGCGGGCCGCTTTGCCCCGCCCCCGCTCCATGCCAAAAAGCATGGCCTCCAGAAAGGCGTGGAGCGTGGACTTGCCGCTCTCGTTGGGGCCATAGATGACATTGATCCCCTCAGAAAACTCCAGTGTCTGATTTTGAAGGGTTCCAAAATGATTGATGTGCAGTCGACGATATTCCAAAATCATTCTCCTTTGCCGGCCCGTGGTGGGCGGAGATGGACAGGTTAATCCAGATTTAGCAGAGCACGAAGGCCATAGTGAAGAGCCTTCTGCTCCAGAGGGGTGGCCTCCGGTCCCGACAGTGCCTGAATATAGCGGGAGACGAGGTCGTGCGCATGCTCGGCCTGCAGTGCGTCCAGATCGTAAGCGGGTTCTGTATTGTCCGTGATATCCACGATGCATCCGGCCTGCCGGATGATCTCCGGGTCAAAACGAACCGAAGGATCCCTCTGTCCGGTGAGGGTGACGCGGTAGATGGAGCGGCCATCCTGGGGCAGATTCTTCCGCAGTGTGTCTGTCAGCTGTGCGGTGGTCGTATGCGTATTGACTGTAGCAGTGAGGGTACGGTACTGACAGGAAGCGGAGGCCTGCCAGCGGTAATGACAGCCCGTCCCGGAAAGCTCGCCGATGATGTATCCGCGTCGGCCGATGTCGGTCTTATCCAATGGTTCCGGAGAGCCGCAGTAGGCGATCGGCGCTTTATCCCACAGGTGGGGCTGATGGATGTGTCCCAGAGCGATATAATCGAAACCGGATTGGATCAGTTGATTCATGTGCAGAGGGACGTGTTTTTCATCGCCGCCGTGAGCAAGCAGGATGTGGAAACGTCCGTCATCCGGGGCTGTCAGGCTGTCGCACAGCGCTTCGTGAATCTCCCGCCGATGGTAGCTGAAGCCGTGCACCTCCGTGTGAATCTCCGGGAAATACACGGAGTCTGCTGTCTCGGAGGCGAGAACCGTTACATTTTTCTCCCAGGGATAGGTCAGATAGGGAGAGGAAGGTGTGATATAGTCGTGATTCCCGGCGATAAGGATGACCCGGGTATCGGGAATAGTAGAGAACAGATAATTGACCTCTTTGCATTCCCGTTGCAGGGGCTGCTGGTGGAACAGATCTCCGGCGATGAGCAGAAGGTCCGCCTGTGTGTCGTCGGCTGTCGCGATAATTTTTCGAAAGGTATCCCACAGAGCCTGTGCCCGCTCTTTGCTCCAGGGCATCCCGCTGTCGGGGGTCGCTCCCAGATGGTTGTCTGCTGTATGTATAAAACGCAAAGGAAAGGCCTCCTTTTTGTGAACAGTATAATCCGTTTTGCGGACTTCTTCAAGGTGAAAATCGATGATTCAATTCCCGGTAAAAATTCCTGTAAAGTTCCCGGAAAATCTCCGTGAATTCTTCCTGGAAAATCTACAATTCCCTTTAAAATTCAATGGGACTATGATATAATAACAAACGGTAGTAATGATTCATCGGATTTCCCGCGTGGGACGTGAGCTTCCTGAGCCGTCAGGATATTTGGCGTGGGAGGTCCGGAGGAAGAGAGAGGTGTTTGCGTGGTTAAGAAGAAAATGATCGCCATGCTTCTGGCAGGCGGCCAGGGAAGCAGACTCGGTGTGCTGACTTCCAAGGTAGCGAAACCGGCAGTGTCTTTCGGCGGAAAGTATCGGATCATCGATTTCCCCCTGAGCAACTGTGTGAATTCGGGTGTGGATACGGTGGGTGTGATGACACAGTACCGTCCTCTTCGTCTGTATACTCACATTGGCTATGGAAATCCGAGGGATCTGGACAAGCGGAACGGCGGTGTGAGCATCCTGCCGCCGTATGAGAAGACGTCGGACACGGAGTGGTATACCGGTACGGCGAATGCGATTTATCAGAACCTGGAGTTCATGGAGAGATACAATCCGGACTATGTCCTGATTCTTTCCGGAGACCATATTTATAAGATGGACTACGAGGAGATGCTGGCAATCCATAAGCGTAACGGCGCAGATGTAACGATCGCCGCGATGCCGGTTCCGTGGGAGGAGGCCAGCCGCTTCGGTATCGTTGTGGCGGATGAGAATAATAAGATCACTGCTTTCCAGGAGAAGCCGAAGGAGCCGCAGAGCAATCTGGCTTCCATGGGTATTTACATTTTCAGCTGGCCGGTGCTGCGCGATGCGCTGATCACGCTGAAGGATGTCCCGGAGTGCGATTTCGGCAAGCATGTGATTCCCTACTGCTTTGAGCAGCAGAAAAATCTGTATACGTATGAGTTCACCGGATACTGGAAGGATGTAGGAACTCTCAGCTCTTACTGGGAAGCGAACATGGAGCTGGTGGATCTGGTTCCCGAGTTTAATCTCTATGAAGAGTTCTGGAAGATCTATACGGAGAGCAGCACGATGCTGCCTCAGTATATGGGGCCGGACGCGACGGCGGAGCGCTGTATCATCGGCGGCGGCTCGGAGATCTACGGCAAGGTGAACCACTCCGTCATCGGCGCGGACGTTTTTGTTGGCGAGGGCAGCCTGATTCAGGACAGCATCGTCATGGAGGGCGCCAAGATCGGGAAGAATGTCCGTATGAAGAAGGCTATCGTGGCGGAGAACGTCGTGATCGGCGATAATGTCGTGCTGGGCGAAGGTCAGTTTGCCGAGAGCAAGCTGGATACGAGAGTGTACAACAGCGATCTGGTGACGATTGCCGAGAATTCAGTCGTTCCGGCGGGCGTCAGCATCGGCCTCAATACCGCGATCGTCGGTGAGACGACGGCGGAGGATTACCCGAATGCGAGACTTGAGGATGGCGGATTTATTGTGAAGGCAGGTGACAAGGCATGAAGGCATTGGGAATTATTTTAGCAGGCGGGAACAGCAAGAGGATGAAAGAGCTTACGCAAAAGCGTGCGATCGCCGCGATGCCTGTCGCGGGCAGCTTCCGCGCTATCGACTTTGCTCTGAGCAATATGAGCCATTCCCAGATCGGAACCGTAGCCGTGCACGCTCAGTACAGCTCGCGCTCCCTGAGCGTGCATCTGAATTCCTCCAAATGGTGGGATTTCGGCAGAAAGCAGGGGGGACTTTTCCTCTTCAACCCGACGATTACTCCGGCGAATAACAACTGGTACCGGGGAACGGCGGATGCCATCGCCCAGAACCTGGATTTTCTGTATCAGCGCCATGAGCCCTATGTGGTGATCACCTCCGGTGACGGTATTTACAAGATGGACTACAATGATGCCATCGCTTTCCACACGGAGACGGAGGCAGATATCACGGTTGTCTGCAAGGACATGACAGGTGCGGTGGACGTGAGCCGTTTCGGTGTAGTCCGCACGGATGAGGAAGGCCGCATTCTGGATTTCGAGGAGAAGCCTATTGCGACCGAACTGAACACGGTTTCCTGCGGTGTGTATATCATCCGTCGCCGTCTCCTGATCTCTTTGATGGAGCAGTGCAAGGAGATGGAGTGGTATGATTTCGTCCGCGATGTCCTGATCCGTCAGAAGAACGTGAAGAAGATCATGGCTTACCGCATGGACAGCTACTGGAATAACATTTCCACGGTCAAGGCGTATTACGATGTGAATATGGAATTCCTGAAGCCGGAGATGCAGAAGCATTTCTTCCGGGATTATCCGGCAGTGCAGACCAAGGTGGATGATTATGCACCCGCCAAGTTCAATCCTGGCTCGCAGGTGACGAACAGTCTGGTAGCCAACGGCGCGATTCTTAACGGCGAAGTGCAGAATTCAATCCTGGGGAGCAAGGTCTTCGTGGGCAAGAACTGTTCCGTGAAGAACTCGATCGTTCTCACCGACGCTTATATTTCTGACAGTGTCGTCCTGGAGAACTGCATTGTGGAATCCCGGGTCAATATTCCCGAGGGCGCGGTCTACCGTGGAACACCGGAGGCACCCTGCGTGGTGAGCAAATAAGAGCGCAGTCCTGCGTACGTAAATAAACAGGTTTTCTTCCCTTTGTCGGGGAGGAGAGCCTGTTTTTTGTATGCGCAGGGCTGCGTAAGGAATTTTTCCGGTTGGCGCCGGACGCAGCCCGCGCGGATACATTTCAGCTGCGATCCCGCAGGGCGTCCTGCAGCTGCCGTCTCATCCGGCGTATTTCATCGGCCGGGATGGGAGAAGGCTCTGCCCCGAAATACTGCTGATCCAGGCAGTCCGCCAGACGGTTCAGTGTCTCCCGGCAGCCTGGAAGCAATTCACCGGTTCGCTGCAGAAACCGGCGGCTGGTCTCATCCGGCGTTCGTCCGCTTTTTCGCATCCGCAGCGCACGTTCCAGCCAGACCAGAAGGCCGGAGGGCGTGTTACGGCAGGTAAGACAGAGAAGACGGAAGCGAAGGCTTCGAAGCAAATGAAGCAGCTGCGTGCGTAGTCTCTGCCATGGATGCGGAAGCCGCATGCGCCGTCCGGATGCTTCAGGCAAAGAGGGGAGAGGGAGCTTTTGCCGGAACAGGGTAAAGATGAGAACTGCGCCGAGAACGAGGATCAGGATTAGGAGCGGGATGAGGAACATGCTTCCGGTCTCTGACGTGGCTTCGGCCGCCGCAGAGGCAGCCGTTTCCGCCGGAGGCAGCTCCGCGGGGGTGGATTTCGCCGTCGGGAGCAGTGAGAAAAGCCAGGCGAAAAAGCGGTATATGAGGACCGCCAGACGGCTCAGAAGCGAGCTGAGACGGAGCAGGAGCGAATGCAACCAGGCCGTGAGACCCTGCACGCCCCTGGAAGCGCCTGAGGATAGCCCACGGAGGAACAGGAGACAGATGCCCACGGTCACTGTGGGAAGCAACAGGAGGAGTATACGGCCGGAGAGGGCGGTTCGTCCCCGTCTGCCGGCTCGGGCCGTTCGCTGACTCGCCAGCGAGAGGAGCGTCAGAGCAGATCCGACAGCGGGAGGCCAGATGGTGGCTTCAGGGAGGATCCCTGCAGACCAGAGAAGAACCGACAGCACAAATGTCAGCGTGGAGGTCTCGAAGTCGAGGGTTCGGCTCTCTGCAGAGGCAGGATGAATCAGAAAATCAGCGCTCCGTGCCAGACAGACGCCCCACAGCAGGAGAAGGTAAAGCCATCCCAGGAGACCGCCGGGGGCCTGTCCGCCTTTCCATGTGAGAAGGATCTGTGCCAGAAGAGTGGCAGGGATGACCGCCAGAGCGATCTTCGGCAGGCGGAGACCATGGAGAAAGAAGGCCTGGAGAGTATAGCTGACCAGAAGGGCGCCCCACCAGAGGAGCAGCCCCCGGCTGTCTGCCCGATCGGCCAGGTCGGTATTTAGTAAAATGTACAGGGTGTGAAGGGCGGCCGCATTTCCCAGAAGAGAGGCTGCGTCCTGCAGATAAGGATGTCTCATTGGTTGCCTCCTTTTCGCAGCGATTCCAGGGGGAGGGCGGCGAAGCCGGTCCGCGCTGCAAGCTCCCAATCCTGAGCACAGACCAGATGGGCCTGCGCGGGCCGCAGCCGTGTAAGCAGATTCGCGGGGAGACTGCGTCCGCTGCGGGTGATGATCCAGACCGAACCTTCCGTGGGGATCACATCTTCGGGAAAGACCGAGGGGAGGAAGGGAGAGGCGCCCGCTTCCTGTGCCTCTTCGGAGACAGGGGTCTCTGCGCAGTCATAGCCTGCCAGATGAAAGAGCAGGTCGGAGACGCCGTCCCCCGGTGCAGCGTTCAGTGTCATGGGTCGAAAACGCCGCGAGCGGGGAAGACTCAGGGAGAGAGACATCTGTCGGTCAGAGAGTCCGGTCAGGAGCGAGGCCAGAATCTCTAATGCTTCTTCCAACAGCGCTGCATTCTCTTCGGAAGAGACTGTGCCTTCTTCCTCTTCCCCGGAGGGAGAGATTTCGGATGCAGGGCGTTTGTCTGTGCAGAAGGATTCGCCGTCCAGAATAAAACGGATCGCGCGGGGGCGGATCGTCTCGTAGAGATTGACCGGGAGCCCCTGTTCTCGTGCCGCCATGCGCCAGTTGATGGCCTTCCAGTTGTCGCCGGGCATATATTCCCGGTTTCCGCGCAGGATCGTGTTGTCCTCCAGAAATCCATGGCGGCCGGTATCGCAGTCCCACTGGTTTGTGAGGAAGGGAGAGAGATCGACTTCTACAGGGCGCGGATAGACGGCCAGTGTGGGCATCTGTCCGGCAGGGAGGCTCTGCTCCCGCTGCACGAGGCCGAAGCCATCCCCGGAGCAGGCAGCGAGATGCTCAATGCGGTAAATGCCCCGGTGTACGCCCTGCCAGTGGCTCTCCAATGTCAGGCTCTGGTAGCTTCCTATAAAAGAGAAGGTCTGCCGGAGGGAAGCGGGAGCTTCCGAAGCGGTGCCCGCTTCATGGTAGGCTTCGAAGGCGGGATCCGGTTGAAAACAGTCTGTCTCCGGACCATTTTGGGTCAGATCCAGCCAGAGAAGAGGGAGAATCTTGTCGTTGGTCAGAGTATAGGAAAGAGAGAGGGTCTGCCCCGGGAAGATGTGAGGCCGCGGACAGCTCACACTCAGTGATACATGCCGGATGGCCCGTTCGCCCCAGAAGCGAAGGATCAGACCCAGGATCAGAAAACCGAGGAAAAGAGCAGCCGCGGGCAGGAGGGAGAACTGAAGGCAGAGGAGAACACCGACCGCCCAGGCCGCCAGAGCCCCGCCGGACACCAGCATACTGGTACCGCTGCCTGCCTGCGCTGCCTTACGCTCCATAGAATTCCTCCCCGTTCCCGTGGGGCACCGGCGTCTCTTTGATGATCTGTGCAAGGATCGAGGCGGCGGTGATACCCTCTAGGCGTGCCTGTCCGGTCAGGAGCAGCCGGTGAGCCAACACCGGCTCTGCCAGTTCCTGAATGTCATCGGGAATAACGAAATCGCGTCCCGCCATGGCAGCCCAGGTTCGGGCGGCGCGGAAGAGAGCGCGGGAGGCCCGGGGGCTGGCACCCATGCGCAGCTGCGGGTGGTTTCGTGTCGCCGAGATCAGAGCGATCAGGTAGTCGGCGACGGCCTCACTGACGTGGACGTGTGATAACTCCTGCTGCGCCTGGATCAGTTCCTCTGGCGAAGTGACAGGTTGTATTGTGTCGAAGGGAATGTCGTCTCCCAGCGAGAACAGCATCTGCCGTTCTTCGAGGGCCGAGGGATATCCCATGGACAGACGGATCAGAAAACGGTCCATCTGAGCGGCCGGCAGAGGAAAGGTGCTTTCCGATTCTACGGGATTCTGCGTGGCCATAACGATAAAGGGAGCGGGAAGAGGCGTCGTCTCTCCGTCGATGGTCACCTGACGTTCCTCCATGGCCTCCAACAGTGCCGATTGGGTTCGCGGTACGGCCCGGTTGATCTCATCCGCCAGAAGCATGTTGATGAAGATCGGGCCGGGCAGTTTCTTAAAATTCCCGGTATTTCTATCATAAATGTTCATGCCGGTAATGTCGGCAGGAAGCAGATCCGGGACAAACTGAATGCGCCGCGATTCGCAGCCGGCGGCCAGAGAAAGCGCTTTCACCAGTGTCGTCTTGCCGACGCCCGGCAGATCTTCCAACAGGATGTGTCCCTGTGGCAGGCCCGCCATG
>JAJQDL010000037.1 GCA_021202235.1 Lachnospiraceae bacterium
CTACACAGGCGATCAGTCCCCGGGCGGGCTCCGTCACATCCTCATCAACGAACTCCGTCAGGCAGTTCGAGCATTTCCCGCAGTACCCGCTTCCGTATTCCCCGAAATACCGCAGGATAAAATCCCGCAGGCAGGCATGCGTCGTCGCGTAAAAGGTCATCTGACGCAGACGTTCCAGATCCCGCTGATGAATCAGCGCCCGCTGTTCCTCCGTCAGCGCTTCATTTTCCGCCCCTGCTCGAGAAGAAACTGGTTTGTCCTCACGTCCTGAGGCGCGTAGAGCAGGATGCAGCGGGACTCCTCGCCGTCCCGGCCGGCCCGTCCGGCCTCCTGATAATAGCTCTCCACGTCCTTCGGCATGTTGTAGTGAATGACATAGCGCACATTTGATTTATCAATGCCCATGCCAAAGGCATTAGTCGCCACCATGACACGCCGCTCCTCGTAGAGAAAGGCATCCTGATTCCTCCGCCGTTCCTCGTCGGAGAGCCCCGCATGGTAGCGCGTCGCCGGGATTCCATCCTGCAGCAGACGACCGCAGACCTCTTCCACCGTTTTCCGTGCCAGGCAGTAAATGATGCCGCTCTCCCCCGGGCGATCTGCGGCGTATTTCCGGACAAACGCGTATTTATCCCGTTCCTGGCGGACCTCGTAGAAGAGATTCTTCCGGTCAAATCCCGTCACCACTGTCCGGGCGCTCTCCAGCCCCAGCTCCGTGAGGATGTCCTCCCGCACCTCCCGGGTCGCCGTGGCGGTAAAGGCTCCCACCACGGGACGGCGGGGCAGCCCCTCGAGAAAATCACGGATCCGCAGATAGCTCGGCCGGAAATCCTGTCCCCACTGAGAGACGCAGTGCGCCTCATCCACGGCCACCAGAGAAATCTCCGCACGAAACGCAAAGTCCCGAAAACTGTCTACGGCCAGCCGTTCCGGCGCCACGTAAATGATCTTATAGCGCCCTTCCGCCGCCAGAGCCAGCGCCTTGCGGTACTGTCCCGGCGTCAGGGAGCTGTTAAAATACGCCGCATGGATCCCCGCCTGATTCAGCGCTCCCACCTGGTCGCGCATCAGAGAGATCAGCGGAGAGATCACCAGCGTGATACCCGGCAGTATCAGCGCCGGAACCTGATAACAGAGAGACTTCCCCGCGCCTGTGGGCATGACGCCGAAGACATCCTGCCCCTGCAGAATGCCGTCGATCAGGGTCTCCTGCCCCTCCCGGAACCCGTCATAGCCAAAATATTTCTTCAGAACCTCTTTTTTATCCATGTGTCTCTTTCCGCCTAGCGTTTTCCCGCCAGATCGTCCAGCTTCTCCTGACTGCAGCCGCTTCTACCCTTCCCTGTCAGCGGAGGATCTTCTCTCTCCCGTCCTCCCAGAGGACGGCCTGCACGAGCTCCTCGCCGTGATAGACCAGCTTCAGAGAGAAGAAGTCCTCTCTCTCGCGAAGACGCCGCAGAAAGATCCGGTCGCCCTCCCAGGTGGGAAGCCGCTCCGCCTTCTCCACCGGCACCCAGGCCAGCTCTCCCTCATCACATTCCGCCAGCTCTCCGGTAAAATGCTGTGAGGTAAAGAGATACATCATCTCCTCTCCCCACTCATCAGAGAGAAACGTGATGACCGCCCGGAAGCGCAGCTCCTGCACAGTCAGCCCGGTCTCCTCGCGGATCTCCCGTCTTGCACAGTCCTCCGGACTCTCCCCAGGCTCCCGCTTGCCGCCGACGCCGATCCATTTCCCCTCATTGATATCCTGCTTCTTCTTCACCCGATGAAGCAGCAGGTAACAGCCGTCCTTCTCCAGATAACAAAGCGTTGTCTCTGTCAAAATCTCTTCCTCCCTATTCATACCGACGGATTCCCTGCGGAGATTCGCTCTGCGCGCTCCCCAAATTCCCTCATAACGGACGCTCCTGACATCATACACTGATAAAAACCGTGGGAAAATCTGTATGTTAAATGTTCTCTGGGCGGGGATGCTCCTCCTCGGTATTTTCTGGGGACTCCTCACCGGGCATGCCTCTGCCCTCACCGACGGCATCCTGCAGGGAGCTTCCGACAGCGTCACTCTCTGTCTCACTATGCTGGGCGTCCTCTCCATGTGGAGCGGTTTCCTGAAGATTGCGGAGAATTCCGGCCTGCTGACCACCCTCAGCCGCCGCCTGGCGCCCCTTCTCCGTCTCCTCTTCCCCGGTCTGCCGGAAGATCACCCTGTCAACGGCTACCTGTCCACCAACATCCTCGCCAATGTCCTGGGGCTGGGGTGGGCCGCCACCCCGGCCGGCCTGCGGGCGATGAAGGAGCTGGCCGCGCTCAATTCCCGGACTGACGGCACAGCGTCCCGCGATATGTGTACCTTCCTGCTGCTGAACGTCTCCTCACTCCAGCTCCTGCCCGTCAACGTCCTGGCCTACCGGCAGCAATACCAGTCGGTCTGCCCGGAAATCATCCTGGGGCCCGCCATCCTGGCAACTCTGGCCTCCACCCTGGCGGCCATCCTCTTTGCCCGGGCGGCAGCCCTCCTGGAAAGGACGTGATCCTATCGACATTGTATTGCAGCTCTCTGCATTGCTGCTCCCCGCAAGCATCGCCGCCATCCTGCTTTACGGTCTCCGGCGCGGTCGGCCGCTGTATGACGATTTCATCCAGGGAGCCAGGGATGGGATGCGAACGGTGGCGGAGATTCTTCCCACCATCGTGGGGCTCATGGTGGCCGTCGGTGTCCTGCGCGCCTCCGGTTTTCTGGACTTCCTCAGTGAACTTCTGGCAGCCCCCGCCGAAGCTCTGCACTTTCCCGCGGAACTGATTCCTCTGGCTCTGGTGCGCATCTTCTCCACCTCCGCGGCCAACGGACTGCTGACAGACATCTATGCGACCTGCGGCCCCGATTCCCCAGAGGGAATCCTGGCCTCCCTGCTCATCCGCTGCACTGAGTCGGCCTTTTATACCATGACCGGCTATTGCACGGCAGCACTCATCCCTAAGACACTCTGCACCCTGGCCGGAGCTCTCTTCGCCACCGCCGCCGGTCTCGCAGCCAGCACGCTGCTCGCCGGATGGGTCACGGTGTAGATTCCGGCCACACAACATGTGAGATACCCGCCGCGTGCGCCCCTGAAAGATATATAAATCACCCGTCCTCTTCCTGCAACAGTCCCTGATAGACCTCCCGCCGGGAGCAGTTCCGATCCCGGGCCACCTGCTTCATGGCCTCTTTGCGCTCCATGCCAGTCTCCAGATAGCGCTGCAAATGTTCATGCAGCGTCATTTCCGCATAGCTTTGCGCCGCTTCCTCCCGCAGCTCCTCCGGAGAACGGCCCTCCAGAACCAGGACGAACTCTCCCCGCGGCTCTTCCTCCCGGTAGAGTGTCTGTGCGCCCACAAGCGTCGTCTGGATGCCCTCCTCATATTTCTTTGTCAGCTCCCGGCAGATCGTCACGCGCCGGTCGCCCAGCGCCTCGGTCAGCTCCTCCAGCGTGCGCCGCAGATGATGAGGCGCCTCATAGAGAACGATCGTGCGACACTCGGTCTTCAACCGTTCCAGGACCTCCCGACGCTCTTTCTTCTCTGCGGGCAGGAACGCCTCGAAGACAAAACGTCTTGCAGGAAGTCCCGACATCGTCAGCGCCGTGATGCAGGCGCAGGCTCCCGGAAGGGACGTGACGGGAAGCCCCGCCTGCAGCGCCTGACGCACCAGCTCCTCCCCCGGATCGGAGATCGCCGGAGTTCCGGCATCAGTGATCAGGGCGATCTGCATGCCCCGCTGCATCTTCTCTACCAGGATCTCCGCCTTTTCATATTTATTATGCTCATGGTAGCTGGTCAGAGGCGTGGTGATCTCATAATGCTCCAGAAGAATCCGGCTGTGCCGGGTATCCTCCGCAGCGATGAGATCCACGTCCCTCAGAGTGTTTAAAACCCGGAGTGTGATGTCCTCCAGGTTTCCAATCGGCGTTGCACATAGATACAATCTGCCACTCATACGATTTTTCCTCTTTCCGGCCCGGATCTCTCTGTCGTTCTCCGGCACATCGAGCCGTCTCTCTCCGGATTCAGGCCGCTTATTCCGGCGAAACAAACCGATTTTCTTCGTTCCAGACCGCTCAGATCGACTCAGATAACCCGTAAATTCTGCACATTTCCCTGGTATAGCATCCCGGCTCCCGGTAAATGATCAGGGGCGCTTCCACCTTCATGCCGGGCTTCCCGCCCCGTACGGCTTCGAGGAGGACCAGATTCGCCTCCCGGTCAGCATACGGATAGACCAACCGCATTCGCCTGGGCTCCAGCCGGTGCCGATGCAGCGCCTCAAAAATCTCCCCCAGACGCCCGGGGCGGTGCACCAGATCAAAACGGCCACCGACCCGCAGCACACGGGCCGTCTCCCGCACTACATCCTCCAGCGTACAGGCAATCTCATGCCGGGTGAGTGCCCGGGCGTCATGGGGGCTCGTCCGCCCCTGGTCTTCCTTCATGTAAGGAGGATTACTGACGACCACGTCAAAAGCCGCCCGGCCAAACCGGACCGACGCCTCCCGCAGATCGCCCTCCTCCACAGTGATCCGTTCCTCCAGCGCATTGAGCCCGATGCTGCGCCGGGCCATGTCCGCCAGAGCCTTTTGAATCTCAAGCCCTGTGAAGGACTGCCCTTCCGTCTTCGCCGCCAGCAGGATCGGAAGGATTCCGGTACCGGTTCCCAGATCCAGAACCGTTTCCCCCCGCTTCACGTGAGTGAAGTCCGAGAGAAGCACCGCATCCAACCCGAAGCAGGGCTTCTGCGGATTCTGGAGGATGCGGTATCCGTCCCGCTGCAGGTCATCCACCCGCTCTCCGGGGCGAATCCAGTCATTGATCGGCCGAAACATCCGGTCCACGCCGCCCTCTCAGGCCGCGATATCTCCGGCCGCGTTCTCCCTGTACGCGGTCCCGTCTTCCGCGCTCTCTGGAGGTTCGCTCGCCCAAACTACGTTCCCGTCCGCCGTTCTCTCCCTGACCATGCTCCCGTGCGCCATGTTCCCGCGCAGTGTGCTCGCCCTGACCGCGCTCCCGTCTGCTGTGTTCTCTGGAGGCATGCTCCCCCTGACCACGCTCCGCAGCTCCGTCTCCTTCCTGATGCTGCGGCTTCTGGCCGGAACGATTTCGGTTCTGATTCCGGTTCTTTCGACCCTCGGTCTCCCTCCGGCCTTCCCCGGCCTCCCTGTGTCCTCCCTGACGCCGATGGCCGGATTTTGCGTCCTTCGGCTCCGAACGTTCCGCGGCCTCCAATTTTTCCGGTGCCGGATTCTCCGCCCGCCCCCGGGAACGCTTTCCGCCGGCGACGATCTCTAGTTCATCCGCAGGGAACTCCTGCATTTCAACGTCGTCGCCCTCCGTGCTGATCATCACCTTCACCATCCGACGCAGGACATTGACGCTCTGTACCTTACCCTGGATCCCATCCTCTTTGGAGACAACCAGATCCCCTGCGGAGGGCAGATGCGCATTCAAATATTCATACGTCTCCTCTTCGTTCTTCAGGCAGCACATCAGGCGTCCGCAGACACCGGAGATCTTCGTAGGATTCAACGACAGGTTCTGCTCCTTAGCCATCCGGATCGACACCGGAATGAAGTCTGACAGATACGTGCTGCAGCAGAGACTCCGGCCGCAGATACCGATGCCGCCCAGCATCTTCGTCTCATCCCGCACACCGATCTGGCGCAGCTCGATCCGTGTCTTAAAAACGGACGCCAGATCCTTTACCAGTTCCCGGAAATCAATCCGCCCATCCGCGGTGAAGTAAAAGAGAATCTTATTTCCGTCAAAGGTATACTCAACATCGACCAGCTTCATCTCCAGCTCATGCCGGGCAATCTTCTCCTGACAGATCTTATAGGCCGCTTTCTCCTTCTCCTTATTCTCCTTGACCACTGCGAAATCCTCCGGGGTTGCGATGCGCAGAATGGTTTTTAGCGGCTGTACCACATTTTCATCTTCCACTTCTTTATTGGGCAGGACCACCGTTCCCATCTCTGTCCCCCGCGCCGTCTCCACAATGACGCTGGTTCCCCGGGGAATCTGTTCCTCACCCGGATCAAAATAATAAATCTTTCCCGCACAGCGGAATCGAACTCCAACGATTGTCACCATCTATCTTTCCTCCTGTTTCTCCGGCACGCGCAGGGCGGCCAGCAGCAGCTCCATAGCCAACTCATAATTCACATTCGAGGCGATGCGTCTCTCTGTCCGGTCCGTCAGCTCCAGGATCCTCTGAAGCGCCGGGTAGGAATAACGCTCCGCCGCCTCCCGAACAGCCCGCACCTCTTCCTTCAGAATCAGGAACCGATCCTGCCCCAGATCCTTCCACACCAGGATATCCCGGAACCAGACCCGGATCAGGTGCAGCACAAGGCGGAACGGTATGCCCGCCTCCTTCCACTCTGCGGCGGCCGCTGCCAGCTCTGTCCGGTCGCAGTCCGAAGCCTTCTTTAACACCGAAAGGATCTGCCTGCGCTGTTCCTCCTCCAGAAGCTCAAGCCCGCTCCCCCCGCTCGCAAGCTCCAGACAGATGCTGCGCGAGCGGATCGTGGGAAGAAGCGCCCCCGCATTGACGGTGATCAGAAGGATCACTCCGTATCCCGGCGGCTCCTCCAGTGTCTTTAACAGCGCGTTCTGTGCCTGCATGTTCAGCTTCTCCGCCTCATCGACCAGGT
This sequence comes from Lachnospiraceae bacterium, assembly GCA_021202235.1. Lineage (GTDB taxonomy): Bacteria > Bacillota > Clostridia > Lachnospirales > Lachnospiraceae > UBA3305. The sequence goes on from JAJQDL010000037.1 coordinate 6,690, forward strand.
AGATCTTGTACGGCCCGCGGTAGGGACGGATTCCCATGTCATCCACAAGCTGTTCGCGAATCTCGTTCACCCGGATCACATCCGGCTTCTCGTGACTCACCCGGATCACATCCGGATGATTTCCCTCATCGAAGGCCCGGCAGGAAGGGCAGTCACCGCAGCCGGTTCTCTTCTCACACTGCAGCATCCGGGCGAAGGCTTCCGCCAGCTCCCGTCCCGGCGTTCCCGGCTCTCCCTCGAGAATATAGGCATGAGAGATCTGTCCCTGCTCCACCGCCCGGGTAAAATAATCCTTCAGTTTTTCCTGACCGGGGATCCTGTCCCAAGTTCCCATGTCCTGCCTCCCGGAGCGCCCGCCAAATTATTTTTGTCGTCCACGATCATTCTGCACGTTTCCGGCCCGCCGCGATGACCGTTTTCAGTTCCTGCACGCAGGCAGCCAGCTCTCCATTGCAGTACGCATGATTAATCCCCGCCGCCTGCAGCTTCTCCGGCGAGAAATCCGCCTGATCCGCCAGAAATCTCCGACACATCTCACTGTACTGGGGAACCGGCTGCTTCTGTTCCCGGTTCAGCGCCCGCTGCAGCCGTTCGCCGTCCTCCACCTCAATATAAAGAGGAACGACCCGCGCCGCACCGAAATACTCCCGCGTACTGCAGTAGGAGGCCAGCACCCCCTCAGCCAGATAATCCGCCTCTGCATCCCAGTTCCCGTCATCCACCATCGCGTAGGTCCACAGACCGCGCACCGTCTCGTAGGTCCGCATCTCGATGATACGGCCTGCCCGAACGAACTCCTGCATCTCTTCATCCGTAACGAAATGATAATCCACCCCGTCCGTCTCCCCGCGCCGCATTGGGCGGGTCGTATACAGCACCACCGGTGTCAGCCCCAGAGAGGGATCCTGTATGAGCTCCCGGTAAAGGCTGTCCTTCCCCGAAGCGCTTTTTCCAAACAGATAATAAATCTTTCCCATGGGGTCCTTCCTTATCCGTTCGGTTTTCCGAACAGAATTCATATTATTGTACCATATAGAAAGATAAGTGTCAAAATGAAAACGGGGACATCCTCCGCAACTCGCAAGCTGTCGAAAAATCCCCTGAAAGCGTCTCCCGCCGATGACGCTGGACATTTTCATTTCTGTTTATTATACTGAAAACGCGACCAAAGAAAGGAACAATCCATGAAGAGTTCACATATATCTGCAAAGAAACCAGCCTCACAGGAATACCAGCACATCATTCAGCCTTTCGCGCCGGTCTTCGACGCGCACTCCCGCATCCTGATTCTGGGGAGCTTCCCCTCCGTCAAATCGCGCGAGGGCGGCTTCTACTATCACCACCCACAGAACCGATTCTGGAAGGTGCTGGCCACTGTGCTCGAGGTGCCGGTTCCCGGCACGATCGAGGAGAAGAAGAATATGCTCCTCAGCCACGGCATCGCCATCTGGGATGTCATCGAAAGCTGTGACATCATCGGCTCCAGCGACAGCAGCATCAAAAATGTCATTCCCGCCGACCTGCGGCAGATTACCGAGCACGCACCCATCCGTCAGGTCTGCACCAACGGCGGCACAGCCGGGCGGCTCTATGACAAATATTGCCTGTCCACCACCGGTCTTCCCGCCACGAAGCTCCCCTCCACCAGCCCCGCAAACGCAGCCTGGTCGCTGAAGCGGCTGACGGAGGTGTGGAAGCGGGAGGTAACGTAAGGCCGCGGGAGGAATGCTTCTCCCGCGGCCTTACTGTTTTTGTCGTTTGCTGATACACAGATTGCTCCGCGCTAACGCACTCCCGCAATCCTAACAACATTCGATTCCTGACTTTTTGTCCCTTGTATCAGCACATGATTTCTCCTGCCTGATCCATGAAGAAGCTCAGCGCCACGAAGTCCGGATCGTCAAAGTCATTGCCGACGCAGAACATCCGCATGTCGCGGCCTTCCATGCCCGAGGCGCTCCAGGAGGCGCTCTCAGCCCGTTCCGGATCGAAATCATCGATGAGCGCGATCATCTTATCGATGAAGTCCGCCCCCAGCGGCTCCGGCCAGTGCGCACTGAGGATGTCCTGAATGGGAAGCTCCTTCGTCTTCACCAGCGCCGCCCGGTAGGTGCTTAAGGGCACGCCCGCGCCGTAGAATACGCGCTTTAAGACCGCGTCGCCGGCCAGCAGCATCTGCGTCTTCTCATCGAAGAGGGCGATGCTTCCCTTCGTATGGCCGGGAATCTCCACGACCTGAAGCACCCGGTTCCCCAGATCAATCTTCTCACCGTCCTTCAGCGGCGCAAAACGGTAATTGCCCCCGGCCTTTACAGCTTCGCAGGCATCCATCTGTCCGGGAATCTGATAGAAGAGCACACCATACTCCTCTGCCGGATTAATCTCATTCTCGCCCGCATAGACAATGTCATACTGCGCATTTCCACCGGAATGGTCGGGATGAATGTGAGAATTCACCACCATCAGCGGCAGATCTGTCAGCTTTTCTACATAGGCCTTCATATCCGAGACGCCGAAGCCCGTGTCCAGAAGGAGAGCCTTCTCCTCTCCGAGAACCAGATAAGACACTACATAGCCCCAGCCGGGCAAACGTCCCGGACCCGGCAGGAAGCCCGGGCACTGGATCGCATAAATGCCCTCCGCCGCCAGCCAGTGCTTACATTCGGTCTCGTGATTGTCAACTCCCAGTACAATACTCATTTGATTTACCTTTCCTTCCTGTGTCTCATTGAAATACAGCTTCTTTGAATTCCGATTCTATCAGTTCCGGAGCAGAAATTCTCCCGCGATCTTCATCCCATCCTCGCGATATTGCTCGGTGAAGGAATGATTCCCGCCCGAAAGCAGATGCAGCTCGCTGTTCTTATAAACCTCATGGAATTTCTTTGACGCTCTGCAGTTGACAATCGCATCCTCATCGCCGTGGATGAGGCAGACAGGACCGTCATAATGCGAGGCCCACTCATAGATTGGAAGCGTCTGTCCGGTCCGGAAATAAAAGCCTCCCACATCCACGCCCAGCGCGGTGATCTTATCCGGTATGGCATGCGGGTCATAGGACTGTCCCATGATCGTTCCCTCGATCGCATCGTCCTTCAGAGTCGCCGCCGGCGCCATCAGCACCAGCTTGTCCACGACATCCGGATAATAACCCGCGAGGATGCTGGCGATCACCCCGCCCTGGGAATGTCCCAGCACATAGATGTTGCGCACCTGAGGAATGCTTCTCACATAGTTCAGGATCGCATTCGCATCCCCGATCTCATTGAGAACAGTCATATCCTGCATCTTCCCGTCGCTGTCCCCATGACCGTTAAAGTCCATGCGGATCGTTCCCAGTCCCAGAGAATTCAGATGCTGACTCATCATATACATCAGGGAATCCTCCTCATGTCCGCAGTTCATCACAAAACCATGGAACTGGATCACCATGTCATACTCCGGCGCCTCCGGAACCGTCATGTACCCCCGCAGGGTCAGGCCGTCGCGCTTGATCTCAACTTTTTTCGTCATTCTTTCTGCTCCTTATGCTTTTTCCTCTTCGCCTATGCACTCTGCCGGTTGAGTTACAACCACAGAATCAACATGTATGCCCCTGTTACTTACTTTATTCCTCCCTCCGCCCGCTGTCAACCATTTTCAGACAATACAAGCCGAATTCAAAAAGAGAAGAAGAAATCTTTTTTAAGAAAAAGGCACTGCAGCTATCCTCCGACAGCTGCAGTGTCCCTTGTGTCATTACGATATGATATTACGGTCTCCAAAGCCAGAAACCGGAACACAAACGTTCCATTTCTGGCTTTTGATCCCTTGTGTCATTACATGCTCAGATATTTGGTTGTGCTCACCTTCACGCCGGGGCCCATAGTGGAGGCCAGAACGACGCTCTTCATATAGGTACCCTTCAAAGTGGAGGGTCTCGCCTTCACGAGCACGCTCATGATAGCATCCATGTTCTCCTGGAGCTGCTGCTCGGTAAAGGAAACCTTGCCGATCGGCACATGGATGATGTTGGTCTTGTCAAGACGGTACTCGATCTTACCGGCTTTGATATCATGGATTGCCTTGGTCACGTCCATGGTAACGGTACCGGCCTTGGGGTTGGGCATCAGGCCCTTCGGTCCCAGGATACGGCCCAGACGTCCAACGACGCCCATCATATCAGGTGTGGCAACAACCACGTCGAAATCCAACCAGCCTTCGTTCTGAATCCGCGGGATCAGCTCCTCAGCACCTACGTAATCAGCACCGGCCGCTTCGGCCTCATCGGCCTTGACGCCCTTGGCAAACACCAGGACGCGGACGGTCTTACCGGTTCCGTGCGGCAGCACGACAGCGCCGCGGATCTGCTGATCGGCATGACGGCCATCACAGCCGGTGCGCACATGCAGCTCGACGGTCTCGTCAAACTTGGCAGTCGCAGTCTTCTTCACCAGAGCGATGGCATCCGCACTGTCATACAGCGTCATGCGCTCTACATTCTTGGCAGCCTCAGTATATTTCTTTCCTCTTTTCATCTCGGCACCCTCCTCTTAGTCCTCTACGACGATACCCATACTTCTGGCGGTACCGGCGATCATGCTGGTGGCGGCCTCAACGCTGGCAGCATTCAGGTCAGGCATCTTCAGTTCGGCAATCTTCTGCACCTCGGCTCTCGAAATGGTCGCAACCTTGGTCTTGTTGGGGACGCCGGACCCGGACTTGATCTTGCAGGCCTTCTTCAGCAGAACAGCCGCAGGCGGGGTCTTAGTGATGAAGCTGAAGCTTCTATCTGCGTAAACGGTGATGACCACGGGAATGATCAGGTCTCCCTGGTCCGCCGTCCGCGCATTAAACTCTTTGGTAAACTGAACGATATTCACTCCGTGCTGTCCCAGGGCAGGACCTACGGGCGGTGCCGGCGTCGCTTTGCCGGCGGGAATCTGTAATTTGATGTAGCCTGTTACTTTCTTTGCCATCTTGGCTTCCTCCTGTTTTCTTCAGCTTGCGCTGATGGTGGTGCTTGCGGGGCGGATACCCCTTCCACACGCATACTCTCCCTATGATGCCCCGAATCTCTTCGCGCTTTGCGCTCCCGAGATTCGAGAACCATTCGCAGTCCGCCCTATCGGGCTACCTGCTCATGTTTCTTGCGGGTTTCAAGGTCAGGCTGACAGATGCGAGCATCTGCCCGCCTGACTTTGAAACCCTGGTGCATCACATCTTTCTAACCTCTGTGAAACTGAGCTCCACCGGGGTTTCCCGGCCGAACATCTCCACAGCGATAGTGACACTCTGCTTTCCTTCGTTGATCTCCCGAATGGGTCCCACGGTTCCTTCCCAGACACCGGTCGTGACGATGACGGTATCTCCGACCTCGAATTCGATCTGGATGCTCTCACCGCCAATACCCATATGAGCCATCTCCTCCGGCTCCAGGGGAACAGGTTTGCTCCCCGGTCCGACAAATCCAGTCACGCCACGGGTATTGCGAACCACATACCATGTGTCGTCATTCATGACCATATTGATCAGCACATAGCTGGGAAACATCTTTTTCTGTGAGGCTTTTTTCTCACCGTTCTTGATCTCCACGACATCGTGAAGCGGAACGGCTACCTCAAGGATCGTATCCTGCAGCTTCCGATTCTCAATGGTCTTCTCCAGATCCGCCTTTACCTTATTCTCATAGCCGGAGTAGGTATGAACCACATACCATTTAGCATCTGCCATACGTCTTCTCCTCCTCCGCTCTTACAGAATAAAGCTGAGCCCGAACTTGATCACAGTATCCAGGATCGCCAGGAAAATTCCCAGCAGAACTCCTGTGACGACCACAGCAGTCGTCTCCCGGACCACAGTCCTCTGATCCGGCCAGATAATCTTCTTGAATTCTGCTTTCAGGGTCTCGATCTTTTCTCCCATAGGAATGTCCTTTCTCTCAGAATCCGATTACTTGGTTTCCTTGTGCACTGTGTGTTTCTTGCAGAATCTGCAGTACTTTCTGGTCTCCATTCTCTCGGGATGGTTCTTCTTCTCTTTGGTCATGTTGTAGTTTCTCTGCTTGCACTCAGTGCAGGCCAAAGTGACTCGTACACGCATCTTTTTTCCCTCCGCTCGCTGCCGGCTCGTTCTTACCACAGCTGATTTTTCTACACAAAAAAAAGACCTCGATCTTCGTCTTGCCGTATGAGTGTACCACGGTTTGAGACGCTCGTCAAGGTCTTTTGCGCAAAAAAGAAGCGGAATCAGCGACAAAATTTCTTCTGTCCTATCGCCGTTCTCAGTTATACAGCGGATACTTCGCACAGAGTGCTTCCACCCCGGCGCGGATGGCGTCTGCCGAATTCTCATAATCCTTTGCCGCCAATGCGATGAACTCAGCGATCTTCTCCATATCCTCTTCCACCATGCCGCGGGCTGTCACGGCGGCGGTTCCCAGACGGACGCCGCTGGTCACGAAGGGCTTCTGCGGGTCGTTGGGGACGGCATTCTTTTTTGCGGTGATATACACGGAATCCAGGCGCTGCTCCAGTTCCTTCCCGGTCAGCCCCAGGTTCCGCAGATCCACCAGCATCAGATGGTTATCGGTGCCGCCGGACACCAGATCGATGCCGCGGGAGGTCAGCCCCTCCGCCAGAGCCGCCGCATTTTTCACTACCTGAGCCGCATAGTCCTTAAATTCCGGACGCAGCGCTTCGCCAAAGCACACAGCCTTGGCCGCGATGACATGCATCAGCGGGCCGCCCTGCATGCCCGGGAAGACGGCTTTGTTCAGGGCGGGACCGAATTCTTCCTTCGCCAGGATCAGGCCGCCGCGGGGGCCCCGCAGTGTCTTGTGCGTCGTCGTCGTCACCACGTCGGCATAAGGCACCGGCGACGGATGCACGCCGCCCGCCACCAGACCGGCAATGTGAGCCATATCTACCATATAAAGAGCACCGACCTTCTTCGCAATCTGACCGATGCGCTCGAAATCAATAATGCGGGGATAGGCGGAAGCACCGGCTACGATGAGCTTCGGCTTCACCTCCATCGCCTGCGCTTCGAAAGCGTCGTAGTCGATGACGCCGGACGCCGTAATGCCGTAGGGAACAAAATGATACAGCTTACCGCTCATATTGACCGGTGCGCCGTGAGTCAGATGTCCGCCCTCGGCCAGATTCATGCCCATCACAGTATCTCCCGGTTGGATCAGTGCAGAATACACAGCCAGATTGGCCTGGGCGCCGGAGTGAGGCTGTACATTGGCGTACTCGGCGCCGAACAGCTTCTTCGCGCGCTCGATCGCCAGACTCTCTACTACGTCCACATATTCGCAGCCGCCGTAGTAGCGCTTTCCGGGATAGCCCTCTGCGTATTTGTTGGTGAGACAGCTCCCCATCGCTGCCATGACGGCCGGGGAGACCAGATTCTCCGAGGCAATCAGCTCAATATTTCTCTTCTGGCGGCCCAGCTCCTGCTTCATGGCCGCGCCCACCTCGGGATCACACTGTGAGACAAACCCGATGGTATCCATCATGTCGTTATACATGGCGATATCCTTTCTGTATGTTCCGTTCTTCTCTGATAATCCGTACGTCTGAAAATTCTTTGTCCAACACTCTCATGTCTGCGGCACAGCCTGCCTGTCCCGCGCAGCCCATTTACGTATCAATACGCCTTGCCCCAGTACACCAGCTTCTTCGCCGGGTGGCCGCAGCACACGCAGACATCGGAGATCTTCTCCTGCTCGAAGGGCATGCAGCGGGACGTCGCGGTCGTATCTTCCTTGATCTTCAGTTCGCAGGCCTCGTCGCCGCACCACATGGCTTTTACGAAGCCGGGGCGGTTTGCCACCGTGTCCTTAAACTCATCGTAGGTGACCGCCTCATACATATGAGAATCCAGATGCGCCTTCGCCCGGTCATACATGTCCTGCTGCATCGCATCCAGCATCTCCCGGACGCCGGAGACCAGCTCCGTCAGCGGTACGATGCGCTTCTCCCGGGTATCACGCCGCACCAGAACCGCCTGCCCGGCCTCGATGTCCTTGGGACCGATCTCGACCCGGAGCGGGATGCCGCGCATCTCCTGCTCACTGAACTTCCAGCCGGGGCTCTTGTCGCTGTCATCCACCTTTACCTTAAATCCGGCTTCCGCCAGCTCAGACTGCAGCTCCTTTGCTTTTTCCAGAACCCCCGCCTTATGCTGCGCGATCGGAATCACCATCACCTGCGTCGGCGCGATCCGGGGCGGCAGCACCAGTCCGCTGTCGTCGCCGTGTACCATGATCAGCGCACCGATGATGCGGGTGGACATGCCCCACGACGTCTGATGGACATACTGCAGCTGATTTTCCTTATCCGAATACTGAATTCCGAAAGCCTTCGCGAAGCCGTCCCCGAAATTGTGGCTTGTACCGGCCTGCAGCGCCTTGCCGTCGTGCATCAGCGCCTCGATGGTATAGGTCTCCTCGGCGCCGGCAAATTTCTCCTTGTCGGTCTTCTGTCCCTTGATCACCGGGATCGCCAGAACCTCCCTGCAGAAATCCGCGTAGACATTCAGCATCTGGATCGTGCGCTCCTGCGCCTCTTCCTGCGTAGCATGCGCTGTATGTCCCTCCTGCCACCAGAACTCGGTGGTGCGCAGGAACGGGCGGGTGGTCTTCTCGTTACGAACCACCGAGCACCACTGATTGTATACCTTGGGCAGATCCCGGTGGGACTGCACGATATCCTTGTAAAGCTCGCAGAACAGCGTCTCCGAGGTCGGACGGATGCACAGGCGCTCCTGCAGCTTCTCACCGCCCATATGCGTCACCCAGGCCACCTCCGGGGCAAAGCCCTCCACGTGATCCTTCTCTTTCTGCAGCAGGCTCTCCGGAATAAAAAGAGGCATTCCCACATTTTCCACGCCGGTGGCCTTGAAGCGCTCATCCAGCTGATGCATGATATTCTCCCAGATCGCGTAGCCGGCGGGGCGCAGAATCATGCAGCCCTTAACGCTGGAGTAATTCACCAGCTCCGCCTTCTTCACCACGTCCGTATACCACTGGGCGAAGTCCTTCTCCATCGGAGTTATGGCCTCCACCAATTTCTTTTCCTTTGCCATCTGTCTGCTCCTTCTCTGTCTCTTTCATTCAGCCGTCCGGAACCCTTGCAGTCCATCCCGTCTGTCAATCGTCCCCTATGATAGCATAAAGGATTTTCTTTTTCAACTACGGATTACACCAGCACCAGAATCACCGGGATCGTGATGATACAACAGAAGCTGGATAAAAAGATTGCCCGGGCCGCCAGTTCTGAATCCGTCCCATACTGATTGGACAGGGTCAGGACCACCGCCGGACAGGGCATTGCCTGCACAATAGTGGTGACCGACGCCACCAGGCTTCCGGCCGGAAGGGGAAGAAAATCCAGAAGCAGAACAATCAATAAGGGCATCACCAGCAGGCGCATGCCCGTAATCGCAATCACATCCAGGTCACGGAAAACGGCAGAAAGGCTGCCGTGCGAGAGACTCAGACCAATCAGCAGCATGGACAGCGGTGTGGTGATTCCGCCGAAATAATCCGTCACCGTCAGCACCAGCTCCGGCACCGGCGCCTGCGTCAGAAAGCAGGCCAGTCCCAGCGCCACCGCCAGGTTGACGTTGGTAAAGAGGACCTTCCTCCAGTCCGTTTTCCCCCGCTCCGAAGAGCCACGCGTAAGGATTCCCACACCCAGGCTGTAACAGAAGATCGTCTGTGCCAGGTTCATCATCGAAGCCAGAAACAGCCCTTCACTCCCCAGAAGTGCATACACAATCGGAAATCCCATAAATCCGCCGTTGCTCAGCGTCGCCGCCAGCACCCATACGCCCCGTCGAGACTGCCGCACCCGCAGCAAACGGGAAGCTGTCATGTTGAGTACGACACCTCCCAGGATAATGACAATATCCAAAGCAAATATTATAACGCTGTCCCGAACCAGACCGCTGTCGTACTCCTGAATCATGGAACTGAAAATCATGCAGGGCAGCCCCGCATTCATCAGAATGGAGGTCAGATCACGCTCCACCCGGTCACTGAGCATCCCCCGCTTCCCCATGATCAGTCCCACCACGATCATGGCAAAAATGACAATCAGGTTGTTGACGACGATTCCTATGTTCATAACGTTTTTCTTTCTCCCGGATACCTGTTGTAAATGGCTTCATCAACTGGCAAACGTTCCATTTCTGACCTTTGGTCCCCTGGTCATTATATGAGCAGCATCATCAGCGGAATTGTGACGATACAGCAGAGACTGGACAGAAAGATAGCCCGGGCTGCCAACTCCACATCCGCGCCGTACTGCTGTGCCAGCATCATGCTGACGGAGGGGCAGGGCATGGCCAGGATCACCGTGACAACACCTGTCAGGATACTCCCGGCCGGGAGGGGCAGGATATGCAATATCAGCGCCGCCAGCAGGGGCATCACGACCAGACGCATCCCCGTGATGGAGAGCACCTCCCGATCACGGAACACTTCGGAGAGCTTTCCTCCCGCAAGACTCAGCCCGATCAAAGCCATGGACAGAGGCGTCGTGATACCGGCGAAGGCGCTCACGACATCCATCACCTGCTCCGGCGGCGTGATCTGCCCCAGGAAACAGATCAGCCCCAGCACCACTGCGGCATTCACATTGGTGAAAAGGATCTTCTTCCACTGAATCTCTGCCTTCTGTTCTCCATTTCCACAGATAATTTTAGTTCCCAGACTGAACGCCATCATGTTGTAGGCCAGATTCATGATAGAGGCCAGAAAGAGGCCGTCATCCCCGAAGATCGCCTGAATCAGCGGGAACCCCATGAAGCCGATGTTGCACAGAGACACGGACAGCACCCATACACCCCGCTTCGCCTCCGGCACCCGCAGCCAGCGGGAGACATGCAGATTCAGCAGCATTCCTCCGCCGAAGAAAACGATTCCCAGGACAAAGATCAACAGGCTGTCGCGGATCAGGCTGCTGTCATATTCACGGATCATCGAAGAAAAAACCGTGCAGGGCAGTGTCACCTTCATCAGAAAGGCTGTAAAATCCGCCGACGCCCGGTCGCTGAGGAGCCGGGCGCGTCCCACAAAAAAGCCTACCGCGATCATGGCAAAGATCTCGGCCAGGTTGCTGACAACAATTCCGATGTTCATTGATTCCCCTTCTTACCAGACATAAGCATTCGATTCATGACCTTTGAACCCTGGTATCATCACATCTTGAACCGATATCCTACGCCCCAGATGGTCTCGATATACTGCGGCTTGGAGGTGCCGGTCTCGATCTTCTCACGGATCTTCTTGATGTGTACGGTCACCGTGGCAATGTCTCCGATCGACTCCATATCCCAGATATTGCTGAACAGCTCCTCCTTGGTGAATACCCGGTTGGGATTCTGTGCCAGGAAGGTCAGCAGATCGAATTCCTTGGTGGTGAAGTTTTTCTCCTCCCCGTGGATGAAGACGCGGCGCGCTGTCTTGTCGATCTTGAGCCCCCGGATCTCGATGACTTCATTTTGCTGCGCATTACTGCCGATGAGCCGTTCATACCGGGAGAAATGCGCCTTGACCCGGGCCACCAGTTCACTGGGACTGAAGGGCTTCGTGATATAGTCGTCGGCGCCCAGACCCAGGCCATGGATCTTGTCGATATCATCCTTCTTGGCCGAGACCATCAGGATCGGCGAATTCTTCTCCTGACGAATCTTCTTACACAACTCGAAGCCGTCCATGCCCGGCAGCATCAGATCAAGGAGATAGAGATCAAAATCCTCTTTCATCGCCCGTTCCAGCCCCGTATCGCCGCGGTTCTCGATCTCCACCTCAAAACCGCTGAGCTCCAGGTAGTCCTTCTCCAGCTCGGCAATACTCTCTTCATCTTCCACGATCAAAATCTTACTCATAAGGTACCTCCTGATATTTTCTCAGCACAAAGTGCATGATGGTCCCCGTTCCTTCCTTACTGGTGGCCCAGATGCGGCCGCCGTGATCCTCGATGATCTTCTTGACGATAGACAAGCCGATGCCGCTGCCGCCGGTCGCTGAATTCCGCGAGGAATCCGTCCGGTAAAAGCGGTCAAAGATGTAGGGAATATCCTTGGCGGCGATGCCCTTCCCGTTGTCCTCAATCTCTACCCGGATAAAATCTCCTTCATCCCGGATGCGAAGATTGATAAATCCCTTCTTCTTATCCATGTATTTAATCGAGTTACTAATGATATTGTTCACCACGCGCTTAAGCTGCTCCGTATCGCCGATGATGACCACATCATCTTCCAGATAATTGGAATAAGTCAGCTCCACATTCTGCGATTCCAGTTCCAGCGCCAGCTCCTCGGCACAATCTCCGAAGTAATCCTTCACCCGGATTTTGGTGTAATTATAAGGAATCCGATTGGTGTCTATCTTCGAATAGAGTGTCAGCTCATCAATGAGCTTCTCCATATCGTTGGCTTTGTTGTAAATGGTCCGGACATATTTCTCCAGCTTCTCCGGCGAGGAGGCCACCCCGTCCAGAATTCCCTCACAGTACCCCTTCACCGCCGTCAGCGGCGTCTTCAGGTCATGAGAAATATTACTGATAAGAATCTTATTCTCCCGGTCATACTGAATCTTATCCTCTGCAGACTCCTTCAGCCGCCCGCGCATGCCTTCAAAATCCCGGCACAGCTCGCTGATCTCGTCCTTCCCCGTCACCTCCAGAGAAAAGTCCAGATTCCCCTCCTGGATGGACTTCGTTGCACTCTGCAGGACCTTCAGCGGCTTCAGGAAGGAGCTGTACAGCCAGCTGGTCAGGAGAATGGCCGTGATCACCAGCACCAGGATGATGAGGATTCCGACATCCAGGAGGATCGACTTGAACTCCGGAAAGATAGAGCGGATCTCCGTCACCAGATACAGATTCCCCTCGCTTCCGTCCTGGAAGGTAAAGGACTGCTGCGTGATCAGACACTGGAAATCTCCGCCCAGATAATAGCCGCTGTCTTCATAGACCTCCTGCTGGCCATACTGCGGCAGATACTGGAGCATTTCCTCTGAGAAATCCTCCTCCCCCACATAATAGGCTTCCGCGTCCTTCATCGCGATCATGTAGGATTGCCGGCTGGAGATCTCCTCATTCAGTTCCTCCAGATACTCTATATCTTCCAGCCGTGTCGGATCCTCTTCCACGATCTCCTGCAGACGTTCCCGCATCGCGGAAGTCAGTCCGCTGAACAGATCCATCGTATTATAGGACAGAAGAGACCCGGTATCCTCCACGTCATACCGCTCCCGAAAGGTTCGAAGCTGAAACTGATTCATCAGGAACAGCGAAAACAGGATCAACAGGATCGGCATCAGAATCACCGTCACAAAAGCAACGATCATCTTAGTTCGAATTTTCATGAATCTCTCACGTATTCCTTTCCCTGTGCCCGGCGTATCACCCCGGCACGCACTGTCAGCTGAATTTCAGGCGTTCCATGGAGGTGGAGGTAAAGAGCAGAGCCGAATTGGAGCCTGTGTAGATGAGCTTCTCAATGCCGCCCTCCAAACTCCCCTGGAAGCGGACTGCACCCCGGCTTCCCAGAATCAGGCATTCTGTCTCATTGTAAATCAGCACATTTTCACCCGAGAATTCCGCCTGTGTATAAGCAAAATCGATCTCCGCCGTGTAGATCTGCCGCCCCGAGGTATCATACACGGTCAGGGTGCTGCCGCCTTCCTCCCCGTCACAGATGATCCCGAGCCGGTCCTCTCCCGTCAGCACGCTCCGGATCTCGGTGTCCACCTCGATACTGGTGATCAACGTCGGCTGGCTCTCATTTTCCAGGGAATACAGGCTGACCTGATCATCGCCATAGGCGCAGGCCACCGTATCCGACAGGTAGACGACCTGTGGAAAGACCGTCTCCCCGCAGGCGAAATACCCGACCACCCGGTCGGACTCACTCTGCCCGACATCAAAATTGTAGAAAACAATCTGGTTCTGCATGGTGCCCTGATCCAGATACATCACCGAGGCGATCAGCCCTGTTCCCTTCGGGGAGAGGGCAATATCCAGCGGATAGCCATCCCCTGAGAGCTTGGTCTTGATGCGAATGTCAAGCTCCGTGCCGGTATTGTCATAGAACGTCACATAATTCACTTCCGAATCATCCAGCACCAGTGCCAACACCCCGTGGGAGGAGATCGTCAGATTCAGGATCGACAGTGTCGTATTTACCGTCCCCAGGATGCCGCTCTCATTAAAAATGATCGCCGTCTCCGACTGAATATCCGCCACCGCCCCGTAATCTCCCCGGATGCAGATCACCGGATTGGTCATCGTGTATCCACTGTTCCAGAGCACTGTACCGCTGTGGTCGATGCAGGAAATGCCGTCATTAGAGAACTTCACCACATAACTGCCGAAGGTCTCATAGGTGGCGTTCCCTCCGGCCACATCGGTGTTCTCCCAGACGACAGTCGCTTCCGTGAACTTCCTCGTCTGCAGCACGGAGCGATAGGCGGCAAAGACAAGCAAAGCAATCAGGATGACCCCCAGGGTCCGCATCACCAGATAGCGTCGGCGCCGGAGCATGCGGGCATCCAGAGCCTTCGCTCCCTCAGCGTCCAGATCCGGCTGGATGTTCCTCCTCAGTTCTCTTTTTCGCTCCTGGCGCTCCAGGTTGTTCGTATCACTCATAACTATCTCCAAAAACCGCTTTCCTATCAGAATCACGGGATGCCCTGGTCAAAAGTTTCTGTTCTTCTCATGATAACATTGCATCGTTTTTTTTACAAGTCCCTGCGGATGCCATCCTCCGACTTCTCCGCCCTGTCAGGGGTCTCATTTCCTCCCTATTCCACGATTCCTACCCTTGCAAATTAAGTGTTCCACAAAATCATCCGAGAATTAAGATAAGCAGTCCCAAATCTTTTCCGCACCTCCGGAATCTTCTTGCCGGTCTCCGGGCCTCTTTTTAAAATAGAAGAAACACAAACCATTCTGTCCTCTGTCCACCCGGGCAGAGCAGGAAATCCCGCATTTTATAAGGAGGAGTCTCATGAACGAACGAGTCAGGAAAATGAAGGAAAGCCTTCGCGTCAGTAAATACCCTCTGTGCATCGAGCTGTTCCGTCTGGCCAACGAATCTCTGGACGCCACCGGCGGCGAGCCCATGGTCATCCGCCGCGCCAAGCTCCACGAACATATTCTGGACAATATCACCATTTTCATCGAGGAGGACGATCTGCTGTGCGGCTCCGGCGCCAGCAAGCCCTTCGGCATGGAGATGCAGTACGAATACGGCGTCTGGACAAAGGACGAAGTGGAATCGCTGAAAAGCGAGATCTATACCATTTCCCCGGAAGACGAGGAGGAGCTGTATCAGCTGAATCAGCGCTTTGCCGACAATGCGCTCAACAGCAACCTGGTGGACGCCCTCTCTCAGTCTCTGGGCATGAATGACCGGCTCTGGCCCTTCATGCAGTCCGGCTGCATCCTGCCCCCCTGGAAGGACCGCAAAGGCGGTTCAGGCGGCGGCTTCGCCATGTCCGGCTACGGTCTCGGCCCCGGCTTCTTCCTGGTTTGCATCGATTATGAGAAGATCCTGAAGGAAGGCGCTAAATCCATCATCGCCGAGGCGGAGGAATGCCTGCGGAACCTGCGCTATACGGCTTCTGATTCCATCGACAAGCAGCACTACTGGGAAGCGGTGATCCGCGTATTTAAGGCCTGGGTGCGGTTCGCCGGACGCTACGCCGATCTGGCGGAGCAGATGGCCGGGGAGGAGACGAATCCCCGCCGCCGCGGCGAGCTCCTGGAAATGGCCCGCATCTGCCGCAAGGTTCCCTACGAACCGGCGGACACCTTCCGCGAGGCCATGCAGTCCTTCTGGTTCACCTTCCTGCTGGCCTGCCCCTCCCCCACCACCACGGCCGGACGCTTTGACCAGTATATGTATCCGTATTATCGTCATGACATCGACGCCGGTCTGCTCACCGACGACGACGTGCTGGAGCTCCTGGAGATCATGCGCTGCAAGGTCATGAAGATCAACCGCGTCTCCGGCAAGGCCAACCGGGCCAAGAACTCCGGCATGGCCAAGTGGTACAACTGGACCATCGGCGGCGTAGACGCACAGGGAAATGACGTCACCAACGAGCTCTCCTACCTGCTGCTGGAATCCGCCCGCGATACGCAGCTGCCTCATTTCACCGTCACTGTACGTGTGCATGAGAAAACGCCGGCCAAATTGATGCAGAAGGCTCTGGAAGTCGTCAAGACCGGGCTGGGAATGCCCGCCTTCCTCAGCGACGACAGCTACATCCATTTCTTCACGATGAACGGCATGTCCCTGGAGGATGCCCGGGACTACTGCGCAACCGGCTGCGTCGACGGAAACATCCCCGCGAAGACCCGCAGCCAGGTGGTGACCTTCTTCATCATCGCCCAGGCCTTTGATATCTTCATGCATGACGGCTATTGCCGCTACACCAAAGAGCAGGTGGGCATCCACACCGGTTCGGTTACTGAATTTACAGATTTTGAAAGCTTCAAGGCCGCCTTCTACCGCCAGATGGATTTCCTGATGCACCTGGCCGCCGAGCGCAACAACGTGGAGCTGATCGCCGAGCGCAGCCTTTTCCCCGATCCCTTCCGCTCCGCACTGATGAAGGACGGCGTCTCTTCCGGCAAGGATCTCCTGGACCGCCATTTTGACTTCGAGCACGGCAGCCTCCTGGGCGCAGTAGGCGGCGTCAACACCGGCGACTCGCTGGCTGCTATCAAGACGCTGGTCTTCGATCAGAAGAAATACACCATGGCCGAACTGCTGACCGCCCTGGATGCGGACTGGGAAGGCTACGAAGCCATGCGGGCTGATTTCCTCGCCGCCCCCAAGTACGGCAACAACGAGGATCTGCCGGATCAGCTGGTGGCGGAAGTCTACAAGGTCTTTGCCGACACCTGCTATTCTATGGATACGGCCTACGGCGGCAAGGTCACGCCCAACGCCATCTCCATCTCGGCCCACCAGCCCGGCGGCGCCTGCCCCGGCGCGACGCCCGACGGCCGCCAGGGCGGGGTATTCCTTGCGGATGCCTCGCGCTCCCCGAACCACGGCATGGACACCCACGGTCCGCTGGCTGTCCTGCAGAGCGCGATGAAGGTAGACCAGGATCCCTACCAGGGCACCCTGATGAACATGAAGTTCCACCCCTCCGCCCTGAAGACCGACGAGGATTTGGCGAAGCTGGGCTCCATGATCAAAACCTACCTGACCCACGGCGGCAAACACATCCAGTTCAACGTCGTAAACCGGGAGGAAATGGTCGACGCCAAGGAGAATCCGGAGGCCCACCCGGAGCTGGTCGTACGAGTCGCCGGCTACAGCGCCTACTTCACGAGGCTCAGCGGCGCGATCCAGGACGAGGTCATCAACCGGACGGCGCATGATATTGCGTGAGGAAAAACGCTCCTGCCACTCTCTTTCAGAACAAAAGAATTTTACGATCCATAACCGCAAACAAGGGAGCCTGCCTGAGAACGAATTCTCTGACAGGCTCCCTCGCCGTAGTCCGTCACATCAACCGTGACAAAGCTTTACAAATGTTCTTCGGTCTAAAAATCTTCCGATTGCGATCCTATAAAAAGCTGATATAATGAAGATATCTGATTTTTGCTTGCGGTGTTCCGAAACTCTGTTCAGGGAGAGAGTCAGGAGGATACCATGAAAGCAGATGTTATCTTGAAGGAGTTCTGGCAGTCCAATGAACGGTTTGCCGATCTGTTCAACACCGTTCTCTTTAACGGCCAGACGATTTTGCATGCGGAGTCTCTCCTCGAAGCAGACACGGATATGTCCGGTCTTATTCGGCTCAAGGGCTATGAAAAACCGCTCGCACGTACAAGAGATGTGGTGAAAAAAACCGCTCACGGCGTGGATTTCGTTATCTGCGGTCTGGAAAACCAGCAGCGAGCCCACTATGCCATGCCTCTCCGGGCGCTTCTGTACGACGGATTAGGGTACCTGAAAGAATATCGGGAACTCACCGGGAGGCACCGGAAAGAAGCTGGCAGACAGACGGAAGAGGAATTTCTGTCCGGGTTGCGTCGGGAAGACCGCCTTCACCCGATTCGCACCCTTGTCGTCTACGATGGAGAGAATCCGTGGGACGG
>JAJQDL010000180.1:0-2174 GCA_021202235.1 Lachnospiraceae bacterium
CATCTAGGACGGGGCGGACGATTATTCGACGATGGATTTTCAGGAGTTTTAGGATATGGCCATTCAGAATGGCTGCCGCCTGATTCTTGACATGCTGGCGCATATGGCGTAGGATGCCGGGGAAAACAGGGAAAATCTGTCAGAACATTTTTAAATATAAGAGAAAATGACGAACGATTCTCTCTTCCCTTCGGGGCCAAAGCCTCCTATAATAAGGACAAGCCGAGGTTTTGTGGCCAGGAACCGACGCGGGAAAGCGATACAGATACCAGGGACTGCGGGAGCGCGAAGCACCGGGCAGTTTATGGATCAGAGGTATATTGGAAAGGAGAATCGATATGCTGGAATTGTGGGACGGGGGACGCGGACTCGTCGTCCTCGCCGTTATTTGTCTGTTGGGCCTGCTCTGGCGGCAGCGGGCTGCGCGGAGATACCGGCGGATCGCGCGTCAATGCGAGAATCTGGATACGACGCGGGACCGGCGTCTGCGGGCGCTGCGGAGTCAGTTTGAAGAATTATCACATCTGAGAAACGGAATCGAGAACCTGCCGATTTTTCTGCGGCGGGCGCTGGGGAATGATCGCGTCCGGGGGCTGACCCTCCGGCGCTGGGATGCGATGGCGAACGCAGCCGCTTTCCTGGATCTGCTGGGCGGACTGCTGCTGGCGGCTGTGGCTTTCACTCGGAATCAGGATATCCGCACCATTGTCTTCTATGGGGCGTCCGGCGTCGTTCTCGGGGCTGTGGGTGTCCTGACGGGAATCCTTACAGACAACGCCGGACGCGAGGAGCAGGCGCTGATCTGTCTGCAGGATGCCTTTGAGAATCAGATTCTGCCTGCCCTGAATGCGGAGACCCGGGACCGGGAGGAATGGTCCGGAAGGGAGCGATCACGCACCCGGGAGGCCGAGGCTCCTCCGGTGTACACCCTGAAACCGGAGGAGGAAGCGGTCGTCGAGGAAATATTTCAGGAATATTTCTCATAAATCTTGCAGGGAGTACGAAAATCGTGGTATCATGGGTTACATAGGACGAGCGACATCGTGCGCGTTGTGCGAGTAAGGAGGATACAGAAAATGCAGGCAGTGAAGTTTGATTATGGGAAGGCGGGAGCCTTTCTCAGTGAAGAAGAGGTAAAGGCGAAGAAGGAAGCAGTTCTGGCGGCGAAGAAGACGCTGACGGACCGGAGCGGCGCTGGAAATGATTTCCTGGGGTGGATTGATCTCCCGGTGGATTATGACAAGGAGGAGTTTGCCCGCATTCAGAAGGCGGCGGCGAAGATTCAGGGAGACTCCGACGTACTCCTGGTCATTGGCATCGGCGGCTCTTACCTGGGAGCCCGGGCAGCCATCGAGTTCCTGCGCCACAACTTCTACAATATGGTGGACCGCGAGACGAGAAAGACACCGGAGATCTATTTCGTAGGAAATAATATCAGCAGTACCTACATCACTCATCTGGCGGACGTGCTGAAGAACAAGGACTTCTCCATCAATGTCATCTCCAAGTCCGGCACCACTACGGAACCTGCCATTGCCTTCCGCATTTTCAAGAAGCTGCTGATCGAGAAGTACGGCAGAGAGGAAGCCGCCGGCCGCATCTATGCGACGACAGATAAGGCGAGAGGGGCGTTGAAGAGTCTGGCCGACGAGGAAGGCTATGAGACCTTCGTGGTACCGGACGACGTGGGAGGCCGTTTCTCCGTGCTGACCGCCGTGGGTCTGCTGCCGATCGCCGTCAGCGGCGCGGACATCGAGGCGCTGATGCAGGGCGCAGCCGACGCCCGGACGGAGGCTCTGACGAAGGAATACGAAGAAAATGATGCGCTGCTCTACGCAGCCTGCCGCAACAGCCTGCACGACAAGGGAGGTCAGGTGGAGATCCTGGCGAACTATGAGCCTAGTCTGCACTATGTCTCCGAGTGGTGGAAGCAGCTCTATGGCGAGAGCGAGGGCAAGAACCACAAGGGCATCTTCCCGGCTTCCGTGGATCTGACGACAGACCTGCACTCCATGGGTCAGTTCATCCAGGACGGTGCGCGGATCATGTTTGAGACCGTGGTCGAGATCGAGGAGCCGACCTGCGGCGTGACGCTGGAAGCGGAGGAAGGCGACCTGGACGGCCTGAACGAGCTGGCAGGGCAGACCGTAGACGTTGTCAATAAGAGCGACAGG
>JAJQDL010000180.1:2184-24806 GCA_021202235.1 Lachnospiraceae bacterium
GACCCCACTAGACGCTGCCATTCAGCGCGCCAAGACCGGAACCATTCTGGCGAACACCGTCGGTAGGTTTCCCAACCTGCTCGTGCATGTGGCGCGTCAGGATGAGTACGCGCTGGGACAGCTGTTCTACTTCTTCGAGTTCGCCTGCGGTGTCAGCGGTTATATGCTGGGTGTGAATCCCTTCAATCAGCCCGGTGTAGAGAGCTACAAGAAGAATATGTTTGCCCTGCTGGGCAAGCCCGGTTACGAGGCGGAGAGAGAGAAGCTGCTGGCGCGGCTGTAAAAAATTATATTGATAAAATGAGCCTGGAGGCAGTCGCGTAGCGGCAGCCTCTTTTTCTATCGGCAGAGATGTGCAAAGAGTTTTTCCGGCTGACACTAGACGCAGTCTGCGCCGTGGGCAGGAGACGACAGGCCGCTTCCTGCTTGATGATCGAAGTTTATTCATAAATTTCAAGCATCACATCATAAAATTATGGAGATTGCAGGAAAACTATGAAAAATAGTTGACAACGACAGTTTGAAATGGTATAAAATAGTATAACACAGGATATAATGATATAGAACGATATATCAAATAAAATACTTTAAGAGAGGCCACGAACATTGATTCATAATGATGTCTGCAAAATGGACAGGTGAATCTGGGAAAGGGGAAAGGGCCATGAGAGAGGAAACGGTGCGATTCCTGGGGATCGGGGATAATGTCAGTGATCAGTATGTACATACAAATACAATGTATCCCGGAGGTCAGGCTCTGAACGTGGCTTCCTTTGCAGCCATGCAGGGAGCTGACGTCGGTTTTCTGGGGGCTTTCGGCAGTGATGCGCCGGCGGAGCACATTCAGTCGGTGCTTTGTGAGCTGGGAGTGGATATGACTCGCTGCCGTCATTTTCCGGGAGAAAATGGCGCTGCCCGCGTGACGCTGGAAGACGGAGACCGGGTTTTCCTGGGCAGTAATAAAGGCGGGGTTCTTCGACTCCACCCTTTGCAGCTGGATGAGGAAGATCTGGCGTATATCTGCGGCTACCATATCGCGCACACTTCTAATAACAGTTATCTGGATACCGAATTAAAGAAAATAAAGGAAACGGGGATCCTTCTTTCTTATGATTTTTCGCTGACCTGGCGGGATCCGGTTCGCAGAGATCGGGTGTCCGGTCTGGCAGATCTGGTTTTTTTATCCTGCTCGGAGCTGGACGACGGGGAAGTAAGAGAACTCCTTCGGATGATCTGCCGTCAGGGCACCGGCGTGGCAGTGGCGACCCGGGGAGCCCGGGGAGCGCTGCTTTGTGACGGGACACATTTCTATGAACAGCCCAGCGAATATGTGGAGCCATTGGATACCATGGGGGCAGGCGACGCGTTTGCATCGGCTTTTCTCTTTCATCTGGTCCCGGCCTGGAGAGAGCACGGCGCCACGCCGGAGCCGGAGGCAATCCGGGAGGCAGCGTCTGCCGCGGCACATTTTTCTTCACAGATCTGTTTACAATCCGGGGCGTTTGGTCACGGACAACCTATTCCGGAGGGCTATGAGCCTACGATCATAAAAAACTGAAGGGAGTGATGGGACTTGAGTGAACTGTTGTTGCAGGTGGAAGATGTCCGCATGGTATTCCGCAACAAGAAGCAGGAGTTCGCCGCCGTGGATGGCCTGAGTTTTGACCTGAGGCGGGGGGAAATCCTGGGGATTGTGGGCGAGAGCGGCAGCGGAAAGACCATGGCCTCCCTGTCCATCATGGGGCTGCTGCCGGAACAGGGAGAAATCGCTCACGGCAGTATCCGCTATAAGGGACAGGAACTGATCGGTCTGAGCGATGCGGAGATGTGTAAGATCCGTGGGAAGGAAATCTCGATGATTTTTCAGGAGCCGATCATGTCTCTGGATCAGGTATTTACTGTAGGGAGTCAGCTGATGGAGGCAATTCTGGCCCATGAGAAGGTGAGCCGTGAAGAAGCGAAGAGACGTTCACTGGACACGCTTCAGACAGTAGGGATTCCCAGCCCGGAGAGAGTCTTTTCTTCTTACCCCTTTGAATTGTCCGGCGGAATGTGTCAGCGGGTGATGATTGCCATTGCGCTCAGCTGCAATCCGACGCTGCTCATCGCGGACGAGCCGACCACGGCGCTGGATGTGACGGTGCAGGCGCAGATCATGGATCTGCTGCGGCAGAGCCGGGATCAGTTTGATATCGGTATTATTCTGATTACACACGATCTGGATGTGGTGAAGGATATGGCAGACCGTATCATTGTCATGTATGGCGGCAATATGATGGAGGTGGCATCCAGAGAGCAGTTGTTTGCCAATCCGTCTCATCCCTATACACGGGGGCTGCTTCGCTCTATTCCACGGCTTGATACAGGGGACGAGAGGCTTTTCAACATTGAAGGGACGGTGCCGGATATCCGGAACATGCCTTCAGGCTGCCATTTCTGTACGCGCTGCTGGAATGCGGAGGAGCGCTGTCGGACAGAGCATCCCGGCCTGATCGAGGTAGAACCGGGACATTTTGTGGCCTGCCGCAGAGCGGCGGAGACCGGAAAGGAGGGAGCATCTTCTTGAGTGAGATATTGTTGGAGGTGAAAGATCTTAAGAAATATTTTCCGGTGAAGGGCGGTATGTTTTCCAGTGGGAAGGGCTGGGTACACGCGGTGGATGGGATTTCTCTGACTGTGGAGCGCGGAGAGACCTTCGGACTGGTCGGAGAGAGCGGCTGCGGAAAGAGCTCGCTGTCCCGGGTGATTCTGGGGCTGGTAAAGAAAGATTCCGGTGAAGTCCTTTATAAGGGACAGGAAGTAAGCACCATGAACCGAAGCCAGCGCTCCAGGATGCGCATGGTTTTCCAGAATCCTTTTGCTTCACTGAACCCCAAGGAGAAGGTTTTTGATACGATTGCGGAACCGTATCGGATCGCAGGAGGCTATTCCAGGCAGCAGATCCAGGAGGAAGTGATGAAGCTGCTGGATCTGGTAGGACTCAGCCGCGGGTACGCGACCCGTTATCCGCATGAGTTTTCCGGAGGGCAGAGGCAGAGGATCGGGATCGCCCGGGCTCTGGCCATGGATCCGGAATTCATCATCTGTGATGAGCCGGTATCCGCTCTGGATGTGTCAATCCAGGCACAGATCCTGAATCTGTTGCGGGATATCCAGAAGGACATGGGACTGACCTATGTGTTTATTTCGCACAATCTGGGGGTGATCAAGTATGTGTCCGATC
This sequence comes from Lachnospiraceae bacterium, assembly GCA_021202235.1. Lineage (GTDB taxonomy): Bacteria > Bacillota > Clostridia > Lachnospirales > Lachnospiraceae > UBA3305. The sequence goes on from JAJQDL010000180.1 coordinate 5,408, forward strand.
GGATTGCGGTGATGTATTTGGGAAAGATCGTAGAGATAGCTAAGGCGCCGGATCTGTATGCCGCGCCGTCTCACCCTTATACGCAGGCGCTTCTCTCTGCGATTCCCGGCGCTGCCGAGTCGTTAAATATTGAGAGGGTTCTGTTGAAAGATGATATCCCTAGTCCCGTGAATCCGCCGGCCGGCTGTCGTTTCTGTACGCGCTGTCTCTATGCGAAGGAGAACTGTTTCCGGGAGGAGCCGGTGATGCAGCAGGTGGGCGACGGGCATTATGCGGCATGTCATTTGCTGGGAAAGGGGGCGGAAGGATGATCAGATTTTTTGTCAAACGGATTCTGACCGCGATCGTGCAGATTTTTGCCGTGACGACCATTGTCTTTTTTGTCCTGCAGCTGATGCCCGGAGATCCGGTATTGATGATGCTGAGCAGGGACGGATCGGCAGTAGATCAGGAGGCCTACGATGCTTTGGAAAAAGAACTGGGGGCTGGATCAGCCGGTTATGACCCAGTACACAACCTGGCTGAATGATCTGGTTCACGGAGATCTGGGAACTTCTTACAGTGAGAACCGTCCGGTAACGGAGGCGATCGGAGACCGGTTGCCCCGGACGCTGGAGCTGGCAGCTGTGGCGCTGGTGCTTGCCTGTCTGATTGGAATTCCTCTGGGGATTATCGCCGCAGTACGAAGGGGCGGTTTCATCGATCTTGGATTAACACTCTTGTCATCTCTGGGTAATTCAGTGCCGGTCTATGTCATGGGCTATATTCTGGTGTTGTTCTTCTCTCTGAGCCTGGGACTTCTTCCTTCCAGTGGGTTCACTCCGGTAGCCCGGGGACTTGGCAATCACATCCAGAAGCTGATTTTGCCGTCTGTGGCGTTGGCCCTGGGCGTGGGTGCTTCGATTTTGCGTATGACTCGCTCCAGCATGCTGGAATCTCTGGGCAGCGAGTCGGTTCGGCCGCTTCGGGCCAAGGGCCTTTCGCGGACGAAGGTTTATATGAAACATGTGATGCGCAATATGCTGATTCCGGTGGTCACCATCATCGGCCTGCAGCTTGGGAATCTCATTACAGGCACGGTGCTCTGCGAAGCGGTATTCAACTGGCCGGGCATTGCCACGCTCCTGGTGACTGCGATCAGTAATCGTGACTATCCGCTGATCCAGGGCTGTATGCTGATTCTTTCCGGCATCTTTATCCTTATCAATATGATTGTGGATCTGATCTATGGCCTGCTGGATCCGCGGGCGCGCTAGGAGGTGAGCGGAATGAGTGTTTTCAAACAGTGTCTCAGGAACAAAAAATTTATCCTCAGCGCGATCATTCTGATCCCGCTCCTGTTCATCGCTGTTTTCGGGAATTTCATAATCAGCCACGATCCGCTGGAGATTCATTCTACGCAGACGCTGGAGGCTCCCTCGGCAGAATATCCCATGGGAACGGATGAATATGGACGCTGCATTGCCTGTCGTCTCATCGTCGGCATCCAGCCCACGATGATTGTAGCCTTCGGCGGTGCCATCATTGCGATGGTGGCCGGGTCTTTTCTGGGACTGTTGGCCGGTTATGTGCGGGATTCCATTGGAAATGTCATAATGCGGGTGGTGGAAATCATACTGTGTTTTCCATCAATTCTTCTGGCGATGATGGTGGTAGGACTCTGGGGCTCCGGTGTTACTAATCTGGTTCTGGTGGTGGGGATTCTTTATACACCGCATTTTGCCCGTATTGCCTATTCTTCTACCCGTAAGCTGCGGAAAATGGAGTACGTGGAAAGCCAGCAGCTGCTGGGAGCCAGTACTCTTCGTATTCTGGGGAAGACGCTGCTGCCGAATATTGTCTCCTCTCTGATCATTCAGTTCAGCCTGACGGTTGCCAACGGAATCCTGCTGGAGAGCGGCCTGAGCTTCCTGGGGCTGGGCGTTCAGCCGCCTGAGCCTTCCTGGGGGCAGATGATCGGCAGCGCCAAGGCGTATATTGCGACCAACGCGCAGTACATGTTCTGGCCGGCGCTGTTCCTGTGCCTGACAATTCTGGCGACGAATCTGATGGGTGATGCGCTGCGCGATGTGCTGGATCCGAAGCTGAAAAAGAGTTTTTAATCGTTATTGTATGAACATGCATTCCCGGAACCGGAAGCTGGCCGGTCCTGTGAATAGAAAATCCAACAAAAAGGAGGACAAGAAATGAAGATGAAAAAAGTCACCAGTGTTATCCTGAGCCTGGTATTGGCGATGGGACTTGCAGCCTGCGGAAGCAGCAGCTCCGGTTCGACAGACACCACTGCGGCAGACACCACCGCGGCGGTATCCGGGACCGAGGAGGTCACCACACTGGAGGAGACCAACGGGAGCCTGGAGGAAACGGAAGCGGCAGAAGGAACATCCGACACTCTGCTGATCGGCACCAGTGTTGAGCCTTCTACGCTGGATCCCCATATCCACTCGAATGTGTCCACCCGTTTCCTGCTTCAGAACACCTATCGCGGCCTGGTTGGTTACAACCTGGACGGAGAGATTGAGATGCAGGTGGCAGACCATTATGAGGTATCCGATGACAACCTGACCTACACCTTCTACCTGCGGGATGACGTCACCTTCCATGACGGCACTCAGGTGACGGCGGAAGACGTCAAGTACAGCTTCGATCGGATTATGGCGGACGACAGCACGGCGACCTACAAATCCTACTTCACCGAAGTGGGAACGACCGTGAACGTCGTGGATGACCTGACGGTAGAGTTCGTCCTGGAGACGACCTGCGCTCCGTTTATCGAGTATCTGAGCCTGCCCGAGAGCGCCATTCTCAGTAAAGAGTGGATGGAGGCCGGCAATGATATCACCACTACGGCGATGGGCTGCGGCCCTTATCAGTTCGTCACCTGGGAACGCGGTCTGGAGATCGACGTGGAAGGATATGACGGCTACTATAAGGAAGGCTATCCCAAGACGAAGTATGTAGACTTTATCTTCTATACCGATGAGACGACCCGGAACAACGCGCTGATCAGCGGCGAGGTGGATCTGATTGACTATGTGAGTGCCACCGCTGTTACACAGTTTGAGGGCAATGAAGACGTGACTGTTTACAGTCGTCAGGGCGCTTTCATGATGCTGGAGTTCAACTGCGAGGAGGGAAGCCCCTTCGCGGATTATCGGGTGCGTCAGGCTGTAGCCTATGCGATCGACCGCCAGGCTGTTATTGATACTGCATTTAATGGACGGGGTGAGGCGCTCTACGGCTTCCCGACCATTGCGGGTCAGTCGGGTTATAACGGCGAGTATGACGATTACTTCAGCTATGATCTGGATAAGGCAAAAGAATTAATGGCTGAGGCCGGTTATGAGGATGGCTTCAGCTGCACGATCCTTTCAACCAGCGATTATTCCTTCCATGAGCAGACCGCTCTGGTTGTTCAGGACTGCCTGGCGGACATCGGCATCGAGGTGACAGCGGATCTGCCTGACTGGGCGACCCGTATTGAGCGCAGTAATACCGGCGATTATGACATCATTGTCTGCGGCACGATCGGGAAGATTCTGGATATGGACTGGGCCTCTACATTCTACCAGAGCGGCGAGGTTCGTATGGATGCTTCTCCGTATTTCGCGGATGATGAGATTGACAATCTTCTGGCTCTTGGACGTTCCACGCTGGACGAGGACGAGAGGAACGAGATTTATCAGGAATTCCGTGAAAGAGCGCTGGAGCTGTCCCCGCTGGTCTTTATCTGCTACCGTGAACAGGCCTTCGTATCCGGCAACTATGTAGAAAACTTTGATTTCCTGTCTGGTTCTCTGAGCCAGCAGGCCGGTATCTGCCTGGAGAACGTGGTGGTGTACGAGCACTAAGGGAAATGTAAGAAGGATTTTCTGAAATATTTTTGATCGCGGGTGCGCCCGGGGCGCATCCGCGGTTCCAGCAAAAAGCCGCGATCTTGTTTGCCGCGGCGCGGGGGTATCGCTCCGCGATATCCCCGTTCTTTAAAAGCAGTATGATGATATCAGGGAAAAAGCCATGAATGGATCACAGGAACCCTGACCGGAAAAACGGGAAATATACAGAGCGAAAATTATAATTGTAGTATGAGGTGAAAAACATATGGCTTATATGATTGGCGTAGATGTAGGAGGTACCTTCACGGATTTCTCTGTCTTTGAGCAGGAGACCGGTGAGCTGTTCCACTACAAGGACAGCTCCACCCCTTCGGATCCCTCCCAGGCCATTATTCAGGGGGTTTTGGCAGTACTGGCCATCAAGAAGGCAGATGCAGCCGCCGTCAGCTATCTGGCCCACGGGACGACGGTGGGTACAAATGCATTGATTGAGAAAAAAGGTGCCCGGGTGGGATTGATTACCACCAGCGGTTTTAAGGATCTGATGGAGATCGGGAATCAGCGCCGCCCCTCCCTCTATAATTTACAGGCGCAGAAGCCGTTCCCGTTGATTCCTTCGGGGCTCAATATGACGGTGACCGAGCGGATTCGTTCGGATGGAACGGTGGATACACCTCTGGACGAGGAAGAGACCCGTCATGTGGTTCGTTATCTGAAGGAGAAGGGAGTCGCGGCCATCGCGGTCTGCACGCTCTTTTCTTTCCTGAATCCGGTTCATGAACTGCGCATTGAGGAGATTATCCGGGAAGAGTTCCCCGAGGCTTATGTGACCATTTCCAGTAAGCTTGTACCGGAATTCCGCGAGTACAGCCGTATGAGTACCACAGTTCTCAACAGTTATCTGGGGCCGGTCATGGAAAAATATGTGAACAATTTCCGCGATTCTGTGAAGGGAATCGGGATCCGGGTGGAACCGTATGTGACGCAGTCTAACGGGTCTATCATCTCCATCAAGGAGACCGTCGACTGTCCGATCAAGACGGCTGTGTCCGGCCCTTCGGCCGGTGTCATCGCAGCGGCTTATATTGGCAGGCAGTGTAATGCAGATAAGATCATTACCTTTGATATGGGAGGAACCAGTGCAGATATTTCTCTGATTGAGAACTTCACACCTCAGGTGTCCAATGAGCGGATGGTGGAGGGGTACCCTGCACGGATTCCCATGATCAATATCATCACGATCGGAGCCGGCGGCGGCTCGATCGCCAAGATTGACGAAGGCGGTGCCCTTAAGGTTGGGCCGAAAAGTGCCGGTGCGACGCCGGGTCCGGCCTGCTATATGCGGGGCGGGGAGAATCCCTGTGTCACAGACGCCAACATCGTCCTCGGGAAGCTGAATCAGAAAAAGATTCTTGGCGGCCGCATGGATGTGGACGTGGAGCTGGCGAAGGATGCCATCCGCACCTGCATCTGCGATAAGTCGGATCTGAACCTGCAGCAGGCGGCAAATGGAATCATTACGGTTGTCAATTCCAATATGGTGCGCGCAATCCGCAGCGTCTCCGTTGAGAAGGGCTATGATGTGCGGGAATTCAGCCTGATGGCCTTCGGCGGGGCCGGTCCGCTTCATGCCTGTGAGGTGGCCCGGGAGCTTGGCATGCGGGAGGTTCTGATCCCGCCGCATCCGGGGACTTTGTGCAGTCTGGGATTGCTGCTGGCAGATACGAAATTCGATCTGTCCCGTACCAGGGTGTTGGATGGCGTGCCGGAGAACGTGGCAGCCATGAGAGAACAGTTCGCGGATATGACAAAGCAGGGGAACGCTCTTCTGGATAAAGAAGGCGTCCCGGAAGACCGGCGCCGTTTTGAGTATTTTGTGGATATGCGCTATCAGCGGCAGAATTTTGAGATCTGTATCCCGGTTCCGTCGGGGGATCTGGATGAGAAGATTCTCGGACAGGTGCTGGCGGATTTCCATGCGGAGCATAAGCGCAGCTATGGTTACTGCAAGGAGGAAGCGGTGGTGCAGTTTGTCAGCTACCGTGTTTCCGCCATCGGCATGATTGACAAACCGGATATTACTGCTGAGCCTCTGCGGCCGGAGGCGGATCTGCCGGAGCCGATCGGGATCCGCCAGGTGCTCTTCCAGGGACAGGATTACTATGTCAGGACACCGATCTACAACAGGGAAGATTTCGTCCCCGGTCAGGCCATCCCGGGTCCCTGTATCTGCGAGCAGATGGATACGACTCTGGTGGTTCCGGCAGGCTGGACAATCCATGTGGACGGCTATTACAATCTGAAAATTCATGACGAGGAGAGATAAGATGGAGAGAAAGATTGATACGGTCACCGTGGAGGTGCTTCGCAACCTGCTGATGTCTATCTCCGAGGAAACTTTCGGCATCATCGTCCGCAGTGCTTACTCCACGAATATGAAGGAACGGCGGGATGTCTGCACGGCGGTCATTGATCCGGATGGGAACAGCGTCGCGCAGGTGGAGAGCCTGGCGGTGCTCCTGGGTTCCATGCTGGGAGTTGTTCCCAAGATTTATGATAAATTCGGCCGGGAAAATGTGAAGCCCGGTGACATGTTTATTGCCAATGACCCGTATCACGGAGGAGGAAATCATCTGCCGGATATTGTCATTGCGGCTCCTGCTTTTGCGGAGGGCAAGCTGATTGGTTGGATTGCGAACATCGCACATCACTCGGATATCGGCGGCAAGGTGCCGGGCTCTACCTCCGGGGACGCAGATTCTCTCTTCCAGGAGGGCATCCGGATTCCGGTAATCCGTATTCGCCGTCAGGGGAAAATGGAACAGGGTGTTATGGATCTTCTTCTGGATAACACCCGTGTTCCCCAGGAGCGAGAGGGGGATCTGACGGCACAGATTTCGGCCAATCTGATCGGTGTGGAGAGGCTGCAGGAGGCCTATGAGCGTTATGGAGATACCCTGATCGACTGCATGAAGGAGCTGGTAGATTACTCGGAGCGGCGGGTGCGCGCTGTGGTGGCCGGGCTGCCGGACGGTGTGTACAGCTATACTGACTATGTAGATGGCTGTGGAGACAAGTATCCGGATCCTCTGCCGATTCATGTAGCGGTCACTGTGAAGGGGGACAGCCTGACCTTCGACTTTACCGGCACGGCGGATCAGATCAAGGCGCCGATTAATGTGCCTTATCCCTGCACGCAGGCGGCGGTGTTTTTCGCGGTAAAGGCACTGATGGGTGATGATATTCCTGCGAACGAGGGAATTAATCGTGCCATTACTCTGATCGCACCGGAGGGATGCATCGTGAATCCCACGGAACCCAGTCCGGTGGGGGCCCAGATTGACTGTGAGCAGCGGATTCCGGACGCCATTTTCGGCGCACTCGCGCCCATTTTCCCGGATGCGATTGTGACGGCGGGGAACGGAGCCTGCACGACGACGATTCTGGCAGGGGACGGAGCCATTGGCACGGACAGCGTATTTATTTTCCATGAAGTCATTGCCGGCGGCGGGGGCGCTTCCAGACAATATGATGGTTTGTCCGGCGTGCAGGTGAATATGACGAATACCTCCAATATGCCCATCGAGGCGACGGAGATGGAGTTCACAAAGATCCTGGCGCGGAAATATGAACTGAAAGCGGACACCGGCGGAGCCGGTGAACAGAGGGGTGGCCTCGGAATTGAGAGAGAGCTGGAGATTCTGCAGGATGATGTGCTGTATACCGGCCTGGGCGACCGGCATAAATTCCATCCCTGGGGGCTCATGGGCGGTCAGCCCGGTGGTACCGGCGCCTTCTATCGTATCGCGGCGGAAGACGGTTCTGTGACTCGTATGGGACACAAAACAACCAGTCTGCCGTTGAAGAAGGGGGATGTAATCCGTGTTGTCACGCCGGGAGCCGGCGGGTATGGAGACCCGAAGAAGCGCCCGGTGGAAAAGGTCCTTAAGGATGTCATTGAAGGTAAGGTATCTGTGGAAGCGGCGGCATCGCAGTATGGTGTCGTGATTCGTACTCAGGGCGTAGACTTCACGGTCGATGAAGAGGCCACGCAGGCATGTCGTGTACAACAATAAGAGAGCAGGAGGAGACAGCAATGGTAAAAGGAATGCAGGAAGTGATCAGTGTGATGGAAAAGGCAAAGGCGGATCTGGATGCGCAGGGTGGCCTGAAACAGGTGATTTTCGTTGCCTGCGGAGGATCCTTTGCATCTTCCTATCCGGCCCGCTATCTGCTGGGGCAGGAGAGCCATCTGAAGGTTCTGGGATACAACAGCAGTGAATTTGTCAACGCCACACCGCGAACTGTGGGACCGGGAACTCTGGTCATCGCGACATCCACCAAAGCGACAGCGGAGACCGTGGAGGCTCTGCGGGTTGCGAAGGATCTGGGGGCCGGGACGATCGGAGTGTCCGGTGGTGCGGAGTCCCTGCCGGCACGGACAGCGAAATATTACATCACCTATTATCATGCGGATGAATGGTATGAGGATCCCGGTCTGGTACATTGCAACAGCCAGGGAACGGCGCTGAAGATTGCCTTCTGGCTTCTGCGGGAGTACGACGGATATGCTTCCTGGGAGCAGGCCATGGAGGCCTTTGAGAAGCTGCCGGAGATCTATGGAAAAGCATATGAGAGTGTGAAGGTGGAGGCAGCTCAGTTTGCCATGACCTACAAGGATGACACCGTGTGGAATGTGCTGAGCAGCGGCGCGGCCTGGGAAGTATCTTATTCGGATGCCTTCTGCTTCTTCCAGGAAATGCAGACGGTACACTGCGTGCCGATTCACTCGGGGGAATATTTTCATGGAGCCTTTGAGACCTGCGATAAGGATCTGGCGATCCTGCTCTTTAAGAGTGTGGGGAGAACCCGCCCACTGGATGAGAGAGCGGAGCGCTTCCTGGATCGTTTTGCCGGTCACCACTGGGTGATCGACGCGGAGGAGCTGGGGCTGGGACAGCTGGATTCTCAGGTGGCAGAGTATTTTAATGCGCTGTTGCTGCACCCGATCTCCAAACAGTTTATCGCCGCCATGGGAGATGTGAGGATGCATCCGATGACCTATCGTCGATATATGTGGAAATTTAACTATTGATAATATGAAACTTTACCGATGCAATCCGGCGCCCGCCCCGTTTTTTCCGGGACGGGCGTAACTTTTGAAAGAATCTTCGCCGTATTCCTTTAAGAATCTGTTTTTTAGAGAATCTGCTTGTGAATGGATGGAAAATAGGTTATCCTATAATACAATAGGTACAAAAGGTAATATGACCATTCGCGATGTAATGATACAAAATTCACTGGGCCATATCACAGAGTACCTGGTGTGGATAAGGAACAGGAGAAGTTTTTATGATTGATTGTAACAGTGCCATCCCTCTTTACGAACAGGTATATGGAGAATTGAAAGCCGATATACAGAGAGGGGCATTCAACGCGACCCGGCGCCTGCCGACGGAGGAGGAACTGGCGGAGCAGTACCAGGTCAGCCGGATTACAGTGCGTCGCGCCGTCTCGGAGCTGGTGAAGGAGGGGCTTGTCGAAAAGAAACAGGGCAAGGGGACATTTGTTCGTTCGCCCAAGATGCACAAGGATATGATGCATTCGGGCTTAAGCTTTACAGAGCTCTGTGCTATGAATGGAAAGACGCCCAGTACAAAGCTGCTTGCGGCAGGAATCGAAAGACCAGGGGACGCAAAGACAATTGAATGGCTGGGGCTGCAGCCGGGAGAGGATGCGGTTCGTATCAAACGGCTGCGCTATATGGACGGGGTTCCCTGTGTGATAGAAGATAATTATTTCCCAAAAAAATACAGCTATCTGCTGGGAATTGATCTGGAGCACGACAGCCTGTATCGGTATCTGCGGGAGGAAAAGGGGTATGATATTGTGTCGGGAGATATGGTGCTGCGCATTGTTCGACCGAGTACGAAAATCGCCAAATTGCTGGGGGTTTCCCGGAGCACCCCGCTTTTGTCCAGCTGCGGACGTCTCTTCCGGGGGGACGGAGAGATCCTTCATACCTGTCGCCAGATTGGTTACGGAGAGGATTTTGAATTTATCATCCGTTGAAAAAAGGGCTGAGGAAATGCGAAACATTTCCCCGGCCCTTTCTTGACAGCTTTCTCAGTTTTTTTGGCGCTGTGAGCTATCGGGAATCCTCTGAACGAGATTCCTAAGTGTAGTGTGGCTTTAGTCCTCCTCGATCACATGAATCTCCAGATAGTCGAAGGGTATGGATTCGACAAAATTATCCTGTGAGAAGCGAGTCTTCGCCCGGCGCTGGAATTCCCGGATATTGCTGTCCAGCCAGATCGGCACCTGCAGATCGAACTCCACACAGACCTGCTCCAGGGCGCCGAGAACCTTCTTTGTGCGGCTCTGCGTTCCCTTCATCACGACGACGGTGTCCCGCAGCAGATGATTATCCTGTAATTCCTTGGCCCACAGACGAAACATACTCTTCTCCTTCCTGCAGCGGCGCTTTTTGCAGGGCCGCTCTGTTCGCGCATCAGTATAGCGGATTTCACTGAAAATGTAAAGCTGCGCGCAGAAATAGCGGAAACACGTAGGAATCCAAGATATTATCAGAAATTCAGACAAATCCGCCGGAATATCCGTTTACATACGCCGCGGAGGTGGGGTATAACAACAACATCTGCGGTGGCAGAGCGAAAGAGGAGAGACAATGGAAAAGAAGACCTGGGAGGCACGCCGCCGGCGGGTAGGCGCCATCATTGAGGTAGGAAATGATGGCGACTTCGCCAGCCGTACCTATGATATTGTAAATACGCTGGCGATTGTGGCGAATTTGACGGCCAGCATCCTGCGTACCTTTGACGCGGTGGAGATGCAGTGCGGCGGGGCTCTGAATATGATCGAGGTTGTGACCTATCTCTTCTTTGCGGTGGACTATGGTCTGCGGGTCTGGACCGCCAGATATACATTTCCTGAATCGTCGGGCCTGCGGGCCGTGCGCCGTTATGTGTTTTCTGCCACGGGCCTCATCGATCTACTGTCCTTCCTTCCTTATTATCTGCCGGTCTTCTTCCCGTCGGGTGCGGTGGCCTTCCGGATGTTCCGGGTCGTGCGCATCTTCCGTCTGTTCCGCATCAATGTCTACTATGATTCCCTCAATGTGATCGGAGAGGTGCTTTACAGCAAGCGCCAGCAGCTGCTGTCGTCCATCTTCATTATCCTTGTGCTGATGGTGGCCTCCAGCCTTTGCATGTACAGTCTGGAGCACGAGGCGCAGCCTGACGTATTTAAAAATGCTTTCTCCGGTATCTGGTGGTCGGTGTCTACGCTGCTTACGGTCGGATACGGAGATATCTACCCGATTACGACGCTGGGGAAGGCGTTCAGTATTGTCATTACCTTTCTGGGTGTGGGCATGGTGGCCATCCCTACAGGTATCATTTCCGCCGGTTTCGTTGACCAGTATTCGCGAATCAAGAAGATCAGCGAGTATGGCAGCGAGGAGGACGTTCATTTCATCAAGGTACAGCTAAAGAAACGGGATGCCTGGCAGGGGAGGAGCATCCAGCAGCTGGAGCTTCCCTATGGACTTCTTGTGGCGGCCATCCAGCGAAACGGTCAGGTCATCGTGCCGCGAGGCGATGTGGTGCTGGAGACCGGGGATACGGTCGTTCTGGGTGCGGAATCCTTCCAGGACGACAAGCACATCGATCTGAAGGAAGTAACCCTGCGGGGACAGAATCCCTGGATCGGTCAGTGCATCCGTGATCTTGATATTTCCCGGCGCACCATCATCGTTATGATTCGACGGGATGGTCGCATCCATATCCCCAGGGGCGATTTTGTGCTGAAGGAAAAGGATACGGTGATTCTTTACACGCAGATGCATCTGCGGGACGCGGAGCGGATTCAGATCTGATCAGGATTTTTCTTGAACCGATGATTTGTATGATGTAAACTTGAGAGGAAAAATGATCAGAGGAATTACATATAGATGGGAGGCGGAAAATGTCTGAAGAAACCAAGAACAGTATTCAGTATCTGGAGGCGGCCCGGTCCGCGATTTTACAGCGGGATCAGGCGGCGAAGGAGGCCGATGCCCAGGAAGCACTGGTGCAGAAGATGGAAAAAGGTCTGGAGAAGGAACGAGCGGCGGTGGAGGAGAGCATCGAGCTGATGATCAAAAAGCGCCGCGGCGAGATCGAGGAGCACTACGACAGCCAGTCGGAGGCGGTGCAGAACGACGTGAAGAAGACCCGGAGCCGACGGGAAAAGGCCAAGAATAAGGGCATGAAGGCCCGCATGAACGAGGAGACGGCGGAGGTCCGCCAGAAGAACAGCATGCTGAAAAATGAGATCCACAGGCTGTTTCAGAAGAATAAGATTCCCCGTTACTGCAATACCTGGGTGTTTTTCGCTCTGCACTACCCGCGCAAGCCCCGGGAGATCCTCTTTTTCCTGGCGTGCCTGTTGGTGGTGTTGGGAGCGCTTCCCTGCGGGATCTACGCGTTTTTTCTCTCTCAGAAGGGAACGGCGTATCTGGCTCTGGTCTATGTCGTGGACATCCTGATTTTCGGGGGAGCTTATATCCTGGTAAATAACCGCACGAAGGCCCGCCATGACGCGGCGCTGAAGGAGACGCGGCGCCTGCGTGAGAGCATTGCTACCAATGAGAAGCAGATCGAGGCCATCAAGAAGGTGATCCGGAAGGATACCAACGAGACGATGTATGGTCTGGAGGAATTTGACGAGAAGCTGGCGAAGCTGGAGCAGGACAATGCCGACATCTTAAATGAGAAAAAACAGGCTCTGGATACATTTGACAGGGAGACATGCGAGAGCATCCGCCGGGAGATTCTGGCCAATAACGAGGAACATCTGGCGCAGCTGGAGAAGGATCTCGAGGAGGCGGAGGACCGTCTGGAGACGCTGCGGGAGCAGGAGCAGTTCTGGGGGCGGAAGATGGGCGAGAAGTTCGGCAATGAGCTGGGCACCGAGTTCATGGATGTGGAGAAGCTGGACCAGCTGATCCAGGCCTTCCGGGACGGCGCAGCCAATATGATGGAGGCGCAGGAAATGGCCCGGAACGATTCGGAGAAGAAGTGACGGCCGTGGAAGATTTCGCGGGAAATGTGATTTGCCTGTGAAATGCACAGCAAAATGCGAAAAACTGTTTGACAGGCGGTGCTTTGCCGGTCTATAATAACGAAACGGGGGTTTTCCTCCGCCATAAACAGCCATAAAGTTTCCGCGCAGCCGGGGAGTTAGCGGTGCCCTGTACCTGCAATCCGCTATAGCAGGGGTGATATTCTGCCGAGGACTCTCATTGTGGGGCTGCCCTTTGTAAGTGACGGTGACGTTCTGGTCTTGCGCAACGGGAATTCGTGAACCGTGTCAGGTCAGGAATGAAGCAGCACTAAGCGAAACCTCTCGTGTGCCGTGAGGGTGCCGGGACTGAGTTAACTGCAAAGGTAACGCCTGTGGTGAGTTTTCGACGCAGAATGCGCGGATGTTTTTATATTTCATAGGGAGGCGCTGATGGCGTATACAGCCCTTTACCGTAAATGGCGGCCGGCTTCTTTCGCTGACGTGAAGGGGCAGGATGCCATTGTGACAACTCTGAAAAACCAGATTCGTCTGGATCGGATCGGCCATGCATATCTGTTCTGTGGGACGCGCGGAACGGGAAAGACGACGGTCGCCAAGATCTTCGCCCGGACGGTGAACTGCGAGCATCCGGTGGACGGTGAACCCTGCGGGACCTGCGAGATCTGCCGGGCCATCGAGGCAGGGGCTTCCATGAACGTGGTGGAGATCGATGCCGCCTCGAACAACGGCGTAGACAATATCCGGGAGATCCGGGACGAGGTACAGTATTCTCCTGCGGAAGGGAAATATCGTGTCTATATTATTGATGAGGCCCACATGCTGTCGACGGGGGCCTTTAATGCGTTGTTGAAGACGCTGGAGGAACCGCCCTCCTACGTGATTTTTATACTGGCGACGACCGAGCCTCATAAGATTCCGGTTACGGTCCTCTCCCGTTGTCAGAGGTATGATTTTCGGCGGATGACGACAGAGGTGCTCATGGAGCGGCTCACCGAGTTGGCGGAATATGAGCAGGTGAAGGTGGAGGAACAGGCTCTGCGTTACATCGCCAAGAAGGCGGACGGCGCCATGCGGGATGCGATCAGTCTTCTGGATCAGTGTATTGCCTTTCATATCGGGGAGGATCTGACCTACGAGATGGTTCTGGCCGTGCTGGGCGCAGTGGATAACGAGCGGTTCAGCCGTTTTCTGCGGGGCATTTTGCGTCAGGATTCTGCCGACTGTCTGCTGCAGATCGAGGAGCTGGTGATGGACGGCCGGGAGCTCGGCCAGTTCGTGCAGGATTTTATCTGGTATATGAGAAATCTTCTGCTGCTGACATCTTCAGATGTGGGGAATGAGGTCCTGGATCTGACAAAGGAGGACTGGGTGCGGCTGCAGGAGGAGGCAGCTATGACGGATCCTGCCAGTCTGATGCGCCTGATCCGTATCTTTTCGGAGCTCTATAATCAGATGCGGAACGCGGTGAACAAGCGGGTCCTTCTGGAGATCGCGGTGATCCGCACGGCGCAGCCGCAGATGGAGGAGAATCTGGAATCTCTGGAGGAGCGTCTCAGCCGTCTGGAGCGGAAGATGGCGGAGGGAATTCCGGCAGCGTTGGCCAGTTTGCCTGCGCCGGTTTCCCCGGGTTCTGCGAAGGCAGTTCAGACGGAGGAAGAACCGGAGCCGGTCGTACTGCCGCCGGCAGAATATGAGGATCTGATGCTGATCCGCCAGGAATGGGATCGGATCCTGAACAGCATTGAGCGCGTCGCGCGCAGCTCTCTCCTGGATACGCGGGTGGAACCGCGGGGTCAGGGAATATTGTGCGTTGTATTTTTCGATGCTTTTCATTATAATATGTGTAAGACACTCCAGGCCATGGACCAGGTGAAGGACTTTGTGGCGGAGGCCTACGGGAAGTCGCTGGAATTCGACCTGCGGCTGGCTCCTCAGAGGGAGCAGGAACCCCGTTATCTCACGGATGAGGACCTGGCGGGGATTCACGGTGATATTGAGATCGAGGATGAGGAACCGTGACGGCGCCGCAATCGGGTACAGGCAGGCGGAGTGACAGGAGGATAGAGAGATGGCAAGAAGAGGCGGATTTCAGGGCGGTATGCCTGGAAATATGAACAACCTGATGAAGCAGGCACAGAGGATGCAGCGTCAGATGGAGGAGACCGGCAAGGAGCTGGAGGAGAAGACCTATACGGCGACTGTCGGCGGCGGTGCCGTGGAGGTAGCTGTGTCCGGGAAGAAAGAGCTTGTGTCGGTGAAGCTGGCGGAAGAGGTCGTGGATCCCGACGATATTGAGATGCTGCAGGATTTGATCGTGGCAGCGGTCAATGAGGCTCTGCGGGAGGCGACGAAGGAATCGGAAGAGGCCATGGCCCGCATCACCGGAGGCATGAGCAGCGGACTGGGAGGATTTGGACTGTAATGGATTATTATGGCAGCCGGATGCAGGCGCTGATCGATGAGCTGTCCAAGCTGCCCGGCGTCGGCGCCAAGTCGGCGCAGCGGCTGGCCTTCCATATCATCCGTATGCCGGAAGAGTCCGTGGAGAAGCTGACAGAAACCATGACGGAGGCCAGACACTCGGTCTGCTACTGCAAACGGTGCTGCAATCTGACCGATCAGGAGCTGTGTCCGATCTGCAGCAGCCCGCACCGGGACAGTTCGCAGATCATGGTGGTGGAGAATCCCAGAGACCTGGCAGCGTATGAGAAGACCGGCAAATATGAAGGACTGTATCATGTTCTTCACGGAGCAATCTCCCCGGCCCTGGGAATCGGCCCCTCGGATATCCGGCTGGCGGAGCTGATGCAGCGCCTTCAGAAGGAGGATGTTCATGAGGTGATCATCGCCACCAACTCCAGTCTGGAAGGCGAGACAACAGCCATGTATATCAGCAAGCTGATCAAGCCTACAGGTATCCGGGTCAGTCGGATCGCCAGCGGCGTGCCGGTGGGAGGCGATCTGGAATACATCGACGAGGTGACCCTGCTCCGGGCGCTGGAGGGACGGGTTGAACTATAGTAGCGAGGCACACGATTGCGCAGGGAATGACTGCTTACGCAGCCTGCGATCGGCGCGCATGTAAACGAAGGCAGCAAATGGGGTGAACGACATTGGATAAGTACACGTACAATTTGAAGACAGACAAGATTCAGAAGCTGGTACGGCAGCAGGACTACAGCACCGCAGCCAAGATCGCCGACACCATCGATTGGAAGCAGGAGCGCAATGTACGTCTGCTGACCGCTGTGGCGGAGGCCTATGAGAAGACAGAACAGTATACGGCCGCTACGGATGTCCTTCTGACCGCCTACGAGGAAGCTTCGATGGGGAAGCGCATCCTGTATAAACTGACAGAGCTGGCGCTGGAGAGCGGACATGTAAACGACGCGGAGACCTTCTACAAGAAGTATCTGGAGGAAGCGCCGGAGGAAAATGATCGCTATATTCTCCGCTATCTGATCGCGGAAGCCAAGGGCGAAGATCTGGATAAGAGAATTGTCATTCTGGAAACATACAGGAAATACGAATTCGAGGAGCAGTGGGCCTGCCGCCTGGCAGAGCTCTATCAGAAGGCGAATCGGAAGGATGAGTGTGTGGCGCTCTGTGACCAGATCATTCTCTGGTTCGGCGTTGGCCCCTACGTTGACAAAGCCATGGAACTGAAAGAGATGTATGAGCCTCTGACAGCCAGCCAGCGGGAACGCCGCGAGAATAAGGCGTTTTACGAAGCCCGGCTTGCGGAGATGGCACGCGACGAGGAAGAGGAGAAGCCTGCGGAGCAATCCGGGGAGGAACCCGGGGCATTCAGCCGGGAAACGGAGAGTGCAGGGGAATCTGCGGAAGATGACCTGCCGGAGATCGCCCTCTCTGAGGAGGTAGCGGCAGCCGATCTGGAGGAGCCGGTCGGGATCGAACGGCATTTTGTTCCGGAGACGGAGGCGGAGGAAAAGAAGGCTGATCGGATTCAGGCCATGCTTTTCGCGGCGTCAAAGAAAATGAACGGAGCATCAGCGGAAGAGCCGGCTTTGAAAGAAGCTGCGGCAACGATGCAGCCGCTCCCCGAAGAGGAGGCGCCCAATCTGGAGCCGGAGCCGCTTCCTGAGGAGAATATTTCGGCCGTTTCGGAACCGGAACCGTCTTTGGAATCAGAGACGGAGAATCTGGAAGTGACGCGGGAATTTACGCCGCTGACGGAAGCGGCGGTGGGGGAAGCGCCGCCGACGGAGGATCTGGAGGTGACGCGGGAATTTACGCCGGCACGTGCCTGGGAGCCTGCCGCGCATGAGGCGCCGCCAGTCCTCCCGGAGAAAAAATCCCGGGAAGAAACGGCGGCAGAGACTTCGGAACCGGAACCGGCCGGGGATGCGGCGCCTGTACTGAAGGAGGAAGAGATTCCGGCGGCAGAAGCTGTACAGGAATCTGATCCGGAGACTGGTCTGCCGCAGTCGGCGGAATCCCAGGATATACAGAATGAAGAAAATATAGAAACGGCAGATACAGCGGAAGGCCCGGTTCTGCGGGCTGCCGTGGATGAGCCCTTCGTGACAGAGACAGCGGTGGAGCCGGATGTTTCTCTGGAAACGGATTCGAATGTGCTGCCGGTCCTTTCGTTTGAGGAGACCGAACAGGCAGTATGGGAAGAGCAGAATCGGCGCATGGAGGAGCGGGAACCGCTCGAGAGCCGTGAGCTGGAGCATTGCATTTTTATCAGTGCGGCGAATTCGGAGGACGGGATTGACAGAGCTGTTGATGCTCTGGAAGATTACTACCATGGTAAGGGGCAGGATCTGCCCCGGATCGCCAAGATCGTGGCAGATAAATTAAACCGTCGGGGGATCATTCATTCGCTGCCCCAGCTGAACCGGAAGGACCTGATCGTTGACCAGGCAAATAACCTGTCGGATGATATGATCCGGGAAATGCTGGAGGTCATTGATTACCTTGATACGGAGAAGGTGTTTGTTCTTGTGGACGCGCCGACGGCGGTCACCCGATTGAAACAGAGAGTACGTTCCCGTATCATAGAATCGGAAAAAGAGCATGCCATCTCCGAAGCGGCGGCGCCGGATGAAGAAGATCTTCCTAAAATTCAGCTGACAGATCTGGAGGAAGAGGAACCTGCTGCGCCGGAGAAACCAAAGGAAGAGAAGCCGCCCGTTGCAGCACGCAAGGTGGTGAAGGTAGAGAAACCGGTTTCCTTTGAAAATATGACAACAAAGCAGGAGCTTTCCGAGAAGGACTTTGTCCGTTATGCGGATTATTATGCCAACGAGCTGGAGTGTGTCATTGACGATTCCGGATTCGCGGCTCTGCAGGAGGAGATCGAAGCCATCAAGGAGGAGGGCGCGCGCCTTACCGTCGGAGAGGCGCGGGCTGTCATTGAGGAAGCGGCCGAACATGCGGAAAAATTCACGGTCAAGAGAATCTTTGCCTCCAAATATGATAAGGAGGGCTATCTGATTCTCAGAAACCGGGATTTCCTGTAAAGCTGTGCGCGGAGGTATCAGTTGAGTATTTTAATTTCCGGTATTATACTGTTGATCCTGATCGGAGCGGTCCTGCGGGGATATCACCGCGGTTTCCTGCGGACTGCTCTCTCCATGCTGTCCCTGATCCTCACCGTGATACTGGTGGGGATCTTGCAGCCTTATGTGACAGACGCGCTCAGGCAGTACACGCCTCTGGAGAGCGCCGTGGAGAAGGCCGTTTACAGGAACCTGGAATCGGCGGCAGTGCAGATCTCCGGGGAGGAGATGCTGGCTGGGACTGTGACGGAGGAAGAGCAGGCTCTGTGGCTGGAAGAATGCAGTATTCCCTCGATCATCCGGGATGAGATCTTAAAGGGAACCGAACAGGCCGCAGAGACCTTTGCCGTCTCAGCCAGCCAGACGGTCGCTGAGGTCGTGATGAATGTGCTGGGTTACCTGATCACGTTCTTCCTGGTGTTTGCCATCCTGCATCTGCTCGGAGCCTTTTTCCATATCGTTGAATATATCCCGCTGCTGCATGGCGTCAACAAGTGGCTGGGAGCTGTCCTGGGGCTGGTGCAGGGACTTGTTGTCGTGTGGATTCTCTGCCTGGTCGTCACACTGATCCTGCCTTCCGAGGTGGGAAGCCAGATCCTTGCGGCAATCGAGGAGAGTGCGTTGCTCTCATTCCTGTATAACGGGAGCCTTTCGCTGAGTCAGACACTATAAGTTGTGGTTGGTTTTTCATGAAACACAAGAGACAAAAAACAGGTTGAAAAACTTAAAAAAAGTGGTTGACAGGTTCTGGAAACCGTGGTAGTATAAACAAGCTGTCGCTGAGACAGACAAACAAAGCACCTTGACAAATAAACAGTATATTCCAACCCTGAAAATTCTAAAAACGGAGGATTCTGAAGCCTCCGGTCAGGAGCTCTGCAAAGGGCGACTGACAATGAATTTCAGAGGCATTGAGCACTTAGCGATGGCGAGCCGAAAGGCGAAGCC
>JAJQDL010000040.1 GCA_021202235.1 Lachnospiraceae bacterium
GTCGATCACCTCCTGCGAATTGCGGTAGGTACGGGTG
Organism: Lachnospiraceae bacterium; assembly: GCA_021202235.1. Classification (GTDB taxonomy): domain Bacteria; phylum Bacillota; class Clostridia; order Lachnospirales; family Lachnospiraceae; genus UBA3305. The sequence goes on from JAJQDL010000040.1 coordinate 38, forward strand.
ATCTTCAGCATCTTTGCATAGCCCATTTTCTCCTCAAACTTTGTAAACAATGTGATATCCGAACCGCTGAATGCATAGATGGACTGCCAGTCGTCCCCCACTGCGACGATCTTCGCGCCGGTCGCGTCCGCCAGCGCCCGCGTGAAATCAAACCGCTGCCGTGAAATATCCTGGTACTCATCCACGATGACATATTTGAAATCCGGCTTCTGCGCCGCCTCCTTCGCTTCCCGGAGAATCCGCGCCGATTCATTAATCATATCCTCAAAATCCACCGCCCGGTTTTCCTTCAGCCAGCGCGCATACTCCAGATAGCACTCCTCGCAGATTTCCAGAAACAGCTTGCTGCGAACATTTTCCGTCGCGCGCTCCATGCGCGCGAAATCCTCCGCCGTGTACCCGTTCACCTTGAAATTCGAGATAAAACGGCACAGCAGGCTGACCAGTTTGCGGATATAACGGTTCTCTTCCCCGGTCACCAGCTTCTCCAGCACCTCCCGGTTCGAACGCGGCGTCAGTACGAAGCCCGCCGTCTCCAATTCCTCCTGCAGGTGCTCCTGCAGCGTCCTGCCGTCCCGGTAGCTCGAGAAGGTATAGATCAGCACTGTACCGTGCTGCCGGTGCAGACGCACCTTGTCATTGACCGCCTCCCGGTAACGCACCAGCTCCTCCCGGCTGTAGCGGTTGTTTTCCCCCTCCTGGGAAATACCGAAATGCTCGATATACGCGATCCGTCCCTCCTGGGAAATAATGAAATCCGGCGTATAGGGTTTTCTGCTTCCGGGGAAATTGTAGGGATAGATCGGCTCATACTCATATTCAATGCGGTTCAGATAGAGGAAATTGGCAATCTCCACCTCCTGGGCGGAGCGGAGCACCTCGTTCTGAATTGTCACCCGTTTTTTGGTCCGCGCATCGACCACCTCGCGCCGGAAATCCTCCAGATCACTGCGCATGGTCGTATAATTCGCCCGGGCGATATGATTGAAGAAAGCATTAAGATCGTCCCCCTCATAGGGCGCATCAAAATACGTGCCGAAAAACAGGATCAGCCGGTCCACCATCCGCTCATTCTGCATCACGGAATTGCGGAAATAGTCACGGATGACATAGTAAAGGCGGGTGTGATCCACGATATTCCGCGTCTCCTCCGGGGCATTCTTATGCAGGATCGCATTGCCCGTGGAGTGAAAGGTCGCAATGGGGCACTCAATTCCCAGATCTCCCTGAATCCTGTCACGCAGCTCCCGCACCGCCTTATTCGTGAAGGAAACCACCAGAATCTGCGAAGGATCTATGTACTTCCGCTCCACCAGATACTTTACCTTCGCCGCCACCGTCGTGGTCTTCCCCGCGCCGGCCCCGGCAATCACCAGGCAGTAGTCCTCATCCGTCAGAATCACCCGCCGCTGATCCTCATCCAGAATGATCGCCGGATCGACCTCCTGGAGGATGTGATCCAGATACTCCTTCTCATCCTCCATGGATTTCACCACAAAGGCTTCGTTGTGTCGCTCCACTTCCGCATCAATCTGCGAACAGAATGCCAGCGCCGCCCGCACCTCGCTCTCCGGCCTCCCGTTCTTCGCGCAGAACACATCCAGCACGCCGCTCTTCTCCAGAGTCTCAAAGAGTTTCCCGGTCTCCGCAAAGGCCTGCAGCCGATCCGCATAGTCGCTGCGCGCAATATAGCGGGACTCTGCCAGAAGCTCCTCCATATCGTGCTGAAAGGCAAACAGGCGGATCAGGTCCTCATTGGGCGGAACAACCGGGGCAGACGGAGACGGCGCGGCACCCTGCGAAAGCCGCGCTGCCCTTTTTCTTCTGTGAAATAATCTGTTCAGGAATCCCATGGATGATTACCCCGTCTGTGCCAAAAATGTTCAAAAATTATTATACGCAATAATATTTCTTGTCACGAGCAGAAAAAACCGGCCTTCCTTCGAAGACCGGTTCCTCTCGCAGGGGCAGTAAGAGTCGAACTCACATTGACGGTTTTGGAGACCGCTGTTCTACCATTGAACTATGCCCCTAAAGACCTGCCCGATTATGATAACACAAGGAGAAACATCTGTCAACCGAAACTTTCTGCCAGGCCCGGTTTTCGACAGACAGATTCTGTCATTCAAGTGAGAATCAAACGGCAAAAAGTTTGTTTCGCTTCTCTCTTGACTTCTCCGCCTCTTCCACGGATAATGGAGCAAACAGAGGAGACAGGCGCGGACAGAAAACGCGCTCTGAAAAATACAACCGAAGGAAGGGAAACGCTCCGATGAATATTTTCGAGATTCTGGGTCCGGTGATGGTGGGCCCTTCCAGTTCCCATACGGCGGGCGCCGTCCGCATCGGTCTGATCACACGGCGGCTCCTGGCACAGCGGCCGGTCCGGGCACAGATCGGCATGTACGGTTCCTTCCTGGCCACCGGCCGGGGTCACGGCACAGACCGCGCCCTCGTGGCCGGCTTGCTGGGCATGCTGCCCGACGACATGCGGATCCCCGACAGCTTCGATCTGGCCATAGAAGAAGGTCTTGACTTCACCATCGGGGAAATCTCCCTGCGGGACGCTCATCCCAACTCGGCTCTGATCGAGGTGGAAGGAGAATCCAGACGGAAGCTCTGCGTCCAGGCCTCCTCCCTGGGAGGCGGGCGGATTCTGGTAAACCGTCTGGATGACATCGATGTGAACTGCACTTGTGAGACACCGACACTGATCGTCCACAATATGGACCAACCGGGCCACGTGGCGACCGTGACGGCGCTGCTCTCCGACTGCGCGGTCAATATCGCCCGTATGTCCCTGTACCGGGATCATCGCGGCGGCCGGGCTGTCATGGTGGTCGAGACCGATCAGTCCATTCCCGCCGATGCCCTGCGGCAGATGGAACACATGGACGGCGTGATCAAAGTGACCTATATCGACGTGGGAGGTGCATTCTGAGATGGCATTTGAGAGTATCGAAGACATCGTGCGGCAGTGCGAAGAGACACAGATTCCCTTCTGGGAAGCCGTCCTCCGGGACGATATGAATGAGAGAAATGTATCCCGCGAGGATTCCATGCGCCAGATGCGCGGTCTCTGGGAGACCATGCGGCAGTCTGCGGCCTCCTACGATGAACATCTCCGCTCCCACAGCGGCCTGGTCGGCGGCGACGGCGGCCGGATGCAGCGCTATACAGCGGAAGCAGAACCGCTCTGCGGCCCCTTTATGGGAAAGGTGATTGCCGCTGCTCTGCAGATGGGAGAATCCAATGCCTGTATGAGACGCATCGTGGCCGCTCCCACCGCCGGAGCCTGCGGCGTTCTCCCTGCCGTCCTCGTCCCCCTGTGGGAGGAAGGTCGTGCGGAGGAAGAGCTTCTTGTAGAAGCCCTCTATACGGCAGCGGGCATCGGCCAGGTCGTCGCCCTCCGCGCCTCCATCGCCGGCGCCTCCGGCGGCTGTCAGGCGGAGATCGGCACTGCCAGCGCCATGGCGGCCGGGGCTCTGGACCACCTCCGGGGCGGCCGTCCCCGGCAGATCGCGCAAGCCGCGGCCTTGTCCTTAAAG
>JAJQDL010000188.1 GCA_021202235.1 Lachnospiraceae bacterium
CGAGTTGCCCGCGATGCATTGCTCCATAGAGGAGCCTTCGCCGCAGACATAAGCGCCCGCACCGGAGTAACGATGAATCCGGTAATTCAGGCCGGAGCCAAGGATATTTTCCCCAAGATACCCTGCCTCCTCACACTGGCGGATCGCGTTGCGCAGCAGAGGCTGCAGATGAGAATACTCCTCCCGGAGATACAGATACCCATTCTTCGCGTCCACGGACCAGCCGGCGATGATCATGCCCTCCAGCACCTGGAAGGGATCACGGCGCAGCATTTCCCGGTCTTTAAAGGTACCGGGCTCGCCCTCATCGGCATTGCAGACCACGCATTTATCCGGCGCCTGCACGTCCTTGGCCTGCGTCCATTTGCGGCCCATATCGTAGGCTGCGCCGCCGCGCCCCTGAATGCCGTTGGCGCTGAGAATCTTCGCGATCTCATAGCCGTCCATCGTCAATGCCCGGCGCAGCCCCTGAAATCCTCCATGGGCCTCATACTCGCTGAGACTCCAGGGATCATACTTCCCGAACCGTCGGGAGATAAAAGATACTGTCTTTGCCATCTCGCTCCTCCCTTCAGTCCAGTTCCCGAAGCATGGCCAGCACCCGCTCCGGGGTCGTGAGATTGCCGTATACCACGCCGTTCACCCGCACGGCAGGCGCCACATCGCAGGCGCCGAAGCAGGGAACACGTTCAATAGTAAAACGACCGTCGTAGGTTGCTTCTCCCAGTTCGATGCCCAGGATCTCCTTCAGCGTCTCCAGCAGCTGTTTGCTGTCATTGACGCGGCAGGGAGCACTGCTGCAGACCTCGAGAGGATATTTGGCGCGGGGCTTATCATGAAGCGCCGTGTAGAAACTGATCACGTCATAGAGCTGCGTGATCTTCAGGTTCAGCTTCTGCGCCACGTAAACCGCCGCCGGACGAGAAATGTACTTCCGCTCCTGCGCGGCCTGCACGGCCAGCAAAATGCCGATCAGCTGCGTAGGGTCATTGTCATGCTCGGCAATAATTCGGTCGATCGCCGCCATGTCACCCGCCGTCAGCTCATCGGGCGTAGGGTCAAAAGGTTTCATGCGTTCTTCTCCTTTCGCGGGGGAGACGTGATCTCGCATCCCGTCCCGGGTCGATTGTGATAAAATTATCATACCATTTTTGATACCTTTTATCAATAACTATTGTGATATAAATATTTACATTTGCTGTATTATTCCGCCGATTCTTTTCAGCACACAAAAAACGCGCCATAGGCGCGTTTTCTGCGTTAAATATTTTCATATTCACATTTCAGCGGCTGGCCGCCGTCCGGGTTTTCCCCGTTACATCATCCCCATGTTGGGGTCGGCTGCGGGCGCGGGAGCAGGTTCCTTGATCGTCGCAACAACGGACTCGGTGGTGAGCAGCGTAGAAGCCACGCTGGTGGCGTTCTGCAGAGCACTCCGGGTCACCTTGGCGGGATCCAGGATACCGGCCTGAACCATATCCACATACTCCTCATTCAGCGCATCGAAGCCATAACCTTCCTCAGACTCCTTCACCTTGCTGACGATGACAGCGCCCTCGAGGCCCGCATTGGCAGCGATGGTATAGAGAGGAGCTTCCAGAGCCTTCAGAACCACATTAGCGCCGGTCTTCTCGTCGCCATCCATCTCCGCAGCCATCCTGGCCACTTCCTTGGCAGCATGGATATAAGCAGATCCGCCGCCGGCGATGATGCCTTCCTCGACAGCAGCTCTCGTCGCCGCCAGAGCATCCTCCATACGCATCTTAGCTTCCTTCATCTCGGTCTCGGTCGCAGCACCTACACGGATGACACCGACACCGCCGGACAGTTTCGCCAGTCTCTCCTGCAGCTTCTCCTTATCGAATTCGGACGTGGTCTCCGCCAGGTTGGCCTTAATCTGCGCGATCCGATCCTGGATATCCTTCGCGGAGCCCAGGCCATCCACGATGATGGTGTTCTCCTTGGTGACCTTGACGGAACGGGCGCGTCCCAGCTGATCCATGGTGGCGTCCTTCAGAGACAGACCCAGATCATCGGAAATCACGGTACCGCCGGTCAGAATGGCGATATCCTGCAGCATCTCTTTTCTGCGGTCGCCGTAGCCGGGCGCCTTGACACCAACCACATTGAAGGTGCCGCGCAGCTTGTTGACGATCAGAGTCGTAAGAGCCTCGCCCTCAATGTCCTCGGCGATGATCAGAAGCTTGGCGCCGCTCTGTACGATCTGCTCCAGCAGAGGCAGAACTTCCTGCACATTGCTGATCTTCTTATCGGTAATCAGGATAAAGGGATCCTGCAGCTCCGCTTCCATTTTCTCCATGTCGGTGCACATATACGCGGAAATGTAGCCGCGGTCGAACTGCATACCCTCTACCAGGTCCAGCTCAGTCTGCATGGTCTTGGACTCCTCGATAGTGATAACGCCATTGCCGGACACCTTCTCCATGGCCTCGGCAACCATCTCACCTACGGAATCGTCACTGGCGGAAATCGCCGCTACGCGGGCGATCTGCTCCTTGCCGCTGATCGGCTGGCTCATGCGGGAAATTGCTTCCACGGCCGTATCGGTGGCCTTCTTCATGCCCTTTCTCAGGATGATGGGGTTCGCGCCGGCCGCCAGGTTCTTCATACCCTCATTGACCATGGCCTGCGCCAGCACCGTCGCGGTGGTGGTTCCGTCACCGGCCACATCGTTGGTCTTGGAAGCCACTTCCTTGATCAGCTGCGCTCCCATATTCTCAAAGGAGTCCGCCAACTCGATCTCCTTGGCGATGGTCACACCGTCATTGGTGATCAGTGGAGCACCATAGGACTTGTCAAGGACTACATTTCTTCCTTTCGGTCCCAGGGTAACACGCACGGTATCTGCCAGCTGATTTACGCCGGACTCCAGAGCTTTTCTGGCTTCGGCACCATATTTAATTTCTTTTGCCATCGGAATCAATCCTCCTAAATCATCAATCTATATTCTGTTTTTTTCCGAAGACGGCCAATCCGTCTGCGGAGGTTCTGTCTTCATATTCACGCATCCGCCAGGCGGATACTGTCACGAAACAAGGACGACTCAGTCCTCGATGATGGCCACGATATCGCTCTGCTTCACGACGATATAGGTCTCCTCATCCAGCGTCACTTCGGTGCCGGCATACTTGGAGAAGATAACCTGATCACCGGGCTTTACTTCCATGACGACCTCCTTGCCGTCTACAACGCCGCCGGGGCCCGCCGCGATGACTTCCGCCTGCTGAGGCTTCTCCTTCGCGCCGCCGGGAAGCACAATGCCCGATTTCGTGGTCTCTTCCGCTACTAACTGCTTTAATACGACTTTGTCGCCCAAAGGTTTCAAATTCATGATTCATACCTCCTGATCTTCTTCTATTTTGTTAGCACTCATTTCGTCCGAGTGCTAACTTCTGCGTATATATTATTCATTCACCCCTGAAAAAGCAACGCCATCATTTTGTTTCATTTGCGCTCATTCCGATGTTTTTTGAATGCTAACTCTCTTTTTCTTTCATTTTCACGTTATTTCATATTTTCCTCTTTTCAAGAGTTCTTTTTTATATTACAAT
>JAJQDL010000077.1:0-14731 GCA_021202235.1 Lachnospiraceae bacterium
GATCCACCGCCACCAGGATCTCATAAGCCCCCCCTGCCAGCAGCTGATTGTAAGCCAGATTGCTGAAAATGGCCCCCGTCACGGTCTCCGGCAGATTTGACTCGAAGGCTCCCGTCTCCGAGGTGGCAGCAAAATACTTCCCGTATTCGTCCACGCTCCCATCGCTCAACGTGCTGTCCGCGTTCGTAGAAACAACCGTCTTCCCATCTGTATCCACATAAATAAAACGATAAAAGAAATTCGCGCCGCTCCCGTCGAGCCCCAGCTTCCTCTGCAGCTGATAATACTCGGAAAGCTGATACAACAAAGAAAGAAGAGCCGTTTTCTCATCTGAAGCTTCCCCGGAAGCCGCCTCCGCAAGAGCTGAGAGCTCCGTATCCGGCAGAGAGCGAAGCGTCGCATCGCTCTCCTCTCCCTTTTCGCTCAGCGCAGACTCCGCCTCATCCTGCGTCTTCCCGCCGTCGGTCTGTGTCCCACTCTCTCCGCTTTCCTCCTCCTTTTTCCTGCCGTCGGTCTCGGTTTTCTCTCCCACCACCAGGTGATTCTTCTCATCAAAATAAACGCCCAGGTCTCTCCCGTAATCCAGAGCATCCTGCAGCGTATAAGAAATCTCCGTGCCGTCCTCCTGTGTGACGGTCTGTACCTCCTTCTCCAGATCCAGCGTCCCGTCCGTCTCAAACCGCGTCTCCAAAATCGAATAACGGACCGCATCCCGCACACTCTTCACCACCTGATCGCCGAAAGCCTCCGAATCTTCATAGGAATTCCCTGCCACGGCATCCCCGTAGTACGTACTGTCCGAATACCGGAAGCCCAGATAAATAACACCCAGAAGCAGCGCCAGCGTCAGAGCGTGAATCCCCCAGACAGCGCGTTCCATATGTCTCTCCTTCTCCAATATGCTCTTCCCCTCCTCGTCCCCACGTATGCGGTGACCTATCCCGCTGACACAGGAACCGTTCTTCCCCTTCTTCCCATACCGCTCACAGCCGTTTTCCGCACAGCCCGTTCAAACATATAGTGCCTTTCGAGAAGCGTGGTTAGCTTCGAGAAAGCCACTACATGTTTGGACGGCGTCACTCGAACAGTTTGGACGGCGTCACTCGAACAGTTCTGACGACGTCACTCGAAAAGCGTCACCGCTTCTCCAGCTTATATCCGATGCCCCACACAACCTTTAAATACTGAGGGTCCTTCGGATTAATTTCAATCTTCTCCCGGATATGGCGGATGTGAACAGCCACGGTATTGTCCACGCCGACCGCCTGCTCATTCCAGATATTTTCATAGATCTGCTCGATGGAGAAGACCTTCCCCACATTTCTAATCAGGAAGAGCAGAATATTGTACTCGATTGGCGTCAGCTTCACCGCTTCCCCCTCCATGGTCACTTCCTTCCGCTCATCGTCAACCGTCAGACCGCCGGTGCGGTACACATGCTCTGCTGCCTCTGTCCTGCCTCCCAGCTGCGTATAGCGGCGCAGCTGAGAACGCACCCGGGCCACCAGCTCCAGCGGACTGAAGGGCTTGGTCACATAGTCGTCCGCGCCCATATTAAGACCGAAGATCTTGTCCGATTCCTCCGAACGCGCCGACAGCAGGATAATGGGAATACTGCTAATCTCCCGCACCCGCAGAGTCGCCCGCATCCCGTCAAGCTTCGGCATCATGATATCCAGGATGATCAGATGGACCTCCTCCCGGCGCAGAATCTCCAGCGCCTCCTCCCCGTCATAGGCCTTCAGTATATGATATCCCTCCTGGGACAGGTAAATCTCGATCGCCTCCACGATCTCTCTGTCATCGTCACACACCAGTATCGTCTGCTGCATTTTCATTTTCCTCGTTCTGTGATTCAGATAATGCTGGGGGCAAAAGTATTTCCCCCTGCCTGTCATTATAGCAAGGCCTTCTGATAGAACACAAGCGCCCGTTTATTAAGATATTCTGAATATTGATCGGACTCCATCAAAACACATAATGCTCCACATAAGAGGAGAACGACTTGATCGCCGGATAGTCCAGCAGTTCCCGCAGGGTCACGTAATAGATCGTGCGGTGAATCTTCTCGCGCATGGGTACGATGCGGACATTTTCCGGGCAGACCTTGTTGGCGATCGACGCGGAGACGATGGAAATGCCCAGCCCCTGCTCCGTCAGCTGACAGTTGATGTCCGTCTGGCTGGTCTCGCAGAGGATGTGCGGCGCGACGCCGTTCGTTTGGAAGAGGACATGCAGCTGCTGATAGAGAATCGACTCCGGGGCGGGCATGATGAGATCCTGGTCTGTGAAATCTGCCAGCTCCAGCGCTTCTTTTTCAGACAGAGGATTATCCGCGGGAATCAGCGTCACATACTCATCCTCGGCAATCTTCCTTTATAACATCTGATGCAGCTTTTCTATTCTCTGATCAGTTCTGATATGATAGTCAGCATTGAGCGATCGTTTCTTCTGTAAATTGAGGAGCGTCCCGCTGATCTTGATGGTCAGCTCACAGCGGATCCCCGGCATGGCTTCCTGGTAACGGCGCAGCAGATGATAAAAATCCAGATAGCCGCTGATCGAAGGCATCCCGATCCGCAGCGCCCCCGCCAGCAGCTGCCCGTGCTTCTGCATCAGTTCCGAGAGATGGTCGAAACCGTTGACGATACGCTCCGCATGCAGCGCAAAGTCCTCTCCGGCATCGGTCAGAGACACAGACTTCGGATGGCGCACCAGCAGCGGGATACCCAGCTCCTGCTCCAGCTTCTGAATCTGCTGAGACAGGGACGGCTGAGAGACATAGAGATTCTGCGCGGCGGCGGAAATATTGTTGGTCCGGGCGATTTCCAGGAAATAACGGAGCTGATTGATCTGCATACGGGTGTCCTCCTTCGTACATGCTTTCGGCTCTGCTCTCTGCTTCAGCCACAGCCGGTCAGGCACTGCAAATATGGAATTCTGCCACCCCCCGGCACGGCCGATATGGCTCTTTGCTATAAGTTTCACCTATGGCAAGGATAATAACAGAATATTTTACTTTTAGCAATGATTTTCTTATAATCTCAGACAACAAACAAATCGTATCTTCAAGCAAAGGAGAAGAAAAATGAAACAAAAAAGTTCCAAAGATCTGATCTTCCTGGCCCTGGCTCTAATCATCATGGTTGGCTCCCACTTCATCACGCCCTTCGCCGGACTGAATCAGGACGCCATGGCCGTGCTCGGCGTGTTCTTCGGCTCCCTGATCCTGTGGATCACGATCTCCATCGACTGGCCCAGCCTGATCACCCTGGTGGCCCTCGGGCTCAGCTCCACCTTCGGTTTCTCATCCACCTTCACCGGCGCCTTCGGTAATTCCACGGTCGCCTTTCTGATCTTCACCTTCTGTCTGCTGTATCCTCTGGCGAAGACCAACTTCGTGCGGCGCTGTACCGTGGCCTTCATCACCAACAAAATCGCCCGCCGGGGTCCCTGGTACTTCGTCTGCTTCCTGCTGGCGGCTGTCACCTTCATGGGACTGTTCGTCTCTCCCTCGGTGCTGTTCGTCGCCTTCATGCCTTTCCTGGAAGACATTTTCAGTGTTCTGGATATCAAAAAGGGCGGCAAGACCGGCAACATGATGATGATGGGCACCGCCTTCTGTATCAGCCTCTCCTCCGGAATGACAGCCATCGGCCATGTGTGGCCCACGATGGCCATCGGCTACTACACCGCCGCTACGGGCGTCGATGTCAACCAGTTCCAGTACATGGCCTTCGGCATCCCGACCGGCATCGTTCTGATCGTCCTGCTGATCCTTGTATTTAAATTCCTGTATCGTCCGGATGACATCAAAGACATCAACCCGGAGAAAGCCATGAAGCTGCGCGGCACGGTACCGCCCGCGGACCGCAAGGAAAAGATCGTCCTCGGCACGATTGCCATGGTCGTCGTCCTCTGGGTCGGCCCCAGCCTCATCAAGGGTATCCTGCCGGATCTCTATTCCACCATCAACGGCTGGACCACCGCCATGCCTCCGCTGCTCGGCTGCATCATTCTCTTCATCTGCAAGGACAAGGGTGAGCGTATCATGAACTTCAAGGAAGTGACCTCCAAGGGCGTGCTCTGGGGCAGCATCCTCATGACCGGCGCCGCGACCTACCTGGGCTCCTGCCTGACCAACAGCGACATCGGCATCAGCGACTGTCTTTCCACCTCCCTGTCGCCTCTGGCCGCTTCCCTGCCCGTTACCGGCATGATTCTCTTCTTCATGACCTGGGCCATCCTGGAAACCAACTTCTCTTCCAATATCGTGACCACCACCGTCGTCAGCGCTGTGGCTCTCTCCGTGCTGACCGCTCTTCCCGCCGGAACCGTCAGCGTAGGCGCTGTGGTCTGCATGGTCGGCTTCTGCGCCGCCATCTCCAACATGACCCCGGCCGGACAGAGTACAGTCAACACCGTGGCCATTGGCTCCGGCTGGACAACCACTAAGGACATGTTCATCTGGGGCGGCATCTTCGCTCTCATGGGCATCCTGGTGCTTACCTTCCTCGCTTACCCGCTGGCATCCGTCATCATTGGATAACAAATTTCAGAATCAGCCGTCTTCTCACCGAAGCAGTCTGATTCGCCTGTAAATGCCACTTGCAAATTTACACAGAATTGATAGAATGAAAAGCGGATGGCAGGGGCTGCTGGTCTCCTGCCTCCGCTCCAAGGAGGATTCATGGGGAATTTTGACATGTACTATGACGTAGTGGTTGTCGGCGGCGGCACCGCCGGCGTATCGGCGGCCGTGGGCGCAGCCCAGGCCGGCGCCCGTGTCCTGCTGATCGAGCGCAGCGCTTTCCTCGGCGGCGTGGGAACGCACGCCGGCGTCGGCGCCTTCTCCGGTGTCTACACCTGCGGCGAAGACCCGCAGAAATGCGTGGCCGGAGTCAGCGACCTGATTCAGGAAGAGATGGATAAGCTCTCCCCCCACGCCACGGAGCTCATCATTTCCGCTGCAGGAAATAAGAACATCCAGTTCAAACCCGAATATCTGAAGGTTGCTCTGGTGAACAGGGTGGACCGCTTCCACATCTATTATATCTAACCTACGGTCATGATCTGAGAGTATCGAACCGACGGAAAGATCACACAGATCCGCTGCATGGACGACGAACGTGAATTTACCGTCGGCGCCAAAGCCTTTGTGGACGCCACCGGCGACGCCAATCTGGCTCATATGGCCGGAGCTGCGACCATATGGGGTGATGAGGACGGTCAGGTCATGGCCGCTACTCTTCCCTTCCGTCTCTGCGGCGTCGATATCACGCAGGATATGACACCGGCTGCTGTGGAACGGGCCGTGAAGAAGGGCAAGGAAGCAGGGATTCCCCATCTGACCCGTGAGAAGGGCTTCGTCCAGAAGATCACCGGCTCTCAGGAAGTCCTGGTGCTGCTCCCCAGCGTCATCCCCAACGGGCTGACCGCCGAAGAGCTGACCAAGATGGAAAAATTCACCCGCGGCCAGGCACTCTATTATGTGGAGGCCTTCCGCCGCTTCATGCCCGGCATGGAACACTGTGAGCTGACGATGATCGGCCCCTCCATCGGATTCAGGGAAACGCGCCGTCTGGTCGGCCGCGCGATGCTCACTGCCGACGACGTGCTGCAAAGAACCAAGCGGGCCGACAGCATCGGCCGGGGCGGCTGGAAGCCGGAGATTCACAAGAGTCTCAACGAAGCCGCTGTCTACTGCGACGTACCCGGCGCCAGCTACTATGATATCCCGCTCGATTGCCTGCGCAGCGTGGACACCGACAACCTCTACGGCTGCGGGCGTCTGCTCTCGGCCGACAGCCAGGCCATGGCCGCCTCCCGTGTCATGGGAACCTGCTTCGTCACCGGCCAGGCCGCCGGGGTCGCCGCTGCCATCCAGGCGCTGGAGGGAGAAGCTCCTGTGGAACGGGTGCGCGAGGAACTGACTCTGCAGGGAGCACTGGTATAAAAAACATATATTAGGAAACTATTTTAAAAAGCTCCGAGAATCCCGGTATGTATCATGTACCGGGATTCGGGTGAGGGAACGCACAAGGAGGAATCAATGCGATGACACTCGAAGAAGTAAGAGGAAAAATCGATGCCATAGACCCCCAGATCAAAGAGCTTCTGATGCAACGGTTAGACTGCTCTCTGGAAGTGGCCAAAGTAAAGGCCGCCGCCGGTGAGACCAATATCTACCGTGCCGACCGCGAGGAAGCCATCCTGGATCGTCTGGGCGAGGGTGTTCCGGAAGACCGGAAGGCCGGTTATCTGGCTGTGGTGCGCAAGATCATGGAGGCCAGCCGTATGTACCAGTACGGCCTGCTGTACGACTGGATGGACGACCTGTTCGCGCCGCTGGCGGAAGGCATCACCATCAAGGAAAACGGAACCCGTGTCCGCGTTCGTCTGACCCGTGAGAACCGTCCCAATGCCATGTCCTCTATCCTCAGCATGATCGGCGACTATGGCTACAACATGGACCGCATGGAGCTGATCGAAGACAACAAGGAAACAAATACTGTCACCTTCGAGTTGCTCATTCTGGGAAACCTCAGCGAAAAACATATGAAGACCCTGATGTTCCAGCTTTCGCGGGAGAGTATGGACTTCCGGATCCTGGAAAATGAATAGAATACAATAAAGTTACATAGTCCCTAAGTTCAGGAAATGGAACGCGAGCGTTCCATTCCTGAACTTTTGTCTCTTGTGTTATTAACAAATTGTTCATATATCTTTTCAAAATCTTTTACAACGCCATCATTCATTTGTCACGAATGTTTTTTATCATAAAACCATGCAAGAGCTAAGCCAACAACATTGGCAGGCAATCATTTTTTTGATATTATGTGCATGTTACGGAATTCATTTCCGATTTTAGGCAACTTCATCACTTTCATAATTCAAAAGTCCCGCAGGTGGTGCGGGTCTTTTGTTTTATCCGTTTTTTCTTTCTGGCACAAAACGAAGTACCTCACGGCGCTCCGCCATGTATCTGTCTGAAATCAAATGTTACAAAGCCCCTCCGCCATTTGAACCGGCAGAGGGGCTTTAAGTCGTTTCTTATTTATTTAACCTGGAAGATCATATCGCCGTAGGACGGATAAGGCCACATGGACTTGTCAACAATGAATTCCAGCGTGTCGATGGGTGCTCTCAGCGCATCCATCGCCGGCATGACTTCATCATGATACATGCGGGCTGCCTTCTCGACATCTTCCACCTCGGCTGCCTTGTTGGTGACATCCTCCAGCGCCGCCATGGCAACCTTGGCCTCAGACAGCAGAGCAGAGGATTCCAGGAGCAGCTCCTTCTGGACGCTGACATCCGCCTCCGGGCAGGCTGTCGTCACGGAGGTCAGAGACTCAGCCAGCTTGCCGACATACTCCACCACCGACGGGATATATCTCTTGCCGGCCATGTTCAGCATGGTCTTAGCTTCGATGTTGATCGTCTTCGCATAGGTCTCATAGCGGATCTCCGCCTTCGCCTTCAGCTCCGCCTCGTCATAGACGCCGAACTTGGAGAACAGGCCGACCGCCGTGTCCGTGGTCAGAGCGGGGATCGCATCCACCATGCTGGGCAGGTTCGGCAGGCCGCGGCGCGCCGCTTCTTCAACCCACTCATCCGAGTAGCCGTTGCCGTTGAAAATGATTCTCTGATGCTTCTGCATATTCTCCAGCGTCACTTCCTTCGCCGCCGCTACGGGGTCGTCGGCCTTCTCCATGATATCCGCCGCCTCACAGAATGCTTCTGCTACGATGGTATTCAGCACCGTGTTGCAGGTGGCGATGGAGTCAGAGGAACCGACCATACGGAATTCGAACTTGTTGCCGGTGAAAGCAAACGGCGAAGTACGGTTCCGATCGGTAGCATCCTTGGAGAACTGAGGCAGAGTGCTGACACCGGTGACCAGCTTGTCGCCCTTCAGGCTGCTGCGCGCCTCACCGGTCTTCAGCAACTGATCTACCACATCCTGCAGCTGCTCGCCCAGGAAGATAGAAATAATCGCGGGCGGCGCTTCCTGCTTGCCGAGACGATGGTCATTACCCACATCCGCGGCGGACAGGCGGAGCAGATCCGCATGCTCATCCACGGCCTTCAGGATGCAGGAGAGCACCAGCTGGAACTGCACATTCTCATGAGGGTTCTTGCCGGGGTTCAGCAGGTTGATGCCGTCATCGGTGGTAATGGACCAGTTGTTGTGCTTACCGGAGCCGTTGACACCGTTGAAGGGCTTCTCATGAAGCAGGCAGGTCAGGCCGTGCTTGCAGGCCACCTTCTTCATGGACTCCATGACCAGCTGGTTCTGATCGCTGGCCAGGTTGGCTTCACTGTAGATGGGAGCCAGCTCGTGCTGAGCGGGAGCCACCTCGTTATGCTGTGTCTTGGCCGGGATTCCCAGCTTCCACAGTCTCTCATTCAGATCCTTCATGAAGCCGCCGACGCTCTCGGGGATACTTCCGAAGTAATGATCCTCCATTTCCTGTCCCTTGGAAGGCATGGCGCCGAACAGCGTCCGGCCCGTGTAGACCAGATCCTTCCGCTTCAGGAAGTTCTCACGGGAGATCAGGAAGTACTCCTGCTCGGAACCGACCGAGGGAGTGACCTTCTTGGAGGTCGTATTGCCCAGCGCGCGGAGCACACGCAGCGCCTGAGTATCCAGCGCCTGCATGGAACGCAGCAACGGGGTCTTCTTATCCAGCGCCTCGCCCGTATACGAGCAGAACGCAGTGGGAATGCAGAGAATCGTGCCTGCCGCGTCGTGCTTCAGGAATGCAGGGGACGTGCAGTCCCAGGCCGTATAACCTCTGGCTTCAAAGGTGGCGCGCAGGCCGCCGGAAGGGAAGGAGGAAGCATCCGGCTCGCCCTTGATCAGCTCTTTGCCGGAAAATTCCATGATGGTCTTGCCATCTTCCGTAGGGGCCGTGATGAAGGAATCGTGCTTCTCTGCGGTCACGCCGGTCATGGGCTGGAACCAGTGTGTATAGTGGGTCGCGCCCTTCTCGACCGCCCAGTCCTTCATGGCATTGGCAACCACCTCGGCCGTTGCGGCATTCAGCTCTGTACCTTCACTGATGGTTTTCTTCAGATCATCATAAATCTTCTTGGGGAGACGCTGCTTCATGACTGTGTCATTAAAGACATCTTCGCCGAAGATCTCAGAAACATTGATTACATCACTCATTTTCTGTCCTCCTGTTGAATTCCTTGCTTGCCTGTTTTCTTGCCCTCTCGGTCTTTACTCTACATCATTTTCCTAAGTTTTTCAAGTGCATTTTTAAAAAAATTTTGTTTTGCTTTGATTTTGTTATTTTTTTTAAGATTTAGCACTCATTTTCGTTCCAAAGCTACTTTGTGATCATCCGGAAGAGCACCTCATGCTCCATAGCCATCTGCGAACGGTGTGCAAAAAACACACGCCCGTCAACGGGAGAAAGAACATCATCCAGCACCGTTCCCTCATAGGGGTGAACGATGCGTCCCATGAGCTCGCCCTTATAAACAGAATCTCCCTGCCCCTTGCGCCGCTCATAGATACCGCCGGCTTCGGAGCGGACAGTAGTCATGTCCTCGTCCCGCAGGAGCACCGGGTGAGCGCAGCCTGCCGGCACATCCACATTCAACACACCGCGGCTGCGCAGGAACCGCAGGATAGCGTTCACACCGTCTCTGGCTCCCTCCGGGTGTATCTTCTGCGTCTCCTCCGTGAAGAGCGAGAAAGCCTCACAGTTCCAGATCTGCCAGTTATAATTCAGTGTGGTCGTGTCGAAGGGCGTAGGGGTGCGAAGCGCCACATACTCCGTGCCGAACTGCATCGCCATATTTTCATTCTGATAACCGGTGGCCAGGATGCGAACGTGAGGGATAAATTCTCCCTTCATATAATAGCTTGCCAGCTGAATACCATATGTATAGTTCTTCACCACGTCAAAAACCCCTGCCGCGATACGCTGCGTCGTCTCACCGCGGTCATAACCGGGGAACATGCGGTTGATGTCAGTGCCGTCCACGCCCCAGAAACGCTCGCCAATATTGGTGCCGTAATGATTCACCGCGGGGATCACCAGGATCTCGCGGTTTTTGCGGATGCAGCCCGCCGCCTCCAGTTCTCCCAGCACCTTGATCATCTGCGAGCAGATATACATCTGCTGTACCTCATTTCCACGCAGACCGCCGATGATGCAGGCTGTCTGATGCCCGCTGCCGAAGTGATAGCCCATCACCTGGAAATCATCCCGGTAGATCGATTTCATGGAATAATTGATTTCTTTACGCAAGAGAGGCACCTCCCAGAATCCGGGCCAGCAGGGCCCCCTGATAAACCATCGGGTATTCACGGAGTGTAAACAGGATTCCATCCTCCTCTGCTTCAACCCGCTGCAGGACCTCGCCGGTCAGCGGACTCACGATATCCCCGATGTGCTGCCCCGCCACCACGTCCGACCAGAACGGAACATCCGGCAGGAAGAGACCGGAGGCCTCGGCATTGAGGAAGCTGACATTGTCATCCTCCGAGATGATCGGCTCCCGCACCGGCCCCGTAGGGCCGTTCCAGACACCGATCTCATGCATCAGATTCAGGATGCCCGTTGTCAGCTGCTCGCAGTATTCACGGGTCACCCGCATCCCCACGCCCATTTCCACGACCAGAGTAGGGACACCGCGGCTGTTCATCGTGTGCGCCAGCGTGGACTGGAGTACCGTTGCCGAAGCGTGAACCCAGATGAAGTCCGCATTGATATGCTTCGCCAGAGGCACCAGAAAGGGCGCCGTGGATTCGCTGATCCTAACCTGGGGAATCTCCCGCAGGAAAATGTTGCTTGCGTGAATGTCGATGCAGAGGTCCGCCCCGCTGATGTCTTCCACCGCCTCATGGGCTACATATTCCGCCACCGTTCCTGCCCCGTCGCCGGGAAAGATCCGGTTCATATCCAAGTCAAACAGGGGAATCCCCCGCTGAATTGAATCAATGCCCAGAGGATTCATCGCCGGATAGATATCCACGATCCCATCCAGATATTCCCGATGAGCACGGATCTCATTCAGCAGGCGCCAGGCCACCGCCTGTCCCTCCAGCTCATCGCCGTGAATGCCGGTGACGATGCAGACGCGCTTGCGCCCCTCCCGCGGCTCCTCCGGCTCCACGCGCTGCTTTCGCACCAGCAATCGCTCTCCCACCGGCAGAGCCACATTTGCTACATCCATAACCATATCCTGTCTCGTCTCCTTCGTACTCAGATTCTTCTCAATGTATTCATCACAGATTTCCTGCGAAACACTCTGCCAGAGCTCACGCCGCAGTCCGTCAGCATGATCAGAACCAGCTCCAGCGGTCTACCGCCTGAGGCAGTGTCTCCGCCACCTTCACCGCCACCTCCTGCGACTGGACGGCAAAGCCGCGAAAGCTGCCGCGATCCATGATGCAATCCGTATAGTCCCGTCCCCGGGCCACCTGGATGTAGTCCTCATCCAGTTCCCGGTCATGAGTCGGATCCAGTCCGATCCAGACCCCGTCGCACCAGGCCTCACACCAGGCGTGGGTCGCCCCCTCGCCGATCAGCATGCCGGCGATATACCGGGCCGGGATTCCGTCCAGCCGCAGCAGCGCCAGCAGAATCTGCGCATAATCCTGGCAGACACCGGCCCCGCCGGCCAGCGCCTCCTCCGCCGTCGTGTGAATGTCCGTTGCACCGGGCACATAAGAAAAATGCTCCGCCAGTAAATGCATCCACAGCCTCGCCCGGCTCCTCATCTCTCCGTCCGGATCGGCAGCCGCCTCCCGGTGGATCCGCTCCCGGTTTTCCCCGTACAGCGTCTCGAGTCTCTCTCCCGGCCGCGTCAGCGAAGTGGCAAAACAGTAAATGGGCAGAGGCCGCTCCTCCCACTTACAGGGCCGTCTCCGGTCAGTATAGGCCGTCCCGGTCACGCAGAACGAAAAACGGTCGTGCGGCTCCGCCAGCCGGCCGCTCACGACCCGATTCCCGAATCCATCCAGAGAGACGCCGCAGCTCGCCTTCGCACAGCAATCCGTCAAAGTCCCACACAGGGAAGAGCCTCCGAACACACTGTATTCGGAGGCGTAAATGCCCTGTGTTCTTCATCGGTGACCGGCAGGATCCGCAGCGCGAAGCAGTGCTCCGACACCGGCTGACTGAACGAATAATTCACCTCATAGGAGAAATTTAATTTCTTCAAACGTCCACCTCAAACAGGCCGTTGACACACAGAAGCGCCTCACCGGCCTCTTCCTTCCAGTTCTCTTTCTTCGCCATGATCTGCCCCAGACGGTAAAGCCGGGCGTCGTTGTACGGGCGGCGCAGGCGGCGCACCCGGTTGGACAGTTTCCGGTAGGCCTTGTCAAGGTGCGGATAGTCCAGGTCCAGACGCAGGCTCAGATCCAGTCGCTCCACATAGCGGCCTGTCTTCATGATATTCCGGTTCTCCTCGTCCTCCACCTCGTCATCCACGCAACCCCAGAACGCATAGAGATGATCCATGACCTTCTGATGCTGCATGTAACGCTCCGTATAGGCCTTACTCTCCTTCATGGTATCCAGCGCCATCTGGATATAGCCCAGTGCCGTCGTTCCGATCTCCTCGCGGAGCACAATGGCATTGTCATAGGCGCGGTTGACGCTAGTGGAGACCGAATCCGGATTGCTCTTGTCATAGAGATAATCCTGTGTGAAACGCTCCGTAGTGTGATAGACATCCGGGAGTCCCAGCTGCCGGCAGAACACCTTGTAGGCGTCGGCGTCCTCATCCAGCATCTTGTCATAATACTCATAAAAAACCTTCAACGTCGTGAACACCCGCTCGCTGTAGCGCCCCAGCCAGTAAAGGTTATCAGCTTTTTCTAACGAGATAATACCCATGTATCTTTAAAACCTCCTCCCTGCGAAGAATTAACAATGAAAGAATCCGGATTCCGTGAGAAACGGGTCAGGCCGCTCGGCCAGGCCACGGTTCTCTCTCCGGAGAGCACGAAGGCCCGCAGGTCCGCCTTCCTCTCCACCTCAGTAACTCCGTCTGTGTCCAGGATCGGCAAATCACGGAAATCAATGACTTCCTGAGCGATAAAGCGGCGGGATTCCGTCTCAATGATATGACGCATGTTCGCCAGCTCCTCCCGGGTCAGCTTGTTTCCGAAGATAACGCCGTAGCCGCCGGCCTCCGCCACATCCTTCACCACCAGCTTCTCCAGGTTATCGAGGACATATTTCCGGTCCTCCTCATAGAAGGGCAGATAGGTGGGCGCGTTCTTCAGGATCGGCTCCTGATCCAGATAGTAACGAACCATCTTCGGGACAAAATAATAGATTCCCTTGTCATCGGCCACGCCGTTGCCCGGCGCATTGAGGATGGCCACATTCCCGGCCCGGTAGGCCGACATCAGACCCGGCACGCCGATCAGGGACTCCGGCAGGAAGGTCATCGGATCAAGATATTCATCCGACAGCCGCCGGTAGATGGCTCCTACCTTCTGGCGGTTACCCTCCATATCCCGGTAATAGACCCGGTTGTTCTCCACGAAGAGATCCTGATTCATGGCCAGAACACAGCCGGTCCGTTCCGCCAGGAAGGAGTGCTCGAAATACGCTGAATTGTAGCGCCCGGGCGTCAGGATTACTGAGATGCCGCCGACATTGGCATAATCCATGACCTCACGGAGCAGTCGGGGATACTGGCGGTTATCCACCACATGATTCACCCGGAAGGTCTCCGAGCTGGCCCGGCGCGTCAGATCCCGGGCGATCAGCGGATAGGACGCCCCGGAGGGGATCCGCAGATTAACCTCCAGCACATACCACTCTCCGTCCTTTCCCTCCACCAGATCAATACCGGAGATATGGCTGTAAATGCCGCCGGGAGGAAGAATTCCCTGACAGGGGGGCAGATAGCCGGAGGAGGCAAAGATGAAGTCTTCCGGAACGACGCCATCCTTCACGATCTTTCTCTCCCCATAAATGTCCCGCAGGAATGCGTTCAGCGCGTCACCACGCTGAATCAGTCCCTTCTCCAGAATATCCCACTCGTACTTGGGGATGATCCGCGGAATGGGGTCAAAGGGAAACAGCTGCTCGTGGAAGGTCCCGTTCTTATAAATGCCAAACTTGATACCGTAGCGGGCCAGGAGCTCGTTGATCCCCCGCGTGTGTTCCTTTAATCGTTCCATATGTGTTCACCTCGCTGCTTAAATAAGAAAGAGGGCAAAGGTGCGTCACGGCGCCTCTGCCCTCTGCTTCTTTTATTCTACTACAGCTCACTTCCAATGTCAACGAAATTTCCGAAGGAAATAATCTTTTTCGACTTTTTACTTAATTTCCTTAATCGGTTTGCTGCATTTTCCATCATTTCCACAAATCCGCCCGGATGCCACCGGGGTTTCATTTAAATAGCAATCGCGGCCGCAATTTTCATCCGGACAAGCTTTTCATTCGCTCTCTTCAAAATTTCCCGTATAGAGCTGGTAATATTTGCCCTTCTGCTCGATCAACTGATCGTGCGTACCCCGCTCGATGATCCGTCCCAACTCCAGCACCATGATGCAGTCGCTGTTGCGCACCGTGGAAAGCCGGTGAGCGATGACAAAGGTCGTACGGCCTCGCATCAGATTGTCCATGCCGTCCTGCACGATCTGCTCGGTCCGGGTGTCGATCTCACTGGTCGCCTAATCAATAAAAAAAAAAAACAGAAATGACATTTACGACCTGGAGATGACCAGCAAGATTCGTTG
>JAJQDL010000077.1:14741-24492 GCA_021202235.1 Lachnospiraceae bacterium
CGATCTGCTCGGTCCGGGTGTCGATGGAGCTGGTCGCCTCATCGAGGATCAGCACCGGCGGATCGGCGATTGCGGCCCGGGCGATGGCCAGCAGCTGTCGCTGCCCCTGACTCAGGTTCGCGCCGTTGCCGGTGAGAACCGTATCATAGCCCCGCGGCAAGCGGCGAATAAAGCCGTCGGCGTTGGCCAGCTTTGCAGCAGCCACCACATCCTCGTCCGTGGCGTCCAGGCGGCCATAGCGAATGTTCTCGCGGACCGTACCGGTGAACAGATTCGTATCCTGAAGCACGATGCCCAGACTGTGCCGCAGATCGCGCTTCTGGATCTTCTTGATATCCTGACCGTCGTAGGTGATCGTTCCCTCCTGAATATCGTAGAAGCGGTTGTTCAGGTTGGTGATCGTCGTCTTACCGGCGCCGGTGCTGCCGCCGGAAGCAATCTTATGCCCCGGCTCCGCATAGAGACTCACATCATGAAGCACCCGCTTCTTCTCATCATACCCGAAGTTCACATGCTCGAAAATCACGCGGCCTTCCATGGGAATATACTCCACGGTTCCCCGCGACGGATACGGATGACGCCAGGCCCAGCGGCCCGTGCGCTTCTCCGTCTCCCGCAGCTCTCCGTCCACCGTCTCGGCGTTGACCAGCGTGATACAGCCGTCGTCCACCTCCGGCTTCTCATCCAGCAGACCGAAGATCCGCTCGGCTCCGGCCAGAGCCATGACGATGCTGTTCATCTGCGTGCTGATCTGGTTGATCGGCTGGCTGAAGCTCTTATTGAAGGACAGGAAGCTGGCCAGCGAACCCAAAGTAAAGCCCATAAAACCATTCAGTGCCAGGGCGCCGCCGACGATGGCACAGAGCACGTAGCTGAGATTCCCCAGCTGGGAATTGACCGGTCCCAGAACATTGGCGAACGTATTAGCTCGATCAGCGCTGTCATAGAGAATGTCATTCAGTTCATTGAACTTCTCGATGCTTTCTTCCTCGTGGCAGAATACCTTAACGACCTTCTGCCCTTCCATCATTTCCTCAATATTTCCATTGACGTTCGCCAGACTGATTTGCTGCTTCATGAAATACCGTCCACTCTGCCCGGCCAGTTTCCCGCTGGTGAACAGCATGATGCCGACCATGACCAGTGTCAGCAGCGTCAGCGGGATACTCAGATAGATCATACAGACCACCACGGTCACGATGGTCAGACCGCTGTTGAGCAGCTGCGGAATACTCTGGCTCACCATCTGCCGCAGGGTATCCGTATCATTGGTGTAGATGGACATGATATTTCCATGCGCATGCGTATCAAAATATTTCAGAGGCAGGCTTTCCATATGCTCAAACATATCATCCCGGAAATGCTTCAGGGTTCCCTGGGTCACGTAAACCATGATGCGGTTATACGTGAAGCTGCCCACAACACCCAGGGCGTAGAAACCGGCCACCCGCAGTATCGCCGCCGCCAGGCCGCTGAAATCCGGATTATCCGACAGCAGCAGGGGTGTAATATAGTCATCGATCAGCGACTGGATGAACATAGTTCCCTGCACATTGCACAGGACGCTGGCCACGATGGCGACAACCACGACGATCATATGCACCCGATAATATTTCAGAATATAACGCATGAGGCGCATAAACAGCGGGATGGGATTATTTACCTTCGGAGCGGGTCCGCGCACTCTTCCCCCGGGGCCTCCCGGCCCCATCACCGGCTTTGCCTTCGCTGCCAACAGGAGTCCACTCCCAGGTCAATATCTCCGCCGGCCCGCGCCTGGGACTCATAGACCTCCCGGTAGATCGCATTGTTCTCGAGCAGGTGCTCATGGGTATCAAAGCCGTTGATCCGTCCCTCATCCAGCACCAGGATGCGATCCGCATCCATGACGCTGGAGATACGCTGGGCGATGATCAGCTTCGTCGTTCCCGGGATCTCCTCCCGGAAGGCACGCCGGATCCGCGCATCGGTCGCCGTATCCACTGCGCTCGTACTGTCGTCAAGGATCAGCACCTTCGGATTCTTAAGCAAGGCCCGCGCAATACAGAGCCGCTGCTTCTGGCCGCCGGACACATTGCTTCCGCCCTGCTCGATGTACGTATTATAGCCGTCAGGGAACTGCCGGACAAATTCATCGGCGCAGGCCAGCTTACAGGCATAGATGCACTCTTCCTCCGTCGCCTCCTTATTCCCCCAGCGCAGATTATCCAGGATCGTCCCGGAGAAGAGAACATTTTTCTGCAGAACGACCGCCACCTGGTTTCGCAGAGTCTCCAGATCATAGGTGCGCACGTCCTTGCCGCCCACCAGGACCGCCCCCTCGCTGACGTCATACAGGCGGCTGATCAGACTGATCAACGTAGACTTGGAGCTGCCCGTCCCGCCGATGATGCCGATGGTCTCGCCGGAGCGGATCGAGAGGTTGATGTTGCTGAGCACATACTCCTCGCTCCCGGCGTGATAGCTGAAATTCACGTCCCGGAACTCGATGCTCCCGTCGGGCACCTCATAGTCCGGATTCTCCGGATTCGTCAGATTGCTCTTCTCATTCAGGACCTCAGCCACACGCTGGCCGCTGGCATAGCTCATGGTGATCATGACAAACACCATGGAGAGCATCATCAGACTCATGAGGATATTCATACAGTAGGTCAGCAGGCTCATCAGCTCCCCGGTCGTCAGAGTATCGCTGACGATCATCTTCGCGCCGAGCCAGCTGATCAGCAGGATACAGCTGTACACGGTCGTCATCATAATGGGCATATTCAAAGACAGGGTTTTCTCCGCCTTGACGAACATCCGGTACACATTTTCACTGGCCTTCTTAAACTTCTCCCGTTCAAAATCCTCCCGCACGTAGGCTTTCACGACCCGCACGGCGGAAACATTCTCCTGCACACTGGCATTCAGATCGTCATATTTACGGAACACCTGCTGGAAATATTTGGTGGTCCGCGACATGATCAGAAACAGCAGCGCCCCCAGGATCAGGACCGCGATCAGATAGATGGACGCCAGCCGCGGACTGATGTAAAAAGACATGCACATGGCGACAATCAGACTGATCGGCGCCCGGACGAACATACGCAGAATCATCTGATAGGCATTCTGCAGGTTCGTCACGTCCGTAGTCAGCCGGGTCACCAGACCAGCCGTGCTGTACTTGTCAATGTTGGCGAAGGAGAATGTCTGAATATTTTCAAACATACTCTTTCGCAGGTTCCTGGCGAACCCCGTGGAGGCCTTCGCGCCGAACCGTCCTCCCAGTACGCCGAAGAGCAGGCCGAAGGCAGCAGCGATGACCATGAAAATGCCCACGGTGAAGATATGATTCATATCTCCCTTCTCCACCCCGTCGTCGATAATAGAGGCCATCAGGAGAGGAATGACCATCTCCATAATGACCTCCAGGATCATAAACAGAGGAGTGAGGAGGGAGGGCGTCTTGAACTCCTTCACCTGAGCCCCCAGTGTCTTTAGCATAGGACAGTTGCTCCTTTCTGTGACTGTCAATATCAAAGTCCATTGTATCATGGGAAAATTTTATGTCAAGTGACGGGCTCCCGGGTAATGATCCCCAGGTGCAGAAAGATCGGATAGAGATAAGAAGCGCCGAATACTCCCAGCTTCTTGGGGCCGGTAACCACCTGCAATTCCAGAGCCCTGCGAAACGCCAGGTCCACCGTGGCGCGGGTAATCGATTTCTCCTTGCGGTCTACGAAGAGCTCTCCGCCCCGGACCGTATAGGTGAACGTAAGCCCTTTCGCCGTACGGAAGGGATAGCCCTGAAAAGCGCGCAGCGCGGCCCAGAGAGCGTCCTCTGTCGGATGCTCCCGCAGCCGCCGCGCCGCCTCCTCCCGCGCATCCGACTGACCTGCTTCCACCGCGCAGAGATTCTTCTCACACGCATCTGACTCTTCCATAATAAAAGGCTCCTCCTTTCCCTCACCGGAGCCGGAATCATCCGTTCCGGCACACAGATACCTTCCGGTATCCTTTTCATCTTCTCCAGGTATTGTAACATGCAGCATCCGGACGGACAAGGAATATTTTGTCGAATCTTTTTTGTTTTGTTCCCATTTCGGATTATTATTTGACTTATTCCTTTATATGTTCTATAATCGGATTGAAAATGGAGGTATAAATATGATCGAACGCACAGAATACCTGCAACGACTGCTTTCCTGGAAAGATGAAATGGTTATCAAAGTCGTTACCGGCCTGCGGAGATGTGGAAAGTCTACGTTGCTAAGACAGTATCAGAATCTTCTGCTTGATCGCGGTGTTGAGGGCGCTCAGATCATCTCCATCAATTTTGAAGAGCTGGAAAATGAACCGCTTCTGGATTATAAAGCCCTGTACCGGCATATTAAAGACCAGCTATGTCCCGACAAGACAACCTACATTTTCCTTGATGAGATCCAGAAGGTTCCTTCCTATGAAAAAGTCGTGGACAGCCTCTACGTAAAACCCGGAGTAGATATATATATTTCCGGATCTAACTCCTACATGCTGTCCGGCGATCTTGCCACTCTTTTGTCCGGACGATATGTAGAGCTTTCCATGCTTCCCCTCTCCTTCCGTGAATACTGCCAGACAACAAAACTCAAAGACGACTCCGCCTTTGCAGATTATATGAAATACGGCGGCCTTCCCTATCTGGCCGTCATGGAGAAAACCGATGAAAAAGCAGAGGTCTATCTGGAAGGAATCTACAACACGGTCATCGTGAAGGACATCGAAGAACGTCAGAACCGCCGAGAAAGCGAAACGGTCAGAAGGAAAGTCACTGACATTTCACTTCTGAAGAACATTGCCAAATTCCTTGCCGGTTCCGTAGGCAGTCCGATCTCCATCCGGAGCATCACAGATTATCTGATATCAAGTGGCCGAAAAGTATCTCCTAATACTGAAACCTATTACGTGCTGGCTTTATCAGAATCCTTTATCTTCTATCCGGCTGAGAGATACGATATTGTCGGGAAGCAGATTCTTAAATCAAATAAAAAATGGTATATCGTAGATATCGGACTGCGGAATCACATACTGCCCCGACGGAATTACGATCTTGGATTTACCATTGAAAATATTGTATTTCTGGAATTGCTGCGGCGGGGATATGCTGTTTATATCGGTAAATATGAAACCACTGAGATTGATTTTGTCGCCTGCAGACACGGCATTTACACGTATATTCAGGTCACGGCCGATCTGACGTCAGAAACTACTTTTGAGCGGGAAATGCGCCCTCTTCGCAGAGTCAGAGATAACTATGAAAAAATTGTCCTGACACTGGATCGTCTTACCATAGGGAACTATGACGGAATCAAAGTCATACATGTAATAGACTGGCTCTTAAACGACTAAAGTTCCCGGGAGCATCGCTCCCGGGAACCCTTTTGACTCTTCTGTTCATATTGAGATTTTGGATATTGTCAGATCGTATATTCCGTAAGCTTTCCCGTAGAATATGTGTATTTATAGCAGCTGCTACCATCCTTCCAGAAGATCGCATATTTTGAAGTCACCTTGTACACGGACAACACAGAGACCTTCGTAGAGCATATCGTCTTTACATTCCCGGTCGAAATATTGCATTTCATGAACTTTACCGTATACGGAGACGACGAATAGATGTTTGTTGCCGTCACTTTGGCATAGTACACATATTTCCCACTCACTGTCGCGCCAAACTCTTTGGAGGTAATCGTCTTAATCTTCTTCCCGCTGTTGTTATACAGATAAAGAGCAACCGGAGAAACGTCTCCTCTACTGTTTTCGACGACGATCCTGCTTCCATAGGATCCCTCAAAATACGCGCCGGATTTTACCTTCGACGACTTCTTTGTCGACAACGAATATCTATACAGATCGACCGCTGCGGCCGTATACTCGCTTTCCGGCGTCGAATAACTGAAATACAGCATCTTATTGACGCCGCCAGAAAGAGAAGAGCCATAATCACCGGTCTTGACACTGCCGACCTTCGAATTCGTTCCCTTTACAGGATTCCATTTGTACAGAGCACTCGAGTAGACCTTCTTGTAGTAAACGGTCGTCCCGTTTGTAACGGCTGAGACCTGGCCGGACACCGTTTTACTGTAAGTCTCACCGCCCTTTTTGAAATAAATACGGTACTTACTCGAGGAAATATACTTGATCTTGATCTTTGCGCTGCCTACCGTCGTATAATCGTAATCGGCCGCCACATACTTCGTCGTCGCCGCCTGCACGGCCTCCGTCCGGAACGCAAGGATCCCCAGCACCATGATTCCGCACAACAGTGAACATCTCAGCACCCGTTTCAACACGTCTTTCATCATTCAGTTACCCCTTTCTTCATCAATATTGGCAGAATCCGCCTTCTCTCACGCGCTATATCTGCACATCCGTGCATATATTTACGTTTGAAAACATAATTATTGTATAACAAATCCCGACATATGTAAAGCGCTTCGAACCTGTCTCTCTCCAAATTTTCGCCAAAATCACAGCCGCCCGGAGAGGCCCTTCCTTCGAAGACTGTTTCAGCTGTCTGAGAAGGAAGGGCCTTCCGGACGGCGTCACTCGAACAGTAAATGATACCCCTTTCCGGCCAGTATCACTCGAATTGCATTTTTCTCTTGACAATAGTCTCCCGTTCAGGTAAGATGACATCCGTAAGAGATTCAGGGGAGCTGGAGGAATCCGGCTGAGAGTAAGGCTGCCGCCTTTAACCCTTATACCTGTTGGATAATGCCATCGTAGGGAGATCTGATAAGAATGATTCGGACATCCACCTGCGTGGATGTCTTTTTTCGTTCAGTGCAGGACTCTGCGAAGAGCCGTCCCGGAGAGGAGAGGACATTGGAAACAAAGCACACAGACACACAAAAGAAAGGCCGGAAAAGCCGCGGTCGGAGTGCCGTCAGCACCGGGCTTCCTGCCCTGACAGCGCTGGCGCTGCTGGTACTGGTCTGGTTCGCCGTGACCACCGGAGGGCTGGTTCCCTCCTATATGCTCCCCTCGCCTCAGTCCGTGGTTCAGGCCTTCATCAATGACTTCAGCACTCTGATGACCCACGCGGCTGTCACCCTGCAGGAAGCCATCTACGGTCTGTTCATCGGCATCGCCCTGTCCTTCGTGACCGCGACACTGATGGACCGGCATCCCGCCCTGTACCGGGCTCTCTACCCCATCCTCATCATCACCCAGACCATCCCTACTATCGCCATTGCACCGCTTCTCGTGCTGTGGATGGGATACGGCATGGCGCCGAAGATCACACTGGTGGTGATCTACACGTTCTTTCCCATCACGGTCGGACTGCTGGACGGCTATGATTCCGCCGACCCCGACGCTCTGCGCCTGCTCCGTTCCATGGGAGCGACGCGCTGGCAGATTTTCTTCCATATTAAACTGCCGTCGTCCCTGGGATATTTCTTCACAGGGCTCCGGGTCTCCGTCTCCTATGCGATGCTGGGAGCCGTCATCTCGGAATGGCTGGGCGGCTTTGAAGGGCTGGGCGTGTACATGACACGGGTGAAGAAGGCCTACTCCTTTGATAAGATGTTTGCGGTCATTCTGCTCATTATCATCGTCAGTCTTCTGCTGATGTGGCTGGTGAGCCTTCTCCGCCGACTGGCCATGCCGTGGGAGCAGGTTGAGAAGGAAAAATAGACTGTCCCGATCGAGAATCCTGAAAAAGTGAATCGGGTGAGTTTCGCCCGCACAGAAAGAGAGGAAGGTCCTTGAAAAGAGCATGATCTGCACTCGCACTGGCTCTGACCGGCGCCCTGCTGCTGTCTCTGACCGCCTGCAGCTCCTCCGGCAGCTCTTCGGAAACGACCGCCGGAACAGCGGAGAGCGAGACCACTGCAGCCACAGCAGAAGCTGAAGAAACCAGCGCAGAATCCACGGAATCTGAGGCTGCCGACGCGGAGGGCGACACGGCGGAGACCGTTTCCATCACCCTCTGCCTCGACTGGACCCCCAATACGAACCACACCGGCATTTATGTCGCGGAAGCGCTTGGCTATTATGAAGAAGCCGGTCTTGATGTAACGATCGTGCAGCCCCCGGAGGACGGCGCGCTGCAGACCTGCGCCTCGGGGAAAGCGCAGTTTGTCATTTCCGCGCAGGGACTGATGGCCCAGGCGTTGGACCGTGACGAACCCCTGCCCGTGACCGCGGTGGCTGCCATCCTGCAGCACAATTCCTCCGGCCTGCTCACCCGGGCCGAAGATAACATTACCTCCGCCTCCGATATGGAGGGCTACACCTACGCCACCTGGAACGATGCCACGGAACTGGCCGTCCTGAAGTATCTGGTGGAGACCGACGGCGGCAATTTCGACAATGTTACCCTTATCCCCAACAATATTTCCGACGAGGCCGCGGCCCTATCCGCCCATCAGGCGGATATCATCTGGGTGTACGAGGGCTGGAGCGTCGTCAACGCTGACCTGGAAGGGCTGGATTACAACTTCATGCGCCTGCGGGATATGGATGAGGTCTTCGATTACTATACGCCCCTCCTCGTCGCCAACGATGAATTCCTGGAGAGCAGTCCGGATGCCGCCAGAGCCTTCATCGCCGCGACAAAGAAGGGCTACGAGTACGCTGTGGAGAATGTAGAGGAGTCCGCACAGATCCTGATTGACGGCGATACGACCGGTTCTCTGGATGACTCCCTGGATCTGGTCTATGCCAGTCAGGAGGTTCTCAGCCAGGAATATATCGACGACGCCGAAAGCTGGGGCGTCATTGACCTGGAACGCTGGGATGCCTACTATGACTGGCTCTATGAAAACGGCCTGATTGAAAATGAGATGGCCTCCGGCGCCGGGTTCTCAGGCGATTACCTGGAGTAAACGCTGAAAAGGATCTGATTCTGATGATATCATGGACAGCCTATGCCCCGCACCGCGGCCGTCCTCATCCAAAGGAGGGAGCCCACCATGTCCCTGCTCGAAGCACAGCATATCACGAAAATCTATGATGGCCGCACCATCATCGAGGACATCAATATCCACCTGGAGGAAGGCGAACTGGTCTGTCTTCTGGGCGTCAGCGGCGCCGGGAAAACTACACTGTTCAACGTCCTCTCCGGTCTGACCGTGCCCGAGCAGGGGCAGGTGACGCTGGCAGGGAAGGACATCACCGGCCAGCCCGGAAAAATCAGCTACATGCTGCAAAAGGATCTCCTGCTTCCTTATAAGAAGATCATCGACAATGTTTCACTCCCACTGGTCATCCGCGGAATGAGCCGGAAGGAAGCGCGTGCCAGGGCACTGCCGCATTTCGAAGAGTTCGGCCTCACGGGCACGGAATATCAATACCCCAGCCAGCTCTCCGGCGGCATGCGCCAGCGGGCGGCCCTGTTCCGCACCTGGCTGGCCTCCGACGGGGTCGCCCTCCTCGACGAGCCCTTCAGCGCCCTGGACACCATCACCAAGAGCGCCATTCATAAATGGTATCTGGACGTCATGGAGCGCATCCATCTGTCCACCCTGTTCATCACCCACGACATCGACGAGGCCATCCTCATCTCGGACCGCATCTACATCATCGGCGGAAAACCGGGGCGGATCACCGACGAGGTATCCATCCCCGTCCCCAAGCCCCGCCCGGACGATTTTTATCTGACAGATGAATTCCTGAACTACAAGCGGGATATCATCGGGCGGCTGGGGCTGCCGTAAGAAAACCGAGTAGGAGGCGGCTTTCCCGCCTCTTACTCGCCTGCGCGGGCTGCGTCCGGCGCCAGCCG
>JAJQDL010000022.1 GCA_021202235.1 Lachnospiraceae bacterium
GAGGGCGAGCCGCGCGGCGAGGAAAATATCCTGGCGAAGATGGAGAATCTCGGCTGGGAAAGCATGGAGCCTTTCTATGTGCCGGAGGATGTCTATGCGCATTATCGGGAGCTTGCTGCCTCGAAAGCGTCCGCGGAGGAGGCCTGGCAGAAGCTTTTTGACGACTATTGCCGGACTTATCCGGAGATGGCGGCTCTGTGGAAGGAGTACCATGAAGAGAATACGGCGCGGGAGGCTTTCGATCGTGATGAGTTCTGGGCTTATGAGGATAAGCCACAGGCCACCCGGAACCTGTCGCACACAATGATCAACCGGGTGAAGGACATCCTTCCCGGCCTGATCGGCGGCTCGGCGGATCTGGCCCCCTCGAACAAGACCCGTATGGAGGGGGAGGGAGACTTCAGCGCAGCGGATTATTCCGGCCGGAATCTGCATTTCGGTGTCCGTGAGCTAGCTATGGCGGCGATCGGTAACGGGCTGGCGCTTTATGGCGGTCTGCGCCCGTATGTGGCGACCTTCTTCGTGTTCAGCGACTATACGAAACCGATGGCGCGTCTGGCGGCGCTGATGAAGCTGCCGGTGACCTATGTATTTACACATGACAGCATCGGCGTCGGAGAGGACGGCCCCACGCACGAGCCGATCGAGCAGCTGGCGATGCTGCGCGCCATGCCGAACTTCAATGTATTTCGTCCGGCGGATGCCACGGAGACGGCGGCGGCCTGGTATCAGGCCGCGACCTCGGAGGGTACTCCCACGGCCATTGCTCTGTCACGGCAGAATCTGCCGCAGCTGGCCGGGTCGTCCTGCGAGGCTCTGCGCGGAGGGTATGTACTGGAGGACTGTGCCGGGGAGACACCGGATGTCATCCTCATCGCCAGCGGTTCGGAGGTGTCTTTAGCGGTAGAGGCGAAGAAGGCTCTGGCGGAGAAGAACATAGATGTTCGTGTCGTCAGTATGCCCTGTATGGATCTCTTTGAGCAGCAGCCCGCCGCTTACCGGGAGGCCGTTCTTCCGAAGAATGTGCGCCAGCGTGTGGCGATTGAAGCGCTGAGCGGTTTCGGCTGGGATCGCTACGTGGGACTGGACGGCGCCTGCATCTGCATGCAGGGATGGGGCGCTTCGGCTCCTTACGGCAAATTGTTTGAACACTTCGGATTCACCGTGGATCATGTCGTGGAGGTCGCAGAGAGCCTTCTGCGTTAAGAGGTGGTTTGGAGGACGATTCCTTTGCCCAGGCGGAAAAGATGGGTGAAACGTCGGATGGCGTGTATCAAGGCGACAAATCATAAAATGGATTGACACTCAATAAAAACCCGAGTAAAATAAAGTCAGACTTTATTTTACTCGGGTTTTGCATAGGAAGGCATTGCAGGTGGAATGATATAGACAGGATTGGAGGCAGAGCCATGTATATTAACCGACATTTGGAAACACAGATACGGGAAGCTTCTAAATATTATCCGGTTGTGATGGTCTGTGGACAGCGGCAGGTAGGAAAATCAACCATGCTGCACCATTTGAAGGAGAATGATCGCAAATACATCACATTAGATGACATGAATGCAAGGCGTCTTGCAGAGCAGGATCCCGGGCTGTTTTTTGAGACATATGGTGCACCGCTCCTGATCGACGAGTTCCAGAGAGTTCCTTCACTTCTGTTGGAAATGAAACGGATCGTAGATGAAGCTTCGCTGAATGGGGAGGAAACCGGCGGGATGTATTGGCTGACCGGTTCACAAAAATTTGCCATGATGAAGGGAGTGTCGGAGTCATTGGCCGGGAGAGTGGCGGTGTTTGATCTGTCCGGCTTATCTACTGCGGAGATCGAAGAACGGCCGGCACAGCTGTTTCATCCGTCCCTGGATTCACTGCGGGAGCGAATGCGTGATTGTGTTCCCAAGGATATTCATCAGATCTATGAACGTATTTTCCAGGGGGGAATGCCGCGTCTGATTACGACGGGGATGGACAGAGAGCGCTTTTATATGGATTATGTCAATACCTATATAGAGAGGGATATCAAAGACCTGGCACAGGTTGGCAGACTGAATGCATTTTATGACTTTCTGGTCTTTATGGCAGCCCGTACATCACAGGAATTGCGTTACGAGGAAATCGCGTCAGCGGTAGGTGTCTCTTCGCCAACTGCAAAGGAGTGGGTAACGATTCTGGAACGTTCCGGCGTGATTTATATTCTTCGTCCTTATTTCACCAATATTACCAGCCGATTAGTAAAGACACCGAAATTTTATTTTATGGATACCGGACTTGCAGCGTATCTGTGCCGGTGGCCGACGGCGGAAACTTTGGAAAACGGCGCCATGGACGGAGCTTTCTTTGAGACATATGTCGTTACGGAAATTGTTAAAAGCTATTATAATGCGGGAAAGCGGCCAAATCTGTATTATTACAGGGACGTAGATAATAGAGAGGTGGAGTTGCTGGTTGTGGAAGGGGAGAACCTCTATCCGATCGAAATAAAAAAAAGTAAATCTCCCGCTCATCCGGATAAAAATTTTAAAGTGCTGGAGAGGCTGCATTTGCAAATACAGCCGGGAATTGTGATCTGTATGTCAGATGAGCTGGTGCCGTACAACCGGCAGACGTGGCTGATGCCGGCAGCAGCTCTGTGATAGCATGTTGAATTATAGCGCAAAGAGATATTTAACGGGAAAATCATAGAATATTTTTATTGTAATTCTCAATCTGTAATTGAATGCAAAAGGAATGATTGCTATAATATATGCAGATATATGCAGAAGCTTAAAGGACCAGGCGGGAGGAGAACATCATGGCAACAGTCAGCTACAACAAGCTCTGGAAGATGCTTATTGACAAAGGCATGAGCAAAACTGAGGTGATTCAGAAAGCGGGCATCAGCGCTAACGCTATGGCGCACCTGGGAAAAATGAGGATGTCCGTGTCGTGGTGCTTGTGAAAATATGTGTGGCGCTGGGCTGCACGATTGACGATATTATGGAGATCATTCCAGATAAGGAGACTGCCGCCAATGGCTAATGGTGTGAATATCAAAAAATTAGAGGCTGACCTTTGGGAATCGGCTGATTTGCTGCGTTCCGGTTCAAAGCTGACCTCGAACCAGTATTGTATGCCGGTGCTTGGCCTCATTTTTCTCCGGTATGCCTACAGCCGTTTCAAAAAGGTCGAGGCGGAGATTCAGAAGAACCGACCTACCCGTAGAGGCCGTGTACTGCCTGTAGAGGCCAGCGATTTTGCAGAAAAGAGTGCGCTCTTTCTCCCGAGGGGGGCTCAGTATTCTTATCTGGTCAATCTCCCGGCCAACATTCCGGCGCAAAATCTGACCAGCGCAACCGGGCAGAAAATGAACAGCCTTGGTGAAGTGGTCAACAATGCGATGGATTTGGTAGAAGCCCAGAGCGAACAGCTTTCCGGCGTACTGCCCAAGGAATACACCATGTTCTCTGATGATCTGCTGGGAGAGCTTCTGCGGATTTTTAATAACGACGCCCTTGACGATG
>JAJQDL010000044.1 GCA_021202235.1 Lachnospiraceae bacterium
CTTCCTGGCGATGAGGGGCCGGGGCCGTTCGCTGAAGGTTTTCACCATTTATTATTTCCTGCGTCCCGGCTGCTTCGGCATCCTGTGGTTCGCAATCTTCGGGTCCGCGGCGATCAATTATGAAATCAACGGCGCCGGAATCTATGAGACCATGTCCAATCTGGGAACGGAGGCCGCGGTGTTCTCTTTCTTTGACAACCTGCCGCTGTCACAGGTATTGTGTGTGATTTTTATGTTTACCATATTTATTTCCATCGTTACGTTGGCTGACTCGATGACGACGACGATTTCCTCCCTGTCCATCGTCTCGAAGACAGCGGGTACGGCGGAGCCGCCCACACCGATCAAGATCTTCTGGGGCGTTCTGATGTCCACACTGGCTTTTGTCAACATTGCTTCCGCCAGCACGACCGGTGAGGTCAGCGCCATCGATGCCACGAAATCCCTGGCTATCGTCTGTGCTTTCCCGCTGCTGATCGTCATGATCCTCATGCTGATCAGCGCCATCAAGATGCTGAACCAGTATGACCAGTACAACACCGTGGACGATCCCGAGCATTCCATCGTGAATCCTGCTTTGATCGTGGATGTGAAGGATGAAGAGATCATGTAATGATCGGGGATTCAGGGACAGGAATCGACTGCCTGTATCTGTATTTATGACTCTGAAATTCGTAGTATGATTTTGTTCTGAATAAGCCGCAGACTCAGATGCCTGGATTTTCCGCATCCGGGTCTGCGATTTGTGTTTTCCTTTTCCCTTGCCGGATACCGGTTCGATGATCCTACAGTCCCCTGATTGCCAGAAAATGCGATAAATACGTAGTTTTCCAGCATGTTGCTCTTGCTTTATTCCTCTATTTTTGGCATAATAAACGGCCAGAGAACCTTTTACAGTACAAAAATCGATATGTATATATCAAATGTCCTC
The DNA here is from genome assembly GCA_021202235.1 of Lachnospiraceae bacterium. Taxonomy (GTDB): domain Bacteria; phylum Bacillota; class Clostridia; order Lachnospirales; family Lachnospiraceae; genus UBA3305. The sequence continues at coordinate 932 of JAJQDL010000044.1, forward strand.
TTTACTATGACTGGACTGGTGAAAAGATGACACCGAGGTATGAGTTACCGCGTATCAATAAAGCTGAGCAGGCAATGTAGTTATAACTTATACCCGGGAATTTAGGATGAGCTTTGTTACGTTATATTAAATAAGACACGGCAACGGATTTTTCCTGCGGATAAGGGATATGGTTTGAGAGAAGACAGGAGCAGGGGAGAGGACATGACGATGAAGATATGCCAGATACAGATGGATATGAAGCTGGGCGATCCGACGTATAATTTCGCCCGGGCGGAGCTTTTAATCGGGAAGGCGGCCTGTCGGCAGCCGGACGTGATTTGTCTGCCGGAGACCTGGAATGTGGGGTTCTTCCCCCGGGAGGGGCTGGCAGAGCTGGCTGACCGGGATGGTCAGGCGGTGCGGGAGTGTCTAGGCGGTCTGGCCCGAAGGTTCAATGTAAATCTGGTGGCCGGTTCGGCGGCTGTCCGGAGGACGGAGCGGGATTGTGTGACGAATACGGCGTTGGTCTTTGACCGGGTCGGAGACTGCGTGGCCGAGTATGATAAGGTACACCTTTTTACGAATATGGAAGAGGAATGGTATTTCACGGCGGGTGACCGGCTGTGTGTCTTTGAATTGGATGGCGTACGCTGCGGACTGATCACCTGCTATGACCTCCGCTTTGTTGAGTGGGTGCGGAAGACGGCGCTGGCGGGAATCGACATCCTCTTTGTGGGAGCGCAGTGGCCGGCCAGCCGCCGCTCTCACTGGCGGGTGCTGAACCGTGCCCGGGCCATTGAGAACCAGATCTTTATCGCCGCTACCAATTCCTGTGGTATAGCTGGTGAGACACGCTACGGCGGTCATTCGCTGCTGGTTGATCCTCTGGGGGATGTCCTGGCGGAGGCCGGGGACGGAGAGGAGATCCTGGAAACGGAGATTGACCTGAGTGAGCTGGCAGGGATCCGCGCGGAGATCCCGGTGTTCCGGGACCGGCGGGAGGAATTGTATTAGCAGGAATAAACAGCATCCACTCATCTGTGCGGCTTCCGATATGCTGACCTCCCCCTGATTAATCGCCTGGGCAAAATCGCCCGTCTTATTTTCATTGTGGATTGTTAAAAGCCGTTTTCTATGAATTTATCTGGGTAATTGACGAAATCCGATTTCGGATTTATAATACAACAGAGTAAATCCGATTTCGGATCAGAGTGGAGGAGGTAAGATGTCAACTACGTCAAACCGCACTTATATCTCTGAGTACAATCAGATCAGCAAGGAATGTGATATGATTTATCATTCCGCCGCATTACGGCTGGGCATTTCCGACTGCGCTTTCTGGATTTTTTATACGCTGAGTGATACAGAAAGGCAGTACACGCAAAGCGAGATATGCGACAGCTCGTTCATGTCCAGACAGACCGTCAACTCCGCACTGAAAAAACTGGAGAAAGACGGATACCTGACCCTCTCCCGGTCGCAGGAAAAAGCGGGTAAAACGATCAGTCTGACGGAGAAGGGTGTGAATTTTTTTGACAGATATATCCGGCCGGTTTTGAGAGCGGAGGAAAATGCCTGCGGGATGTTTACGGAAGAAGAAAAAGAATGGTTCCTCAAAACATATCGCCTGCTGACAGAGCGGCTTAGCCAGGAAATCAGCCGGGTCTGAAGGAGGTGGCAGCCAGTGAACACTTCCAGAAAAGAAATCCAGCTCTCTGATCATTTTAATTATCCAACATTGCTGCGGTTTACCATTCCGTCCATCCTGATGATGGTCATTTCCTCATGCTACAGTATCGTGGACGGGCTGTTTATCTCCAACTTTGCGGGGAGCGACGCTTTTGCGGCAGTCAACCTGATCATGCCGGTTGCCATGCTGATCAGCTGCTTTGGATTCATGGCGGGCATGGGCGGCAGTGCCCTGGTCTCAAAGACCTTTGGCGAAAAGCAGGAAAGGAAAGCGAGGGAATACTTCTCGCTCATTGTCTATCTTGTGCTAATGTTCTCCGTTGTGGTCGGTGTTGCTATTTTCCTTTTAATTCCAACGATTGCATCTCTGATGGGCGCGGAGGGTGCGATTTACGACAACTGCATCATCTACGGACATATCCTGATCGCTGCGCTGCCCGCATTTATGCTGCAAATCCTGTTCCAGAACTTCCTTGTGGTTGCGGAACGCCCGAAAATGGGAATGGTCATTGCCCTTTCTTCCGGCGTAACGAACATAGCTCTTGATGCGCTGTTTGTTGCAAAACTCGGCTGGGGTGTTGGCGGCGCAGCCGCTGCGACTGTCATGGGACAGTTCATCGGCGGCCTGGTTCCTTTCGCTTATTTCCTTCTCCGGAAAAATAAGCTGCTGTGGTTTACCAGGACACGCTTTGACTGGAATGCTGTCAGGCAGGTCATTACAAACGGCTTCGCAGGATTTATCAGCAATGCGTCTGCGTCCGTCCTTGGGATTGTGTTTAATCTGAGGCTGATGGCCCTGATCGGCTCTGATGGTGTTGTCGCATATGGCGTTGTCATGTACGTCAATTACATTGCAACCGGGATTTTTA
>JAJQDL010000122.1:0-2477 GCA_021202235.1 Lachnospiraceae bacterium
ATTTATACACGTATTGTGTCGGAGGCAGCGTCATTTGTTTATAAGAGACAGGCACACATGTTTCACCTGTGACAAGCCCCCCGGGGGGAACCCGGTTCGCCGGATTTCCCTCGGGGGGCTGCCTGTATCTCTTTTTTCTTCTTATTTCTCCACCCGCCGCAGCGCCGCCTCCACGCCGTGTCCCACCAGAACGGAAGTGGTGACGGTTCCCACGCCCCCGGGCACGTTAGTCACTCCCACCACCACAGCCTCCGCATCCTCGAACTTCACATCGCCGCAGAGCTTGCCTTCGTCATTCACGTTAATCCCCACATCGATGACGATCTGTCCCGGCGCAAAGTACTCTTTATCCACGACACCGGCCCGACCGGCAGCCACGATAAGAATATCTGCCTCCCGGCAGACCGCCGGCATATCCACGGTCTTCGTATGACAGACGGTCACGGTCGCGTTTTTCTTCAGCAGCATCATGGCCGCGGGCTTGCCCACAACCAGGCTGCGGCCCACGACGACCGCCTTTTTGCCCTTACAGTCTACACCGAAATGGTCGAGGATTTCCATACAGGCCTGCGGTGTGCAGGGAGGAAATCCCTTCTTCTGTCCTGTAAATACACCCACCATGGAGCCGTCCGTGATGCCGTCGACATCCTTCCCGGGATCCAGCGCCTGGCAGGCCGCCTCCTCGTCCAGATGCTTCGGCAGCGGACGGAACATCAGCACGCCGTGAATGCTCTCATTCTGATTCATCTCCTGAATTGTCGCGATCAGGGTCTCCTGATCCACATCGGCCGGCAGCACGATGCGCTTCACGCCGACACCCAGCTTTTCGCAGCGCTTCATAGCGCCCCGCTCGTAGGAGATATCATCTCCCCGCTCTCCCACACGGAGGATTCCCAGGGTGGGATGCACGCCCTGCGCCTCCAGAGTCTCGACCTGTCCGATGATCCGCTCATTCAGGGCAGCAACGACCTCCGCCCCCTTTAAGATCTTTGCCATATTGGTTCTCCTTCTCTTCACTTTTCTCTCTATGTCTTTGTCCGTCTTCCGGTTTCTCTCAGTTTTTAGCGAAACCGTCCCTGAACATCCGCAAAGATCGCGTCGGCTTTCACCGTATAGGTGTCGATCATCGTCTGCGTCTTCTCATTGAGAGCCTCGGCATACGCCCGATCCGCCATGGATTTGGTATTGATAAACACATTCAGGCTCGCTCCCAGCAGCGCCGCGCGGCAGCAGGAAACGCCCACGCCCACATCACTGATGGCGATGGCGGTGCCTTTGGCGGCAAATTCCTCCAGCAGATCAATCGCCTCACAGACCTTCTCCATAATCTCCATGGGAACGCTGCAGGCATCCTTCAGAGCCGCCTCCATGATACGGGCCTTCTCCGCCCGCTCTTCCTCGGTATTTTTCGGAAGTCCGTAGGCTTTGGACAGGGGTTCGAACATCTCCGCATCCTTATCAATGAGCCGCAGAAGCTCTGCCTGCAGGACATCCGCCTTTCCCTTCAGCGCCAGGATATCCTCCTGCACATCCGCGTACTTCTTCTTGCCCACAGTCAGGCTTCCGACCATGTTGCCCAGAGCCATACCCACAGCCCCTACCAGGGCGGACGCGCCGCCGCCGCCGGGCACAGGCGCCTTGGACGCCAGAACCTCCACGAATTCCTCACATGTCTGACGATACATTTCCATTTCGCTGTTCCTTTCCTCTCCACGGTATTCCGCTGGATTCCCTGTCTTTTCATACATTGTGTGTGAAAAGAAGGAGTTTATGACTTTGTTAGAGAATTTACAATATCGTCACAGAATTATCACAGGGACATTCTAGCACAGAAATCATATTTTCACAACATGAAAATATATGATTTGAGCGACAAAAGGGTATGACACTACGGATTGCTCCGTGCTTTGCACTCTCGCAATCCTAACAACATTCGAAATCCGCTCATTTTGGCCCAAATACTGGCCAAAATGGCTACTTTCTCATGTTGTTGCGGTCCCCAAGGTCATGAATTGGAACGCGAGCGTTCCATTCCTGACCTTTTGTCCCTTGTGTCAATATATTAAATTTGCGGCATATTAAGTTGTTTTTATGTCCAACATGCATCCATCAAAATGTAGAAATCATTTTTTACGTTAAAAGAACAAAACTTCTTGTAAAGCAAAAAGTCCCCGACAGACTTTGACGCCTGTCAGGGACGATGTGATGCACACGATCGCGCAAGGAGTGGCTGCTCACACAGCCCGTGATCGGCACATGTGTAAACGGCTCGAAGTCGTTTACTGTATGAAAACGGTCATCCATTTCCGGCGGACCGGAGACGCCGGTTTAAGAATGGGGAGCAGGAATCCAGTTTCCCGCTCTCCCGTGAAGACTCAGTCGCCGATGGGGATATATTTCTTCTCCTCCACGGCTGGCTTGGCTGCCTGCGTGGGCTCCAGAACTCTCCGCACACCATCGGAGCAAGACGCCTGGAG
>JAJQDL010000122.1:2487-3361 GCA_021202235.1 Lachnospiraceae bacterium
CTCTTCACCTACGTAGAAGCTCCGACGGCACTCACCGGTGTAACGCTCACGGCGCAGGTACTTCTCGCCGTCGCCCTTGTCCTCGTTGGTCTCGGTATGCTTGGCCTCAATCGTGAGATAACCGTCCTTCAGGTCTGCCTGGACATCCTCTTTGGTGAAACCGGGCAGCTCCATCTCGATCTGGTACGCGGCGTCGGTCTCCTTGATATCTGTATTCATCATATTCATGGAGCCATGTCCGCCGTGAGGCTCCGGCCAGAAGGGATCTCTCATAAATTCGTCAAACATACTGTCCACAAAATTGTCTGCAAAAATACTGGGTCTCAACATAAAAATTACCTTCTTTCCATAAATAAACATGTTGCATTGTGAAATGGCTGGGTTACAGCGATTGGCAGCCGCTGTCTACCTATTCAAAGTACGCCCTTATCCGATGGTGATCGTTGATCTCTTCTCACGCTTCTCATAGGCGCTCTTGGGAATCACCAGCTTCAGGACACCGTTCCTGTAGGAAGCGGTCACATCCGCTGTTTCGATATCCCCCACCTGGAAGGTTCTCTCGCACTGACCGGCGAAACGCTCAGTCCGGAGGGCCTTCGCCTGAGACTCGCGGCGGAGATCCGCATACACCTTCAGGTAACCGTCCTCCACGTAGACCTGCATCTTGTCCCGGTCACATCCCGGAAGGTCCATCTCCAGAGTAAATGCCTCGCGGCTTTCCTTGATATCGCACCTCATCAGATCGTTTCTCTTTGCCATCTTTATGCCCTTCTTTCTATCGTCTTTGAATCCTTGGATTCAGGTTCTTTCCTTTTCCTTTCGACGCTCTCGTTATAACTCCTGTTGTTAGCACTGTCAAGAGGTGAGTGCTAAT
>JAJQDL010000055.1 GCA_021202235.1 Lachnospiraceae bacterium
ATGGTTGAGATTAATGTTTGCCCGTTTATCTCAGCGTTTTTTTGTTTGCGCAGGGCTGCGTAAGGAGTTTTCCGGCTGGCGGCGGAAGCAGCCGACGCAGGCGAGCAGGAGACGAGAAAGCCGCCTCCTACCCGATCGCACAGCTGCAGAGGAAGTGTTGAATTATGAAATCATCAGGAATTGGAGGCCAGGCGGTTCTGGAGGGGATCATGATGAAGAACGGGACATGGTATGCCGTCGCCGTCCGCAAGCCCGACCAGACCATCGAGGTGAAGAAGGAAGAATACCGGGGAGTTTCCGCCGGTCACCGCTGGATGCAGAAGCCTTTTATTCGCGGCGTTTTTAATTTCATTGATTCCCTGATCCTGGGGATGCAGACGCTCACCTACTCCGCTTCCTTTTATGAGGAAGAGGAGGAGACGGAAGAGTCGAAGAAGGAAGGCTTCCTGGATCGTTTCCTGAGTCCGGAAAAGCAGGAGAGCCTGCTCATGGCGGGAACGGTGGTGTTGGCGGTGGTGCTGGCCGTCGGTATCTTTATGATTCTCCCGATGTTCTGTGCCCGTTTTATGGAGAGATTTATTGAAAATAGTTTTGTGACGGCTCTGCTGGAAGGTGTTCTCCGCATGGCGATCTTCATCCTCTATGTCTGGGGTATTTCACTTATGGAGGATATCCGCCGGACCTATATGTATCACGGAGCGGAGCACAAATGCATCAACTGTGTCGAGCACGGGCTGCCGCTGACCGTGGAAAATGTCCGCGTAAGCTCTAAAGAACACAAGCGCTGCGGAACCAGCTTTATGCTCTTTGTCATGATGATCAGTATCCTCGTGTTCATGTTCCTGCAGATGGACAATATCCTGCTGCGGATGCTGAGCCGCATCGTCTTTGTGCCGGTGATCGCCGGGATTTCCTATGAGATCCTGCGTCTGGCGGGACGCAGCGATGGGAAGCTGATCAATGCGATCAGCAAGCCGGGGCTGATGCTTCAGGGGCTGACGACGCGGGAGCCGGATGACGATATGATCGAGGTGGCCATTCAGGCCGTGGAAGCGGTCTTCGACTGGCGGGCCTATGAGGAGGAAAATTTCGGTCGGGCGGATGACGCGTCATGACCTTCCGGGAATGTCTGAAGGCAGGAGAACGGGAACTGGCTGCGGCGGGGGTGCCTGAGGCGGCGCTCGATGCCTGGTATCTGCTGGAGCATGTGACAGGGCTGAACCGGGCGCACTATTTCCTGCGGCAGAATGAGGCGATGGAAACCTGGCAGGAAGAGGCCTACCGCGCACTGATTCGACGCCGGGCAGATCGTGTACCGCTGCAGCATCTGACCGGGGAGACGGAATTCATGGGGCTGCCCTTTGCAGTGGACGCGCGGGTGCTGGTTCCGCGGCAGGACACGGAGAAGCTGGTGGAGCTTGTCCTGGACTGGGCGCAGGAGAGAGAGACATCTCCGCGAGTTGTGGACGGAAAGATGCCGGGAGGGTCATCCCAGCAGGCTCTTGACAGAGCGCAGAAGGGGGAAGCACCTCTGCGGGCTCTGGACCTGTGTACCGGCTCCGGCTGTATCGCCGTGAGCCTGGCGAAGCTGGGACATTTTGCTGCTGTCGTGGGGGCGGATCTCTCCGAAGAGGCTCTGACGGTAGCCCGGGAAAATGGATGCCGGAACAGATGTGAAAACCTGACCTTCCGGCAGAGTGATCTGTTTCAGGCCTTCGCGGGAGAACGATTTGAAGTGATCACAGCCAATCCGCCCTATATCCCTACGGCGGAGATCGGGGGGCTGATGCCGGAGGTGCGCGATCACGATCCCTGGATGGCGCTGGACGGCCGGGAGGACGGACTGTATTTTTACCGGCGGCTGGCGGCGGAGAGCCCGGAACATCTGACACCTGGAGGACGCATTTTCTGGGAGATCGGATGGAACCAGGGAGAGGACGTACGGCGGATGCTGACGGCGGCGGGCTTCACGTCGGTGGAGATCTTCCGCGATGACACAGGATTGGATCGTGTGATAACAGGAGAATGGAAATGTTTGACAGATTAGAGGATTTGCTGATACGGTTTGAGGAGCTGCAGGCCGAGCTTGCCAGCCCGGATGTGGTGACAGATCAGGCCCGTTTCCGGAAGCTGATGAAGGAGCAGGCGGATCTTGCGCCTCTGGTGGAAACCTATCAGAAATATAAGAAGGCCAGCCAGGACGCCGAGGATAGCCTGGCGCTGCTGGAAGAGGAAAATGATGAGGAACTGCGGGAGCTTGCCAAGGAGGAACTGGCCGACGCCAGAGAACTTATTGGGGAGCTGGAGCAGCAGTTAAAGATCCTGCTTCTGCCGAAGGATCCTAATGACGATAAGAATGTGGTGGTGGAGATCCGCGCCGGCGCCGGCGGCGACGAGGCGGCGCTGTTCTCCGCAGAGCTTTACCGCATGTACTGCCGCTATGCCGAGCGGCGCCGCTGGAAGGTGGATCTGATCAGCTTCAATGAGAGCGGCATCGGCGGCATGAAGGAAGTCGTGTTCATGATCAACGGGCAGGGCGCTTATTCGCGGATGAAATATGAGAGCGGCGTGCATCGTGTACAGCGGGTGCCGGAGACGGAGTCCGGCGGCCGCATTCACACTTCGACCAGTACGGTGGCGGTGATGCCCGAGGCTGAGGAGGTGGACGTGGAGCTGAATCTGAACGACTGCAAGTTCGATGTGTTCCGCGCTTCCGGCAACGGCGGTCAGTGTGTCAACACCACGGACTCTGCCGTGCGCTTGACGCATCTTCCTACGGGAATCGTGATCTCCTGCCAGGATGAGAAGTCGCAGTTAAAGAACAAGGAGAAAGCGCTGAAGGTTCTGCGCTCCCGGCTCTACGATCTGGAGTGTGAGAAGAAGGCCAATGCCGAGGCGGCGGAGCGCCGCAGCCAGATCGGAACGGGCGACCGTTCTGAGAAGATCCGCACCTACAATTTCCCCCAGGGGCGGGTCACGGAACACCGGATCAAGCTGACATTGTACAAGATCGATGCGAGCCTGGACGGAGATCTTGATGAGATTCTTGACAGCCTCATCGCAGCGGACCAGGCGGCTAAGCTGGCGAAGCTGGAGGTGTAGGAGCTGTCGGGAATGAACTCTGAGCCGGATAGAGGGCTGTTTCTGAGGACCATTTCACTGTGTCCGAAGAGACAGCCCTCTTTTCGGCGCAGGGGAGAACTTTGTACGAGTGACGGCGGGCGGAAGACCGCATCCTCTTCGGACAGCTGAAACAGTCCTCAGAGGCAGTTGGCTTTAGACCTCCTGTTATTGTTTTGGTTCAAAATAATTTGCTGATGAATGAGGTAGTG
>JAJQDL010000202.1 GCA_021202235.1 Lachnospiraceae bacterium
ACCGGACATGATCTCACGCGGCTCATTCATCACCTGGTCGAACTCCAGCACATTGTTGCGGATACCGAAGTTATTGCCCTCGATCTTCTTCTGGGCCCTCTCAATCGCCCCCGACAGAGTCCTGTGCTCGATCTGCTCGTCCTCCGGGATGTTCAGGGAGTTGAACATGTTCATGACCTTCTCCCCGCCGAAGAGGCGCATCAGATCGTCCTCCAGCGAAATGAAGAAGCGGGATTCTCCCGGGTCTCCCTGACGACCGGACCGACCGCGCAGCTGGTTATCGATACGACGGGATTCGTGACGCTCCGTGCCGATGACCTTGAGGCCGCCGGCCGCCCGCGCTTCCTCGTCCAGCATAATGTCGGTACCACGGCCGGCCATGTTGGTGGCGATGGTCACCGCGCCGTGCACACCGGCGTCGGCAATGATCTCCGCCTCCATCTCATGGAACTTGGCGTTCAGCACATTGTGAGGGATGCCGCGGCGCTTCAGCAGACCGCTGAGTTCCTCCGACGCCTCGATCGTGATCGTGCCGACCAGAACCGGCTGCCCCTTGGCGTGCGCTTCCTCGATCTCATTGACGATGGCATGCAGCTTGCCCTTCCGGGTCTTATAGACCGCATCCTCCAGGTCGACCCGGCGGACCGGCACGTTGGTGGGAATCTCCACCACGTCCATCCCGTAAATATCCCGGAATTCCTTTTCCTCCGTCATCGCCGTACCGGTCATACCGGCCTTCTTCTCGAACTTGTTTAAGAAATTCTGGAAGGTGATCGTGGCCAGCGTCTTGCTCTCCCGCTTCACCTTCACATGCTCCTTGGCCTCGATGGCCTGATGCAGACCGTCGCTGTAGCGGCGTCCCGGCATGATTCGTCCCGTAAACTCATCGACGATCAGCACCTGATCGTCCTTCACCACGTAGTCTTTATCCCGCGCCATGAGGTTGTTGGCCCGCAGCGCCAGGATGATGTTGTGCTGAATCTCGAGGTTCTCCGGATCCGCCAGGTTCTCGATCTTGAAGAACTCCTCAACCTTCTTCACGCCCTGCGCCGTCAGATTCAGCTGCTTGTCCTTCTCATTGACCACGAAATCGCCAGTCTCGTCCGACTCCTCCTTCATGAGGGCGGACATCTTTGTCATCTCGGTCTCTTCGCCGCGCTGCATGCGCCGGGCCAGGTAATCGCAGATCTCATAGAGCCTGGTGGATTTGCCGCTCTGACCGGAAATGATCAGCGGCGTCCGGGCCTCATCGATGAGCACGGAGTCCACCTCATCGACGATGGCATAGTGAAGATCCCGCAGAACCAGCTGTTCCTTATAGATCACCATGTTGTCCCGCAGATAGTCAAATCCCAGTTCGTTATTCGTCACATAGGTGATATCGCAGTTATAGGCGGCCCGCCTTTCCTCCGGGCTCATGCCGTTTAAGACCACGCCCACCGTCAGACCCAGGAAGCGGTGGACAGCCCCCATCCACTCCGCGTCACGCCCCGCCAGGTAATCGTTGACAGTCACGATGTGAACGCCCTTTCCGTCCAGGGCATTCAGATAGGCCGGCAGCGTGGACACCAGGGTCTTGCCCTCGCCGGTCTTCATCTCCGCGATCCGGCCCTGATGAAGGATGATGCCGCCCATCAGCTGCACCGGATAGTGCTCCATGTGAAGCGTCCTCCGGGCGCCCTCGCGCACCACGGCGAACGCCTCCGGAAGCAGGCTGTCCAGCGACTCTCCCTCCCCGCGGCGCTTCTTGAATTCCCGCGTCTTCTCCCGCAGAGCTTCATCGGACAGAGCCATCATCGCATCGCGATATCCCTCGATCTTCTTCACCGTGGGCCCCATCGCCTTGATTTCCCGGGAGCTGCGCGTTCCAAACAATCTTTGGACAAGATCCATATGATCCATCTCCTGTGTTCTAAAAATTTACCAACGTACATTGTAGCATCTTCTTTCTGTAAATTCAACTTCAAATTCAAGCCGACGATACCGATCTCTTTCTTGTTTTTTGAGCGGTACATGTTATAATTACGCCAGGAGGCAGCGGTTCTATCCCCGGAAGCGGTGTGATGTTGTATGTAGCATTTTATAAATTAAGAAAGGGAACTGCTTCCGTTATGTAGCCAGCTTTGCCTGTATTGCCAATTTACTGGGGTACGAAGCGCGGGTGGCGGTGGGAAAATATGACCAGGAAAAACATGACGAGTACTGGAGGTGTCATAGTTGTCGTTTGATATTACGCAATTCGATCATTATAAAGAAGATAACCGACGTGAAGTCAAAAAAGCCAGCGGCGGTCTCCCTCGCAGTCTCTGGGATACCTATTCCTCGTTTTCCAACTCATATGGTGATGTCATAATGATCATCACCGTTCCGGCCGCATCCAGAATGCAAAAACCAATTTATATCAATAATGACCTGATGAATGGAACTTTCCGCAGAAACTGGGAAGGTGATTATCATTGTTCTCCCATGGAAGTCCGCGCCATGCTTCGCGATGAGCCAGAAGAAACCATGGATATGAAAGTACTGGACCATGTCCCTCTGGACTATATCAGTAGAGAGAGTGTAGAAGGCTATCGAAATCGCCATTCCGCATACAAACCCGGACATCCGTTTTTAAAACTGTCATATGAAGAATACCTCGATCAAATTGGAGCGGCAGCCATTTCATCCGAAGACGAAAAATTACATCCCACGGCAGCCGGTCTGTTAATGTTCGGAGAGGAATATCATATTGTCCGGGAATTCCCCGAATACTTCCTGGATTATCGTGAAATGCTTGCACCAAACATTCGCTGGACAGATCGTCTCTGCTCAAGCTCCGGAGAGTGGACAGGAAATCTCTTTGACTTTTTCTTTCGGGTATACAACAAACTGATCAAAGAAGTAAAGGTTCCGTTTAAAGTAGAAAGCGGGATTCGCATAGATGATACACCGGTTCACAAGGCTTTGCGGGAAGCATTAGCAAACTGTCTTGTAAACACAGATTATTATCTGCCTCGATCTGTCGTAATAAAACTCTATCCTGATAAAATTGTCATGGAAAATCCCGGCAGCATTCGTACCGGAAAGAAGCAAATGCTAAAAGGCGGTATTTCTGATCCTCGCAACAAAACGCTGATGAAGATGTTCAATTTGATTAATATTGGTGAAAGAGCCGGAAGCGGTGTCCCTGATATCTATTCTGTCTGGAATGACCAGGGATGGCAGGAACCTCTTGTGGAAGAACAGTATGGACCGGATCGAACGATTCTGACCCTGTCGCTTGAAAAAAAACAAGCGAAGAAAAACAAGCGAAGAAAAACAAGCGAAGAAAACAAGCAACA
>JAJQDL010000058.1 GCA_021202235.1 Lachnospiraceae bacterium
CGGATATGGATGCGGAGGATCCGTAACACTCCACGTGCAACTTCGGTATCCTCGATCAGATCGACGCACAGTGGGTGCAGAGAAATATTGAAGCCTTCGGCGGCGATCCCGGAAATGTCACGATCTTCGGTCAGTCCGCGGGCGGCATGAGCGTCCAGAACCTGGTCGGCTCCCCTCTGGCGAACGGCCTCTATCAGCACGCCATCATGCAAAGCGGCGGTGGCATGAGCAAGGGCGGCCCCTGCGACGAGTTCTCGTTGGAAACCGCATATTCCTGCAGCGGAAAATTCCTGGATTTTGCGAAGATCAAAACACCTCTGGAGGCACGGGACATTGACGCAGAGGAGCTTCTGCAGCGCTTCATTGAATTTAAGGGTGGAAACGGCTATTCAGGTATGTTTACGCCCTGCACGGACGGTTATGTCCATCCGCTTCCCATGGCGGAATATTTTGAACGCGGGATGCATCCGGACGCAGACTACATGCTCGGATGTACGAAAGACGAAATGCGCCGGGCCGGTGCACCGGCTCCTGCTTACGAGAAGATCGCAGAGATGGCCCGGGCCTCTTATGGCGATCAGGCAGAAACATTCCTCGCCGCCGTCCACGCGGAGGATCCCGCTGTCTGCGCTCCGTACTTCGAGGATCCCATCGGCAGCAACATGCTCTCCGCCGATCTGGCCTTCTGCGAGAATCAGAACCGTCTCGGCCGCAAGCCTGCCTTTGAGTATTATTTCACCTACGTACCGCCCGGCGCGGAGGCCATGGGCGCGCACCACTCGGTCGAGCACCACTATGTCTTCCAGACGCTGCTGCGCTCGCACCGCCCGTACACCGGATACGACTATGATCTCTCCAACCGCCTCTGTGACTACTGGACGAATTTCTGCAAGACCGGCAATCCCAACGGAGAAGACCCGGAGACCTGGGCGCCCTTTACCGCGGAGAAGCCTGAGGCTCTGATCATCGACGGCCCCTGCCATATGACGCCGGTGCCACGGGAACCGCAGGTCGCCTTCCATGTGGACTATGTAATGGGACGGACGAAATAAAACGGTATCTGTAACGCAAAAAGGAAGGACAGCCAGAAAACTGTCCTTCCTTTTTTGCGTTGTGATTAAGGGTCTGTGAAATGATACTACGGATTGCTCCGCGCTGCGCGCTCCCGCATCTCCGCTCCGCTTCGGTCGGCGCTAAACGGACATCCACTGGATGTCCAGCGCCCTAACAACATTCGTAATCCGCACATTTTTCTTCGAAAAATGGCTTCTTACTCATGTTTTGGCGGGTTCCAACGTCATGAATCCGAATGCTAGCATTCGATTCATGACCTTTGAACCCTGGTATCATCAGATGGCTGTATATCCTCCGTCGACGGCGATGTTCTGTCCGTTTACATAGGAGGAAGCCGGGGAGGCCAGGAACAGGGCGCAGCTGTCCAGCTCGCCTTCCTTGCCGTAGCGTCCCAGCGGGATCGCACCCTTGGCGTAAGCGGCAAACCAGTCGGTCTCCAACGTATCCTTAGTCAGCGGAGTCCAGAAATATCCGGGGCAGATGGAGTTCACAGTGATGCCTTCCTTGCCCCACTCGGCGGCCAGCGCACGGGTCAGATTCACCACACCGCCCTTTGCGGCATGATAGGGAGCGCAGGTGGCAGCCATGTTGCCGACCAGGCCGTACATGGAAGCAATGTTAATGATGCGGCCATATTGTGCCTTGATCATCTCCTTGGCAAACTCACGTGCACACAGGAAGGTGCCGAACAGGTCGATCTTCAGTTCGTTGTTAAACTGATCGTTAGTGATATCCACCGCAGGCGCCACCGCGCCGGTTCCGGCATTGTTCACCAGGATGTCCACCCGGCCGAAAGCCTCCATCGTCGCAGCCACTGCACCCTTCACCTTCTCCGTGTCGGTGATATCGCAGGCATAAGCCAGGCACTTGACGCCAAATTCCTTCTCGATGGCAGCTGCGTTCTCATCTAGCAGATTCTGTCTCCGGGCCAGCAGAACCAGGTTCGCACCCTGGCTGGCGAAGGCTTTGGCCATCTGCAGGCCAAGGCCTGTCGAGGCGCCGGTAACTACAGCAGTCTGTCCGGTAAGGTCAAAATAATTCTTCATGGTTCCATGTCCTTTCTGGTAAAATGGCTATGGTGACAGAGGTTAAGGATGTACCTCCCTGATACTGCGGATCTCACTCATCATGAAGTCCATGGAAATGATACCATCCGTCAGACGATATTTCAAGAAAATTCTCGATATTTGAGAATTTTTGTGCAGAATTTGCAAAAAGTTTCGCGTCCCGGGGATCAGAAGCACCGGTCCACCCACAGCCAGCAGGATGCGGAACAGCGAGTTGATCGGCACTTTAGTTTCTACCGTACAACCTCCATATCCTGCGGCACCTCATAATCCATCTTAAAAGCGCCTTTTTCGATTCTCCAGGAAACATGAATCTCTCCCTTCGGCGTCATCACGGTTCCGGACGTATGGGAAAGAGAACCCGGCACCGGGGCGATCCGCACCTTCCGGTACCCAGGCGCTGCCGGCCTCACCCCCAGCGTCACGCTGGGAAGCTCATACAGAATCAGGGGGCCCCAGGCATGGCATTCGCTGCGCGAATAGGCCTCGGATTCCACACAGGTGGTGCAGTGCTGCCGCACCATCTCCCTCCAGGTCTCCCAGTACCGGTCTGTATAAGCATATAGTTCGGTCTTCTCCAGCGCGCGGAACAGGTAAAAACGCATAGCGACCGTACACTGCGTGAAACCGGGTTCCTCGATCGTCTTTAACAGACCGGCTTTTTCCCTGTTCAGGATCAACGGTGTCTGTGAGCAGCGCGAAGACCTGACAGTGCTGGCTGTACTCCTCAATGCCCGGTCCGTCCTGTATCAGGCCGTTTTCTCCCATGCAGTATGTCCGGACCGCCTCCTGTGCACGCTCCGCGCGCGCCCGGTACAGCTGCGCCTCCTCTGCGCGCCCGAGATACTCCGCCAGCTCTGCGGCGTGCTGCAGGCCATAGATATAGAGAAGTGTCTCCATGGTCAAAGGCCCCCGGAGACCCGCTGTGGGCATGCCGCTGGTGTCATTCCAGTCGTCGGCCCAGTCGATAAAGGACCAGAAGCGGGCTTCCATGAGGACGCCGCCGCCCTTCTCCACATAGCCCTCCGGCGTCAGGTGGCGCTCGAAATAGTGCAGAACCAGATCCATAGTCGGCATATGCTCCGCGACCAGCGCAGAATCTCCGAAATACATCATATGATCGTACACCATCAGAATGTAATAGATTGAAAATCCGGGGATCACGTTCGGATACGAAC
>JAJQDL010000080.1 GCA_021202235.1 Lachnospiraceae bacterium
AACGCCTCACGCCGGAGAGCAGCGGACTGCCGTAGCAGGCGGTTCAGGCGAAGCTGACGTATGTGAATGAAATTTTGATGGCACAATAAAACCCATCTCAAAAGTTTCTGCATTTCATTGCAGAAACTTTTTGTTTTGCGACGTTTTTACATTTCAGTAAAAAAACACCTGCCCTTGTTCCGTTTTTCATGGAACAGAAGGCAGGCTCTGAATTTCAAATCGTCTTTATGTAACCGGGTTCCGGCTTTGCTGCATCCTCCCTACAGCAGACACAACGAGATCTGCGGCACATAGGTAATCAGCAGCACCACCCCGATGGAGGGAAGCTCCTTCCGTTATCCCCTCAGACTCTCCTCCAGATATTCCCTTGTCACCGATCTCTCGCAATCGAACATCCCTGCCGGCGGCCCGGCATAGAGCAGTTCACCGCCGGCGTCGCCGCCTCCGGGGCCTAGTTCAATGACGTAATCCGCCTCCCGCATGACATCCAGGCTGTGTTCGATGAGAAAGAGCGTGTTCCCCTCATCCACCATGCGGTTGAATACCAGCATCAGCTTGCGGATATCGTCCAGATGCAGGCCGTTGGTCGGCTCATCGAGAATGAAGAGGGATCCGGTGCGATGGAGCTCACTGGCGAGCTTCACCCGCTGCAGCTCGCCGCCGGAGAGAGTGGTCATGGCCTGGTTCAGATGCAGATAACCCAGTCCCACCTGCTCCAGGGAAGAGAGGCGGGGCAGAAAATCCTGGTCTGCGAAGAACTCCATCGCCTCATCGACGGTCATGTCCATGACTTGGGCGATGTTTTTCCCGTGGTAAGTATATTGCAGAGCCTCCTCGCTGTAACGCGAGCCGCCGCAGACCTCGCAGACGGTCTCGATCGACTCCATAAAAGCCATATCCGACACGATCACTCCCTTCCCCTTGCAGGCCGGACAGCCTCCTTTGGAATTGAAGGAAAAGAGCTGATTACTGACATGGTTTTCCTTCGCAAAAAGTTTGCGGATCTCATCAGAAATATCGAGATAGGTCGCCGGTGTGGAACGCAGGTTGATACCGATGTCCTTCTGCCGGATAGAGACGATCTCCCCGTCATAGACATTGACAAAATGCTCCATCAGCGAACTCTTCCCGGAGCCCGCCACCCCGGCGATGACCGTCAGAACGCCCAGCGGCAGCTTGACGTTCAGATTCTTCAGGTTGTGAAGCCGCGCATCCCGTACTTCGTAAAAACCGGTGGGCTGTCGGGCCTCGTTTTTCAGCGCCCCGCGGCTGCGCAGCATGCGGCCGGTGACGGTGTCTGAGGCCAGCAGTCCTGCGTAATTGCCGGTATACAGAATCTCGCCGCCGTAACTTCCGGCCCCGGGTCCCATATCCACCAGATAATCCGCCATGGCAATAATCTCCCGGTGATGCTCCACAATGAGGATCGTATTCCCATGATCCCGCAGACGGTACAGGGACTTCTTCAGTCGCGCGATATCCCGTGGATGCAGGCCGACGCTGGGCTCGTCCAGCACATAGACGATGTCCGTCAGCGCCGAATGGATGTACTTGGCGATCTTGATCCGCTGCGCTTCGCCGCCGGAAAGCGTACCGGTCCCCCGGCTTAAAGACAGATAGCCGAGTCCGATCTCATCCAGCGCCGTCAGGCGCTTTAACAACTCCCGCCGGATATCCTGCGCCAGCGGCTCATCGATGCCCCGTACGAACTCGATGGCCTCGGGAATCGGCATATCTGCCACCTGCGTGATATCCTTGCCGTGAATCTTGCAGCTGCGCACCCGCTCGTTGACCCGCGTCCCGTGGCAGTCCGGGCAGGTGAAGGTGGACACCATCGTATCCAGCACCTTTTTCTGACGCTTCCCCTCCTTCGTGGTAATGATGCTGCGATACATCCGCGGATAAAGCCCCTCAAATTTGGCGGATTTCGGCCAGTTGGCGGGCGGATTCTTCAGGCGGATCTGCGGCGAATAAAGAAAAAAATTCATCTCCTCCTCACTGTAATCGCGAATCTTCTTATTTATATCAAACATCCCGCGGTAGGAAGACCTTATCCAGCGACATGCGCCAGTGTTAAAGGTCGGAAAATGAATCACATCCTCGTCGTTCAGGCATTTGTCAAAGTCCACCAGCTTGTGGATATCCAGCTCCGTCACCGTCCCCAGACCGTCGCAGCGCTCACATTTCCCCGCAGGATGATTGAAGGAAAAGCTGTCGGAATAACCGACAAAGGGCTTCCCCACCCGCGAGAACAGCAGCCGCAGCAGAGAATAAATATCCGTGTAGGTCCCCACCGTTGAACGATTGTTCGCCGCCGGTTTCTTCTGGTCGATCACGATGGTCACCGGCAGGTTTTCAATACGCTCCACCTGCGGGCGGCCGTAGCGTGGCAGATACTGCTGCACGAAACTGGGGAAGGTCTCGTTCAGCTCCCGCCGCGATTCTGCCGCAATGGTGTCCAGGCACAGAGACGACTTTCCCGAGCCGGACACACCGGTGAAAACCGTGATCTTCTTCTTGGGAATCTCCACGGAAATATTTTTCAGATTATTCTCCACCGCGCCAATCACGCGGATGTTTTCGAACGAACACATGGGCCGTACCTCTCTCATAAAAATCAGGCTGGATCATCTCACCCAACCTGATCTGTCTCTATTCGCTTAAAGTCTCCTCAATGGCGCCGATCACCATCTCCATCACATCCGTCTGATATGAAGTGTGTTCCAGCGTGTATCCAGCGTCCTCCACCAGTTCTGCCTGCCCTTCCGGGTCCGCCGCAATCTCCCGCATGGAGGCTGCCACCTGACTCCAGGACTCCTGCAGATACGCCCAGTCGTCTTCCGTGCGCGCTGCCTTCCAGGCAGCCATCAAATCCTTTATGTCATCCTCCGACAGGCTGCTGTCCGCCTGTTCCTCCTCCCAGTCCAGCAGTCCCGCTGCCGCTGCGGCCGTCCGCAGGGAGGTTCCCGCCGTGCCGGGCGCTACGTCGGCACAGTCGTCCATCAAATCCAGAAATGCATCCTGCGCTTCTTCCGTGTAACCGAGGTTCTCCGTGCTTGTGTCTGCTGCACCCTCCGTCGTCTCCTCCGCAAAGGCTGCTTCCGACGTCCCTTCTTCCACGGATTCCGTCGTAGTCTCCGCTGCGGACGAGGTTTCTTCCACCGTCGTCTGTGCCGCCGTGGTGGTTTCATCTGTCCCGGAGGCGGTGGACGCGCAGCCGCCCAGCAGCAGCGCCGTCATCAAAATCGCCAGTCCCATATATTGCTTTTTCATAAGATCCTCCTTCCTTTCCGCCGGGGGCTCTTCCAGACAAAGTCCTTTCCCGAATCGGTATAAGTAAGTGTACCCTATTTTCTGACGGACTTCCACTGTTATTTTCTTAAGCTTCCCTTAAAAACATTCCACGTATTTTCTGACGGCTCTGCCATGTTGTCGCTTTGTTGTTCCAAACGCAGACTATACCATTAAAACAGGCATCAAATCTTCGACTGTTTTTATTGCCTTGATGATCGCAAAAATCTTTGATAAACTGTCTGTAGTATTTTTTTGACCTGGTACGATACAGCAGGAAAACTCCCGGAAATAGCCGGACATCCATTCCCTGCTTTTACAGACTTTTACAGAAAAGGAGCGCATATGCACATCATAGGCCTGCGCCTGACCGAAGACCTGGAGGTGGAGCGGCGGCTCCGCCAGCACAGTTCCCCCCGGGAGGAGGAGGACTCCGCTTTCCCCTGCGCGTTTTATACCGTGAATTTTGACCATTTTCTGGAGGATGCCATTCCCTGGCACTGGCATCGGGATGTGGAAATTGTCGAAGTCACAGCCGGGACGCTGCGTGTACAGAGCAGCAAACGCAGCTACTCGCTCGATGTGGGTGAGCTCTGCTTTGTCAATGCCAACACGCTCCATCAGATGCTCCCGGCCGAACCGGACGTGGTCTGCAGCTTCGAGAGCCATCTCTTCCAGCCGGATCTCATCAGCGGCGGCTGGGGAAATGTCCTCGATACCCGCTATGTCAGCCCTCTTCTGGACTGCCGCGACCTGGATCTGCTCCCCTTCACGGCAGAGAATCCGCGAACGGAGCAGGTACGCGATCTCCTGCAAACGGCACGCATGCTGTCTCAGCAGAGGGAATTCGCCTACGAGTTTGACGTACGCACACAGCTGACCGAAGTCTGGAAATACCTCTGTCTGGAAGCGCGTCCCCGCCTGGCCCTGCGGCGCACGGTCGATGACCGCAATGAAGAACGCATCCAAGCCATGCTTTCCTTCATTCAAAAGAATTACACAAAAAAAATCGGCCTGGCTGAGATCGCCGGGGCCGCTGCCATCAGTGAGCGGGAGTGTTTCCGCTGCTTTCAGAAAACGCTGCACGTGACGCCCATCCACTACCTGCAGAATTATCGCGTGCGCATGGCCGCCCGCAGGCTTCTGGAGACCGACGATACCGTGCTCGACATCAGCCAGTCCGTGGGCTTTACCGACAACAGCTATTTCGGGCGCATTTTCCAGAAATACCTGCACTGCTCTCCCAGTGAGTTCCGCAAGAGGAACCGGACGGAGAGCGAGGAATAAGCTACCATCCTGATAAACTACGTCACAACAATTTAGGGTGAAAAGATAATCACTCTTCTTGATTATCACTAATACTATTCGGGAGTTTTCCGGATTGTTGCGCAAGCTTTTTTTCTTGCGATTTTACACGACGTTCCCGTTTCTTAATATCCTCTGATGGAGGCAACTCCTCTGGTTTAATTCCGCGCTCACTTAGCATGGAACGAACAGATGAATTATTTTGCACGTGTTCCACGGTAATTTCCGTTTCACCTTGCAGATCTTTCTCCTCTACATTATAATTCGTCATTTCAACAGCAAGATTTTTCGCAGCGATTGTGAGTGTAGGAAGAAAATCAGCCAGGGGCCGGTTCGCTTTAACACCAAGCTTACTCTTCATGTCTTGCGTGCTATGTCCACCAAACAAGGCCTGATCCCCCTTAGAGCGAATGCGCCCGAATCCTGCGTCATCCACTCCGCGTTCGTAGATGTTTTGTGATAAACGTTTTTCAGATTCACGAAGACGTCCTCTCGCTTCTGCACGTTCTATGTAGGCTATACGTTCCTCGATGAGTTCCTGCTTTCTTGTTTGCACAGCAAAATAGCTCTGCGCAAAAGCAATTTCTTCTTTCCTGGGATCGCCATTTTGTGCAATCAAATAACAGGCATAACGTGTTAACATATAATCCTTGACATATCTCTTAGCGCCGTTACCCAGTTGAACCATTTTCGTGACCTCACGAAAATGATCTGTGACGGCAATGTCAGAGGTTTCGCACGATTCCATAGCCCGTCCAATCGCCTTTTCAAAATTTTCCCACCGCTCATACCCCAACAAAATCATCAGATCACGCGCCAGCCAATATTCAATATCTGTATCCGCAATAAAGTGTAACTGATCGTCGAACTGAGACTTGGTTAAAATAATCTTACTTTTTTCCATCCGTGCTCTCCTTTCCGTCCTTAACCTGCTGAGACGGTTATGACGGTATGAAAATACTAAGAAGAAATGTGCTCTCTGGGGCACTTGATATCTCCATACTATTTTCGCAGAAGATTCCTCGAAAGTCCACAAACAAAATGTCACTATTTTTCTGTTACTTTTTGTCAACACTGAACGTTCACGGAGCTATCCGATTTCTCTCTGACACTGCGAACAGAACACACTGCTCCGCCCGCCGATCACGGTACGGCAAAGCGGCGTACCGCAGGACGGACAGGGTTCGCCCTCACGTCCGTACACCTGTAGATACGGTGTGTTTCGATAATCCCGCCCTTTAGTCTTCAGGTACTCCTCCGGAGTGATCGCATTCTTTTCAATGAAATAAGACAACTGCTTCGGAATCTCCGCGGACAGACGATTCCATTCCTCCCCGGTCAGGCTGTTTGCCTGCCGCACCGGATGGATACGGGCCGCATAGAGGATCTCATCCGAGTAAATATTGCCGATTCCGGCGATCACAGTCTGATCCAGCAGACAGCTCTTGATCGCCTTCCGGCTCTTTCCCCATTTCCCGGACAGATATTCCGCGCAGAGCGCCGGGTCGGACGGTTCCAGCCCCAGCTTCTCTGCGCCGCTGTATGTATCTGCTTCGCCCTCGCGCAGCAGCCAGAATCGCCCGAAACGGCGTGTATCAGAGAAACGCAATTCTCTGCCATCGCTCAGACGAAAAACCACATGCGTATGCGGCTCCTCCGGCGCATCCGCCGGGGTCATCAGCAGACAACCGGTCATGCGCAGATGAAGAAGGAGTCGGTCGCCGCCGGAGAATTGAAAGATAAGATATTTCCCGCGGCGTGACAGCCCCAGGAAGCTCTGTCCGGTCAAACGCCGAACACATTCATCCGCCGCCGGATGAGCGATAACCTCCGGGCGGCGCACTGCCATCTCTTTCACCGTCAGTCCGCGTATCTGCGGCTCCATCACACGTCGAATCGTTTCTACCTCCGGCAATTCCGGCATGACAGTCGTCCTCCTCTGCTCTCTCAATACAACAGGCATTCTGCAAGTATTCGCACAATCGAGATGCTGTTCATATATTCGATGATGAAAACCAAAGCTTTCCCTAAAAGACGTCTTTGGTATATCTCATTCTGCGCAAAACCCAGTTCTCTCACTTCCCACTGCAAAACTCCCGCAGCAGTTCCTCCGGCTCCGCCGCCTCCATCAGCGACGACATGAGGCAGACGCCCGCCGCCCCGGCGGCCTGACACGCCTCGGCATTCTCCGGCGTGATGCCGCCAATGGCGTACACCGGAATGTCCACGGCGGCGCAGACCTCCTCAAGGAAGGAAAGACCGCGCGGCGGCATCCCCCGCTTGCAGTCCGTAGCGAAGACATGTCCCGCCGTCAGATACGACGCCCCGGCGGAGACGGCCGCCCGGGCCTCTTCCGCACTGTGAATCGAGACACCGATCGTCTCAAACCGGGCCCGCTCCGCCTCTGACAGCGCGAAGAACACCGGTCCGGGCAGATGGATGCGCCGGCTTCCCAGCCGAAGCGCCGCCTCCGTATAGGTATGGGGAATCAGCGGCACCCCGTAGGGTGTACAGACCTCCGCCGCCCGCTCCGCCAGTCGCACATACTCCTCCGGCGGAAGATCCTTTTCCCGCAACAGGATCGCTGTCACTCCCGCGGCGGCGATCCGTTCGATCTGCGTCAGGAAATCCCCCCGCACCAGGCGGCGATTCGTCACACAGAGCACCTTACACATAGACATAATCGTTCAGGACCGGCTGCAGTCCCTCGCCCGTCATGTCCGTATACATCTGATCGAAGCTGCGGCCATCGGAGATCTCGAACTGCTCGTCGCCGGCCTCCTCGTCCTCTTTGCCGGTATATTTGCTCTCATGATCGCCGATCCCCGTGGAGACACCGGCCGAGACCTTGGTCGCCGCGATCTTCACGATGCCGTCCCGGAAATGCTTCTGCTCCCGGGAGGACACGGTGATTCCCACGTAGGGCAGGAAAATACGGTAGGCGCAGAGCACCTGACAGAGCTCCTTCTCATGAACGTCCAGCGGATTGATCTTGTCATTATTGATGATCGGACGCAGCCGCGGGCAGGACAGAGAATACTCCGCATGGGGGTATTTCCGCTGCAGATAATACACATGAAGGGCCGTTGCCAGGGCATCCTTGCGGAAATCCGCCAGTCCCAGCAACGCCGAGAAGCCCACGCCCCGCATCCCGCCGAGAATGGCCCGCTCCTGCGCCTCGAAGCGGTAGGGGAAGACACGTTTATGTCCCATCAGATGCAGCGTCTCATATTTATCCGCGTCATATGTCTCCTGGAACACCGTCACATAATCGGCTCCGCACTCATGCAGATACCGGTACTCATCGGTATTGACCGGATAGATCTCCAGCCCCACATTGCGGAAATAATCCCGTGCCAGCTTGCAGGCCTCGCCGATGTATTTGACATCGCTCTGCCCCCGGCTCTCGCCGGTCAGAATCAGAATCTCCTCGATGCCGGAGTCGGCGATTACCTGCATTTCCTTTTTGATCTCTTCCACCGAGAGCTTCTTGCGCACGATGTCATTATAGCAGTTAAATCCGCAATAAATGCAATAATTTTCACAGTAATTGGCGATGTAAAGGGGCGTGAACAGATAGACCGTATTGCCAAAATGCTTGCCGGTCTCCTCCTTGGCCCGGACCGCCATCTCCTCCAGGTACGGAGCCGCCGCCGGGGAGAGCAGCGCCTTGAAATCTTCTACGCTGCAGGTCTCATGCTGTAGAGCCCGCCGCACATCCGCATCCGTGTATTGTGCGGCATCATAGGCTTCCATCTCCGCAAGCACGCGCTCCCGGATCTCCGGGGAGATCTGCTCCATCCCCGGCATGTACTCCATATGGTTCGTACGGCTGGAGGGATCCTGCTCCAGACGATGCTTCTTATTCAGAGCCTTCTCACTCAGCCGCGCTGAGTCGATAAAAAACTGATTTTCCGCCATGATCTCCCGCCTCCTAGTCTCTCAGGAATCCCGTCAGCGGATCCGAAGCGGACGCGCCGCGCTCCAGCACCCGGCCGAGTCCCGCCAGATAAGCGTTCCGGCCTGCCTCGATGGCGTCCTTAAAAGCGCCCGCCATCCGCGGGATATCGCCAGCCGTGGCAATCGCCGTGTTCGCCATGATCGCCGCCGCGCCCATTTCCATGGCCTCGCAGGCCTGAGAGGGACGGCCGATGCCCGCGTCCACGATGATCGGCAGATCGATCTCATCGATGAGGATCTGGATGAATTCCCGCGTGGCCAGCCCCTTGTTTGAGCCGATCGGGGAAGCCAGCGGCATCACCGCCGCCGCGCCCGCATTCGCCAGCGCCCGGGCCGCGTAAAGATCCGGGTACATGTAAGGCAGCACCACGAAGCCTTCCTTCGCCAGGATCTCCGTCGCCTTCACGGTCTCCTCGTTATCCGGCAGAAGATATTTACTGTCGCGCATGATCTCGATCTTCACGAAATCGCCGCAGCCGATCTCCCGTGCCATGCGCGCGATCCGCACCGCCTCCTCCGCGGTCCGCGCCCCGGAGGTATTGGGCAGCAGTGTCACGTGCTCAGGAATATAATCAAGAATATTTTCGTTCTTCTTCGTATTGGTCCGGCGCACCGCCAGCGTGATGATCTCCGCTCCGGCGTTCTCCACGGCCGCCTTGATCAGCTCCATCGAATATTTTCCTGAGCCCAGAATAAAGCGCGAGTGGAATTCCTTCCCTCCCAGGGTAAATGTGTCGTTCGTCATGTTCTCATTCTCCTTTTACAATGATTTCCAGTATCTTATTGGCCTGATGCGCCGCGCAGAGCATCACGCGGGGCGCTACCAGACTGCCGCAGGTCTCCGTCCCCGAGACGCCGTCGCCGCACAGATAGTAATGCGGCAGGACGCGCCGGGTCTGAATCCGGTTGCTCTCCCCGACGCCCGCCATCCCGGAAGCTCCTACCAGGTATTTCTCCGGGCAATGCGTCAGCACCGCGTTGGTAAGCATGGCCTTGGCTTCCGGCGCATCGAAGGCCTCGCAGATGTAGGTCTCCTCCTGCAGATATGTAAGGACGTTCTCCTCGGTCAGCCGCACAAAATCCGTGCGAATGGGCAGCCAGGGATTGACCGCCCGCAGCACCTCGGCCAGCGCCTCCGGCTTCGGGCGTCCCAATTGGGCGATGCCGTACTGTTGCCGGTTCAGATTGGAGAGATCGACGCGGTCAAAATCAATCAGATGCAGCCCCCCGATCCCACAGCGGGCCAGCGCGATGGCGATGTTCGAGCCCAGACCGCCGAGACCGCAGATGGCCACCCGCGCCGCACTGATCTTCTCCTGCACCGGCTTCGTATGGCGAAGCTCCAGAGCCTCACGAAAGTCCTCTTCGGTGGGAAATTCCTTCTCTCCAGAGATCTCCTTCTCGGAAAAATATCCCCTCTGCACAGCCTTTTCCCGCCTGGCGAGGTTTTCCTCTCCCACGCCCTCCTGCGCCCCTCTCATTTCCTCCATCTCAGCCGCCCCCCACGAAGCTCACAACCTCCAGGACATCGCCGTCCGCCAGCACCTTCGCGGCGTACTCCGCCTTCGGTACGATCTGCCCGTTGCACTCTACGGCAATCCGCGTCGGAGCATACCCCTCCTGCGCCAGATAGTCCGCCAGAGTCCGGCCCTGCGCCGCGACATCCTCGCCGTTGATCTTCACCATATGCATCACACTCCTCGTCTAAAGCTGCACAAAGAAAAAGGCCGCACAAAGAAATACGCCCGTGGTGGTGTACCCCTTCGTGCGGCCTTACGTCCTGCACTCTGGTCTATATCATAAACAATGTACGTGGATTTGTCAAATCAAAACTTAACCGTCCTCCAGATCAGCCGCAGCAACGACTGCATATTTTCAAGGAAGAGCATGAGCGTCGGCGGCGAAAAATACTGATAATCCACCCATACATCCGGCAGGCAGTCCCGGATGTCGCCGCGGTATATCACATACTCGGACAGCTCCCTCACAAGATCATCTGGCGTATAGTAGCAGCACCTCATTTCCCGCAGATATCCACAGTACTGCAGCAAATGCGTGGCAAATTCCACACAGGTATAGGTTTTATCTACCGTGATCCCTCCGGTCACCGGATAAGAAAGAACGGAAAGAAGGTTATACATATACTCAGTGTTATCGACCATCTGCGTGATTCTCCGTGTCACCCAGTCGTAACCTTCTTGTGAAATGGGAATCCGCAAAATGACGACGGGAACAGGATCACTCTGCCGCAGCGTGTACCGTTCGAGCGATTCCCGCACCAGATGTCCCAGAAAAATGGCGTCCTGCTGCGGTCTGGCGAAGGCATACAGATGCTCCAGGTCACCGTCCAGACTGACCGCGGCATGGTTATAGGTCTGCCGCCCGACCAGACGGATCATTTTGGCAAATTTTGTTCCTGTGCTTGACAATAGAACATATAGATATCGTTTACTGGAGCCCATTTTTCTTTTCCCTTTTTCTGCTTTTCCGCAGTATCCCTGATATTTTTATACAGGATCACTGTTTACGAACAGATGTCCGATATCCAGTTTCTGCAATTCATCCTGATCGATCACATACGGCGCTGCTTTCCGGTAATAGTCCTCCTGCTCAGACTTGAAATACCCGATCAGTCCTTCAACCTGGTTTTTCGTCTGGACATTCAGCAGATTTCTGTAATATTCCGCTTTGTTGATATCCTGTATGATGACCGGAATCACGCCGTTTACGAGGCATTCGCGCAGCAGGATCATGCGGCCGACGCGTCCGTTGCCGTCCTGAAAGGGATGAATCTTTTCAAATCGGGCATGAAACACGGCGAGCTCAGGGATTCCGATCCGTTTATTGGCGCGGTAATCATCAAGCAGCGTCTGCATATCGTTATGGACATCCTGCGGTTCGGATGTCGTGATCGTGGAAACGCGATTCCGTCTTTTCTTATAATCTCCAATGGCATAGCCGTTCGCAAAATCCTCAAAGACGCCTTCTTTTAAATTCTTATGGAATGCTTTGATGACATCTTCCGACAATGGTTCATCCAGCGTTTTCAACATATAGTTAAACATTTTGAAGTGGCCGTTCATTTCTTCGATGTCCTTCGCGCGGAAGATGACTTCGGGATCGTCGGAGTAAAGCGTACCGGTGTCAAACATCGAAGCGGTCTGTTCTTCGGTGAGTGTGCTTCCCTCAATCTTATTTGAATTATATGCCATCATGCGCTGTGTCAGGCCGTAAACGCCGCTCCGGTCCTGTTTCTCAAACTCGATCTGCAGGCGTTCCGTTACTATTCTTACGAAATCTTTCTGTCTCATGCGCGGTTCCGTCCTTTCTGGTGGAAGTATAGCATATCCGGTTGAAAAGTAAAAGCGGCTTCGGATCGTTTATGAATGAGAACAGACGGATGATCTGGTCTATGTCAAGAGCATTGACCGGCTGGGACGCAACTACGAAGAAGTACTGGAACAGTGGCGGATTCTGACGAAGGAGAAAAGGGTAGATATCGTTGTCCTGGATATGCCGCTTCTGGACACGCGCCGCGGAAAAGACCTGATGGGGACATTCCTCTCGGATATCGTTCTTCAGGTGCTTTCCTTTGTGGCTGAAAATGGTATCAGCGCTGGAAAGCCGGGAAAATCACTGGGGTTGCGGTGGCGAAAGAATGCGGAATGCCGATGTCAACCTTTCGGTACCGGGCAGAGATTTATGAAAACGCCAGATCGCAGGATTTTCTCTGTGATCTGGCATTTTTCCGAATCAATACGAAACACTTCCGAGGACCTTTACGCTCAGTCCGCCCACCTGACGATGGCTTCGTCAATCAGCGCCACGCAGGCCGCGATCTTCGGCATATCTTCGGGCACGAGGCCGCTCAGAGGAGCGCGGACCCCGCCGACATCGATGCCGGTCCGGCGGCGCAGGATTTCCTTGGCCGCGGCATACATATTCCCCTTGCAGTCACACATCGCATAGATGATGTTGTCGATGTCAAACTGCACCTTACGGGCTTTCTCAACCTCGCCGACCTTCATCAGGTTCCACACCTTCAGGATAAGCTCCGGCATCACAGCGTAGGTCCCGCCGATCCCGCCGCCGGCGCCCATGGCCAGGCCGCTGATCAGCTGCTCATCGGGGCCATTGAACACGATGAAGGGACGCCCGCCCCGGGTACCCTCATCCAGGAACATCTGAATATCCTGCACCGGCATGGAGGAATTCTTCACGGCGATAACCCGCGGATTCTCCAGCATCTTACGGAACAGAGGCATCGTCAGCGACACGCCCGCCAGCTGAGGAATGTTGTAGATGACGAAGTCCGTGTTCGGCGCTGCCTCGCTCATCGCGTTCCAGTAGTCGGCGATGGAATCATCCGGCAGATGGAAGGAAATCGGCGGGATGGAGGCGATGGCGTCCCCTCCCAGCGCCTCCGCGTGGCGCGCCAGCTCCACGGTGGCCCGGGTGCTGTGGCAGCCCACGTGGGCGATCACGGTCAGCCGCCCCTGTGCCGCCGCCATCACATTTTCCAGAACCAGCTTGCGCTCCGCCACATTGTGGTAGATGCACTCTCCGGAGGAGCCTCCGACATAAACGCCTTTCACGCCCTTCTCCACGAAATATTCGGTGAGCTTCTGAACTGCCTCAGGGGAAATCTCTCCCTCCCTGTCATAGCAGGCATAAAATGCGGGGAGAATCCCCTGATATTTTGTGATATCTCTCATGATTATTATCCTTCTCCATGTCCATAATGGTGTCCGGCCAAATACAGTCTGCCGAACCGGCGATACTTATGACTTCGCCGCGAATCATTTCTGTCTATAAGTGCTTATCAGCCAGCGCCCCGGCGATTTGCTCGCGGCTGACCCGTGCTTCCTCGGGATTGCGCAGGCACAACTCCTGATAGAGGATATCCACCAGAAAAAGCTGCGCCATACGAGCTGCGACCGTACCCAGCTGCAGAGGCCCTTCGTTGGATCCGCACTGCAGCACCACATCGGCACAGGCCGCCCCCGGCGACTTGGCAAACCGGGTGATCAGGATACTCTTCGCTCCCCGCTCCCTGGCCAGCGCCATGATGTCCACGATGTCCTTCGTGGAACCTGAGTAGGAAAAAAAGAACAGCACATCCCGGGGCGTGAGCAGCGCGGCCGCGGAGGCCTGCAGATGAGAATCCGGTACAGGAAAGAAGCGCGGCGATACCGTGGAAAGAAGGTGCGCCGCCTCCTGCGCCATGATCATGGAACCTCCCTGTCCCATACAGAACACCTTGTCCGCCGCCGTGAGCAAGTCGACCGCCTCGCGGATGCGTTCCGGCCGGATCTGCGCCATGGTCTGGCTCAGAGCCGCTTTGTACTCGGCGTACTGCCTGCGGCTCATTTCAATCACAGCATCTTCTTCCTCTTCCGCAGAGAGCACGGCCGTTGCCTCCGACTCCGCTGTGGCTGCGACACCAGCCTCCTCCCGGGCCGTCTCCTTGGCCAGCGCCAGCTTGAAGGCGTTGTAGCCATGGAGCTTCTGTCTGCGGCAGAAACGGGAGATCGTAGCTTCCGCCACACCGCACTCGTCGGCCAGTTCCGAGATGGACATGAACTGTACCTGCCTTTTATGACCCAGTACATAATCCGCCACCTTTTTCTCCGAAGCTGTCAGGTGATAATAGCTGTTGTTCAATTTGACAATAATGTTCTCTTCCAGAGGTGTTCCTGCCATCAGTTCTCCTTCTTTTGTCTACTGTGGAGATTCAGCCCTCGCCTCAATCTCCGTCATCATCTGATCCACCAGGATCAGACTGCGCGGCACGTGGAAGGGTCCCTTAAAGGTGCTTCCCTTACAGGGCGGCTGCGTGGGGATACCGTCCCTGCGCAGATAGCCGTACCACTCTCCGCATTCCGGGTCTGCAAAATGCTCCCGGCAATAGTCTGCTGTCCGGTAAAACCAGTCCAGATATTTCTCCTCTCCTGTATCCCGATAGATCATCAGTGAAGCGATCAGGATCTCATTATGAGGCCACCACAGCTTCATATCATGCTCATAAGCCTCCGGCGGACGTCCCAGGCAATCGATAAAGTACAGAAGACCGCCATATTCCTTGTCCCAGCCGGCCTCAATAGCATAGTCAAAGACCCGCATGGCATCTGCCCGCAGCGCGTCATTTCCCTCATAGGCCGCTTCCTCCATGAGGAACCAGCTGCACTCGATATCATGGCCGGGATTGACCACGCGTCCCGCTGTGTTCTCCAGCTGCGGCGTTCCATCCAGCCCCACGGTCTCCAGAGTGCAGCGAAGCTCCGGCTTGTGATGATAGCGGAAAATCGTGTCCACACACTCTTTCGCTCTCTCATCATAGAGCGCACGGTGCTCCGGATCACAACGACGCATCACCGCGGTGATGTTCAGGTAGATCATCGTATCTCCCAGCGCACGGCCGGAACGGGTCTCAGGGATCGTCTTGGGCCCCAGCCCCGTCGGATCTTTGATCAGACCATGATTCAGCTGATAGATCAGCTCATACGCCTTCCGGGCACGCTCCAGGCGGACCGTCTCCCCGGTCACATGATAATACTCCGCGTTCGCGAGCGCATAAAATCCCTCGGAGAAGCAGTAACGGCGCTGACGCAGAGGCTTTCCCTCCGCCGTCACCGTGAAATACATCCGGTCTCCGGCCTCGCGGTTGATGCAATGCTCCTCCATGAACTCCAGGCAGCTCCGGCTGGCCTCCAGCCACTCCGGCCGCACTCCGTAGGTTGTGCACAGGAACGCATACGTCCAGCCGCACCGCCCCTGCATCCACACGCTTTTGTCCGTGGAGAAGATCTTTCCTTCCCGGTCAAGACAAGTGTACACGCCGCCGTGTTCCCGGTCAAGACCGTTTTTCAGCCAGAAATCAGCACTTCCCTTCAGTTCATCCTGAACCCAGGCATGAACTGAGCGAAATTTCGACATTTCTAACATGGTTTCATTCCTTTCCTTCACGGCCCTCCGGGGACCGCCTCGCTCTCATATATGATCTTTCCGGTTCCCGTAAGACGCCCTGTTTCATTTACGTCTGTCTTCCCGGTTCCCGGAAGATCTTTCTTCTGTTGCCTTACTGCCTGACAGGGCAGCCTTCCGTAAGGACGATCTCGTCCCTCTGCCCACGCTGCAGGAAGGCAGGCCGCTCCCGGGCCGGATCCTCCGCCGGGAAATCTTCCCGGTAATGGGCTCCCCGGCTCTCGCACCGGGCCCGCGCCGCCAGAAGAACACAGCGAGCCGTCGTCAGACGGCACTCCCAGCGACGAGTGGCCGCAATCTCCCGCGGGTTCTTTGAAGGACGGCATCTCTTCCGATCAGCCAGTTCCTCCAGCCGCTCCCAGGCGGTCCGCAGCCCTTCTTCACTCCGCAGAACCATCGCGGAACGGGACATCACGTCCTGCAGTGTCTGCGTCCTTTCCGGAAGCTCCGGCGTCGCCCATCCCTGCATCAGACAGGCTGACGGCGGTTCCGGCACGTCCATACAGGAGGCCGCGGCCGCATGCCCGGCGATCCCGCCGAACACCAGACCATTCGCCGTAGACAGTCCGCCGATCCGGTCCGCGCCATGCATCCCCCCGGTCACCTCCCCGCAGGCGAAAAGGCCGGGGACACCGGTTGACGCATCCGGGCGGATGGCAATCCCGCCGTTGGCTGCATGAGCAAATATGTCAATATGAATCGGATTCTCAGGGGTTATCCCCTTCTCCCGCTCCAGCCAGTCAAAATATGTGGCAATAAACTCCGGCATATCCTGCCGCAGCTCCGGCACATAGGTGACGGTCACTCCCTCCGCCTCCTTCCGGCACGCCTGAAATAGAGCGATATCCACGGCTCTTGACTCCAGCCGCGCCGTGAAGGGGCCGTGGGTGGAACGCAGCGCCAGCAGGCGTTCTGTCTCCGGACCCTCCGGCAGCAGAGGTG
Source organism: Lachnospiraceae bacterium (assembly GCA_021202235.1). Taxonomy (GTDB): domain Bacteria; phylum Bacillota; class Clostridia; order Lachnospirales; family Lachnospiraceae; genus UBA3305. The sequence continues at coordinate 16,483 of JAJQDL010000080.1, forward strand.
TCCCGTCTGCCCGACACAGTCTGGCAAAGCGGAACGTTTTTTCATTGAAAATCGTTTTGGACGCCGGGAACAGGAATCCCGGCATCATCTGCATGAACTCCATATTTACCAGGGAAGCACCGGCCTCAAGCGCCAGAGCCTGTCCCTGACCTGCCACGTCCTCCGTACAAAGATGACGACGAAACAGGCTGCCATAGCCGCCGGTCGCAAGCACCAGCGCCCGGCATCCCAGGAACCGCAGCCTTCCGTCCTGAAGCACTACGACACCGCAGACCCGCTCTCCCGCCTGCACAAGCTTCAGCACCTCGCAGCCATTCCGGATGCATACACCCAACTCTGCGAGCCGGACGCCCAGGATGTCCCGGACACTATCATATTCGAGGCCGTTCCAGTCCCGGTGCTTATGATCGAAACAGGGGATGAATTCCTTCTGATCATTATGTGCGGCGCGGCGCAGCTGCACGCCCATCGTACGCAGCTCCCCGATGGCCGGGGCGATGCCCCGGACAAAGGTCTCCACCATCTCCGGCACGGCCATGCCGCAGCCCACCTCCCGGATCGTCCGGATCAGGTCCGCCTCATCGTCCCGGCCGTCCGGCCCCACCAGGCCCAGACCCCAGGTTCCGGGATAGAAGCTGGAGCCGGAGAAGAGACCGCCTGTGGCCGCCAATGTGACGGCTGCACCGTCCTCTGCCGCCCGCAGAGCGGCCAGCAGACCGGCGATCCCGCCGCCAACTACCAGAACGTCGCAGCACTCCTCCCGCGGCAGCCGCACCGCACTCTCCTTCATGTTAAGGGCGCCTCCGCTCAGTCATAGAGGTGACAGGACACCATGTGTCCATTCTCCGGATTCTGCACATGCAGCGTCGGCACCTCGGTCTTGCACCGCTCCATGCAGTTAGGGCAGCGCGTATGGAACGGGCAGCCGGACGGCTTGTGGATCGGGCTCGGCACCTCGCCCTCCAGCACCTGACGCTTCTTCGTCTTATGGATGTCCGGCACCGGAATGGCCGACAACAGTGCCCGGGTATACGGATGCAGCGGCTCGTCATACAGTGCCCTGGAATCGGCGACCTCCACCACACGTCCCAGGTACATGACCATGATGCGGTCCGACATATACTGAACCACGCTGAGGTCGTGGGCGATGAAAAGGTATGTCAGATCCATTTCCTTCTGAATGTCCTTCATCAGGTTCAGCACCTGCGCCTGAATGGACACATCCAGGGCAGACACGGGCTCATCGCAGATCAGCACCTTGGGCATGACCTCCAGGGCCCGGGCAATACACAGACGCTGACGCTGTCCGCCGGAGAACTCATGAGGAAAACGCATCAGGTAGTCGGGCTGGATGTTGACCATCTTCAGCACCCGCTCCATGATTTCTTCGCGTTCCTTCTCGCTCTTCACGCCATGGACCTTCAGGGGCTCCTCGAAGGAGGTGTAGATCTTCTTCTGCGGGTTCAGGGCCGAATAGGGATCCTGGAACACCATCTGCACTTCCTTGCGGAACTCGAACATTTCCTGCGAATTGAATTTCGTGATATCCTTGAACTCGCCGTCATAGTTGAACAGCACCTGCCCGCCGGTGGCCTTCTCCAGCATCATCATGGTCTTACCCAGTGTGGACTTTCCGCAGCCGGACTCGCCCACGATGCACACAGTGTCGCCCTTGGAGACCTCTAGGCTTCTACCGGCCACAGCCATCAGATAGCCGACCACTTTCTTGAAAGCTCCCTGGGTGATGGGAAACCAGGTACACAGGTCTTCTACTTTAAAAATGACTTCTTTTTTATTTTCACTCATCTCACATCACCTCCGGGGAATCCTGGAATTTCAGGCAGCGCACACGATGACCCGGCGTGATTTCGAACATGGGGATGTCCTTTTCGCGGCAGGCGTCGGTGCAGAAGGGACAGCGGTCCGCAAACTCGCAGCCGCCCTTCAGGTCCGCCGGGTTGGGTGTCGACCCGGGAATCGTTTCCAGCTTCTGACCGTCGGCGAGACCCAGCACCGGCACACTGCGCAGCAGCGCCTGCGTGTAGGGATGACTCGTGTGGTCGAAGATCTGCTCCAGGCTGCCGAATTCCACGACACGGCCCATGTACATGACACACACCTCATCGGCCATCTCCGCCACCAGACCCATGTTGTGGGTGATCAGGACGATGCTCTTGCCCTCGTCCACCTGCATCGCCTTGAGCAGTTCCATGATCTGAGCCTGAATCGTCACGTCCAGGGCCGTCGTCGGCTCGTCACAGATGATGAGTTCGGGATTGCAGATCATGGCGATGGCGATGACAACACGCTGCTTCATACCGCCGGAAAACTGGTGCGGATAGCTGTCGATCCGCTCTTCAGGATCCGGGATCCCAAGCTTCCGGAACATCTCGAGGACCTTCTCCCGGGCTTCCTTCTTGCTCATGCCCTTATTATGCTCAAGCAGTCCCTCAGCAACCTGATCGCCCACCTTGTAAACGGGATTCAGGCTGGACATGGGATCCTGGAAGACCATGCTCATCTCCGGGCCGCGCAGAGCGCGCATTTCCGCACAATTGGGCTTCTCGTATTTCTCCAGATGATATTCCTTCACCTGATCGTCATGCAGGCTGTTGTACTGAATGTTGTCCGCCTCCACGATGGCATTGCGTCCCAGGAAACGCATGATGGAATTCATGGTCACGCTCTTGCCGCAGCCGGACTCGCCCACCACGGCCAGCGTGGTGCCGCGCTTCACCTGGAAGGAGACGTTTTTCACGATACGGGTTTTCTTCTTCTCCGAGACAAAGCTCGTATTCAGGTTCTTTACGTCTAAAATGATCTCTCTGTTATCCATTCTGCCCTCCTCACTGCTGCTTGGCGTCCAGCACATCCCGCAGCCCATCGCCCAGGAAATTAATGGCCAGGACAAACAGACTGATCGCCGCGCCGGGGAATACCCAGATCCACCACTGCTTCTGCACGACGGTCAGACTCTTCGCCGCGTTGAGGATATTGCCCCAGGTCGGCGTGGAGTCGGCGACACCCAGACCGATGAAGCTCAGGGAGGCCTCCTGCAGGATGAAGTAAGCCACGTTGGTGGTCACGGACACGATGATGGGGGTCATGACATTGGGCAGGATCTGCTTGAACATGATGTTGCTGCTCTTCATGCCGAAGGCCTCGCAGACCTTGACATAGGTCTCATTCTTCAGCGTCATGTACTCATTGCGCACCATCCGGAAGGTGGTCATCCAGCCTGTAATGACGAAGATAAAGAGCAGATTTCCCAGGCCGCGGGTATTGAAGATGGCGATCAGCATCATAACCAGCACCAGCTGCGGGAACGCCTGGAAGATCTCAGAGATCCGCACCAGAACGGAGTCCACCCAGCCGCCGAAATACCCGGCGATGGCGCCCAGGATGGCACCCAGACCGTTGCTGACCACAGCACTGAACAGGCCGATGAAGATCGAATAACAGCCGCCCACCAGGACACGCGCCAGCAGGTCACGGCCGATGGTATCTGTACCGAAAATGTGCGAGGAATCGGGAGCTGTTCGCGTCGCCGTCAGATCCGGCGTCCGGTAATCAATCCCGGCGATGAAGGCCACCACACAGGCGACGGTCATGATCACAACGATGACCAGGCCCAGCACGGCCAGCCTGTTATTGGCAAATTTACGGATGTTCTTTTTCAGACGAGAGGAGGAAGCCGCCTTATTTTGATCTTTGATACTTACTGTTGCTTCATTCATTTTTTCAGGACCTCCTTTCATCACTCACCCAGCCGGACCCGGGGATCCAGCAGAGCATTAAACACATCGACCAGGAAGGAACAGATCAGCATGGTAGCTGCAATAATCAGAGTCGTAACCAGCACTACCGGATAGTCGCCGCTGGTGATTGCGTTGGTCATGGTGATGCCGATGCCCGGATAGGAGAACACGGTCTCAATGACCACAGAACCGCCGATCAGGCCGGGGATACGGAACAGCAGGATCACGAGCACGGGCTTCATGGCGTTACGGAAGCCGTGCTTCATGTAGACCTTCCACTCCGGGATTCCCTTGGAACGGGCCGTCTTGATGTAGTCACTGTTCAGCACATCCAGCATGGTATTCCGCGCGTAACGCATAAGCACGGCCACCATGCCGATGGTCAGTGTCACGACCGGCAGGAATAAATGCCGGAAAGCATCTACAAAGGCGTTCGTCGCATTAGGATCCACACGGTTTGCCGTCGGGAACCAGCCCAGCTTGATCGCGAAGATCTCGATAAGCAGGATGCCCACCAGGAACTGCGGAATCGCCTGACCGACGACGGCCAGCACACGGCCGATGTAATCCACGATGCCGTTCTGACGGATAGCGCTGATGATGCCGATACCGATGCCGATGATAGTGCTGAAGAGCAGCGAATAGCCGGCCAGCTCAAGTGTGTAGGGAAGACGGGTAGCGATAGTCGCGGAGATGGAGGTGCCGTCCAGAGAGTAGCCCAGGTCGCCGTGCAGGATATCACCCAGCCAGCGAACGTACTGGACCACAAGCGGATCGTTCAGACCCAGGCTCTCACGAAGAGCCTCCACGTTCTCCGCATTGGCAGAGAGGACTTCCGGACTGACCAGGAAGTTGATCGGGTCAACGCCAGTGGCGCGTAACCCCATGTAAACGATAAAGCTGATGACCAGTAGCATGGGGATCATCATCAGCAGTTTTTTGACGATGTATTTGACCATATTTTTCTCACTCCGTTTCGGATAGGAAGCGACTCTGCTAAGCTCAATGTTCGCCTACGGCTCCATTTCGCTAAGCGCCGCACGCATACATGAAACTTAGCGCTCAGTCGGCGCCTTACGGCTTGACTTCGCTGAGTTTCATTGTAACGAAAGTAAAAAGAGGAGGGAGAGACGCGGAACATTTAAACATGCGTCTCTCCCTCCTCCAGGTTATCGTTCGATTCCCGTTACAGGGCAGAAGATGCGGGTGGCATGGTTCTGGTGTTTAGTTCAGCTCCCAGTTCGCGAAGTCGAGGTCGCAGGAATAGTAGGGATTGCAGAATTCCACGCCGTCAGGCACCTTTACATTGTCGCTGACATACACATTCACACCCACGGTGAACATGGGAACCTTGTAGACCTTCTCTTCTTCCAGCGCCTGCAAAGTTGCCAGCGCTTCGTTCCGGCTCTCGGTATCGGTCGCGGCCTGCAGCGCAGCAACAGGCTCATCGAAATCAGAATCGCCGCCGAAGATACCGCAGAACAGGCTGTCGGTACTCAGGTATTCGGTGTACCACTCGCTGATGGAGAAGGCACTCTTGCCCTTGAAGCCGATATCATAATCACGGGTCGTGAACAGGTCGGTCGTACCGTCGTTGGAAAGGGTCGCTTCAACCGTCAGGCCCAGCTGCTCCAGATAGTAGACCACCGCATTGATCAGGTCCACAGAGGTCTGATCGTTGTTGTAGTAGCAGATACGCAGCGTACGGCTCATGTCATAACCGGAAGCCTCCAGATCCGCCTTGGCCTGATCCAGATCATAGGTCCACTCATATCCGTCATAGGCATCATCTGTTCTCGGCACACCACTGTCGAGCAGAGCCGCGCTCGGATACAGCGCCGCCAGTGCGGCACGGTCGATGGCTTCCATCAGAGCCTTACGGACTTCCACACTCTGCATGGCCTCGTTCTCATTACCGTCAGTACCGGACATATTGAAGATGAAGTATTTATAGAAGAGCTGGTCGATGGAGTAACCGGTGTAGTTATCCATGGCGTCGAGCGCCTCCACAAGGTTGGTATCATTTCCAAATACATAGTCAGCGATGCCGGACTGTGCCGCCGTCACATAGTCAGACACGAAGGAAACCTGAATGCTCTGAATCTTGGGGGCATCTCCCTCATAGTTCTCGTTGACCTTCATCGTGAAATAGTTACCCACGTTCAGTTCATCGACGCAGTACATACCGGAGCAGACCGGGTCAGTCCAGAAATCGTCAGACTCCATGGTCAGCGGATCCGCTTCCTCCAGGCTGTGCTTGGGCAGGATGGCGAACTGCGCCAGAATCGCGGACATATCCGAATACGGGGAAGTGAGAACCATCGTGATCACATTGTCCTCGTAGATCAGGGAATCTATGTAGCTGAATGCGGTCGTATAAATGGAGTTGACCTGCGCCGCCTGCTGGGCGGTCTCGATCGACCACACCACGTCCTCAGCTGTCAGATCCTCACCGTCAGACCACTTCAGGCCTTCCTTCATGGTGATGGTGTAGGTCAGAGCATCGTCGCTGATCTCTACGCTCTCGGCCAGATCCGGGTTGGTCTCGGTCAGCGTGCTGTCCGCGATAAGAAGACTGCGGAACATCAGGTTCGTCGCGAAGGTACGGTTGTACCACGGTGTCGGAATCTTGTCATCCGTGGATGAGCCATCGCCGGTAGTCACGGCCAGCTTCAGCACGCCGTCCGACGTGGAAGTCGTCTCTGTTCCGGAATCTGCGGCTGCCGTCGTCTCATCGGCGGCCGCCGTCGTGTCGGTGCTGCTGGAACTGCTGCTCCCGCAACCCGCCAGCAGAGAGACCGTCATCGCCAGCGCCAGGATCAGCGTGAGCGAACGTCTGAAAATTTTTTTCATGTTACTTCGTCCTTTTCGTTTTGATGGGGGGGTTACGCGCGGCTGTTTTCCTTTAACA